>JARLGM010000193.1 GCA_031292755.1 Candidatus Sulfopaludibacter sp.
CGGAGACGGCGTGCTCCTGCCGCATGATATCGCCGTAAACGAAATCGGAATCCTTCAGAGCGAGCCGCAATTGGACGCGCCCATGCTCATCGGCGGTGCCTGGCCCGACCTCCACGGTCCGGCGCGCCTCGCCGCGTGTGGGAACGTAGACGGCCAGCGTGTAGGTGCCGGCGTCCAGCTTCTTGAACGTGAAGCGGCCGGAATCGTCACTCAACGTGAAGGCGTGGAAAGGAGCGGTGGCGCCGAACAAGGTGACCGAGGCTGCGGCTTCGGGCAGCACCTGTCCGGAGAGTTGGTAGACGGCTTCCCCGCCCTGAGCCACCGCGCCCAACAGGCAGATTGCAAGCAAGAGGCGCACGTTGTTCCCTTGTATTTTAGCGCCCGCCGCCCTGGCGGAGTTCCAGTTCTTCGGGCGTGCGCGGCCAGTCTTCGCGGAGCAGGCGGGATAGGGCGCGATCGGCAAGCAGTTTGCCGCCGGTCTGGCATTGCGGGCAGTAGTTGGTCTCGTTGGAAGCGTAGCGGATGCGCTGCACCTTGGCGCCGCAGCGGGGACACGGCAGGCGATAGCGCCCATGGACAGCCATGCCTTCGCGAAAGGCGGTGACCCCTTCCGGGAATTTGCCGCCTGCCTCCGCGCGCAGGCGATCGATCCATTCCACCAGAACTTCGCGCGTGGCGGTAAACAGCGCGTCCACCTGATCACCGGTGAGCCTCTGCGTGAGCGCCACCGGAGAGAGCATGGCGCGGTGCAAAATCTCGTCGGAGTAGGCATTGCCGATGCCGCTGAACAGGCGTGGATCGGTGAGCGCACGCTTCAGCGTGTGATTGGCGGACCGGAGTACGCGCGCGAAATCCGCCGGCGCGGCGTCCAATACTTCCAGCCCGCCGGGATCGAGTGCATGCAGCCCTGCTTCCCCGGCGGCGAAATGGAGTGCGGCGCGGTGCTGCGTGCCGGCTTCGGTCAGGGTCAGGACCCCGGAGGAGAATTCGAAACTCGCCAGCGCGTTCTTCCCGGCAGCTTTTGCGCCCGGGGCGCGCCAGTGAAGCCGCCCGGCGATCATCAGGTGCAGCGCCAGCCAGACTTCATTTTCCAGTCCGATGGCGATGCGCTTTCCCACACGGCGGACCTGTCGCACCAACCGGCCCTCGGCGGCGGAGAGGGGCGGCGCCACCGATCGCAGGAGGAACGGCCCGCGGATGAGCGCGCGCTGGAAGGTGTGCGAGACGATGCGGGCTTCGAGCGCTTCCACGTAGACCGCGACGTCCGGCAGTTCGGGCATGTGTTCTTCCATTGTGCCCGAAGCTCAGGGGCCGCGGCCGGTTCAACTCTCCGCCCTTCCCCACTCGGTTTCGAGCAGGCGGGAGTATTCGCCGCTGGCGTACAACTGGAAACGAAAATTGCGGGAATCGATTCTGCGGTGGGGCTGGGAATCCATGTAGCAGTGAAAAAGAGAGTCCGCGTAATGGTGATAGTTGCGCAGAAAATCTACCGCCAGGGTTTCCAACGGGGGCGGAGCCACGAACAGCGAATTCAGCCCGATGGCACGCGAAAAGATGGCAACGTAATCGGCCACGCCCCAGCCGATCAGCTTCTCAGTCACCACGGACGGCGGGCTTTGGGTCAGCAAACCCGCAAAACTCTGGTGATGCAGTTCCGTGTCGTGGAGTCCGGGGACACGCTCCAACCAGTCCAGGCATTGATCGATCCAGCGAAAGACGTCCTTTCCCAGAAAGAACAGCATGCGGATTTCCGAATAACGCCCGGCAAGCAGACGCCGGGAGAGTTCGTCGTGGTCCACCCCTTCATCGGGTATCAGCCCGGACAGCATTAAGGCGGCTTTGGAATTGTCCAAAAGGGTGGATGGGGGGACATGCTCGTTGAAAGGGTGCAGAATCAGGGGCGGCAGGTCCCACTGGTCCCCCGCGAACTGACTGACAGCCGGCGGCGTAGATTGCGGCGACATAGGTGGCTCCACTTCCTTATCGGTACCCTCCCCGCAAACCTTTAGGCCAAGCCGCTTTTACTCAATTCCGGCGCACAAAGCAAGCTAACGAAAGAGAGTGTAGTCCGGTGGGTCCCAGGAGATCTAGACTGAACTCAGGATAAGAGGCGTGTTGCACAGAATCAAACAGTTTTTCAGCATAGAATCGGGCCAGGATCTGGCGGAGTACTGTCTTCTTACGGCGCTCCTGGCGCTCATCGCCCTAGGCATCATCGTCCATGTTTCCGGAGGGTTACAGGGCATTTGGGGTAGTGCTAACAGCACGCTTGCCGCCAGCGGCGGTCAAGGCTCCACCAGTACCGGCGCGGCAGCCTCTTCAGCCAATCATTAAGTGCGTTTGGCACGTCCGGAAGCTGCGGGCTGAGCCCCCAGCAATAGACGCTCTTCGGCCGTCAGATGACGCCACTTGCCGATGGGCAGGTCGCCGATCCGGATGGGGCCAATCGCCACCCTCACCAGCTTCAACACCTTGCACCCGAGGGTTTCGATCATGCGTCGAACCTGGCGGTTGCGGCCTTCGGTGATGGTCAATTCCAGGAAACTAAAGCGGGCCGAATCGCGCAGGTGCCGGACCAGTGCCGGACGGGTGCGACCGTCGCTCAACTCCACGCCCAGGCGGAGCTGCTCCAACTGATCGTCGGTGACCAGGGTGGACGCCTTCACCTGGTAGGTTTTGGCGATTTCGTGTGCCGGGTTGGTGATGCGCTCGGCAAAGGCGGTATCGTTAGTCATCAACAGCAGTCCGCTGGTGTCCAGATCGAGCCGGCCCACGGGCGCGAGCCAGCCGCCGGCCTCTTTCGTCAAGTCATAGACGGTAGGGCGGTTTTCCGGATCGCCATACGAAGTAATGTACCCTTTGGGTTTGTAAAGCAGAATGTAGATTTTCTCGGCCATCCGCAGGGGCTTGCCCTGAAAAGTGATCCGGTCGCGATCCAGGTCTACCCAGTGGTCGGGGTTCTGGACAACTTTGCCGTTCACGCGGACCTGGCCCGATCCGATCCAGCTTCTAGCGTCGCTGCGCGAGCCCATTCCGGCTTTGGAAAAGACTCGTTCCAGGGTCTTCAGCCGGGGCTTTTGTTGTGGTTGAGCTTTTCCGCGCATATTGTCTCAATGTCAGGGTTTAATCAGCTCTGATGGTACAGTATTGTGGGGGAAGAGAAAACACACGAGCGCAATTCTGATTCGGGGCGCGCGCCAGTTGCTTACGCTGCGTGGACCTCAGGGAGCACGGCGAGGATGCGCCCTCAGAGAACTCGGTGTCATCCCGGACGGCGCGGTATTGGTCCAGAACGGAGTGATCCAGGAAGTGGGGCCGACCCGGCGCCTGGAAAACCTGGCAATTGCACGTCATGCGGTGGAGATTAATGCGGCTGGCCGGCTGGTGATGCCGGGGTTCGTCGACAGCCATACCCACCTGGCTTTTCCCTTGGGCAATCGAGCGACCAGCGGGAGCAGCGGTAACGTTCGCACCGTCAGTTCGCCAAGCAGGGCCAGGTTGGCCGCGCGAGCGCGCGCCCAAGTAGAGGCGATGGCCCGACACGGCACCACCACCGTCGAGGTGAAGACCGGGTGCGGGCCCGACGAGAATGCCGAAACCAAGCTCCTGCGCGTGCTGCGCACGCTGAAGAACGACCCGATCGATCTGATTCCGACCTTTCTATTCCATCTGCCGGGCGACGGTCTCTGTGGCGCTCACGACGCCGCGGCCGAATGGGTATTCCGGGAATTGCTGCCGAAAATCAGACGCGGCCACCTGGCGCGGTTCGCCGATCTGGCCTGGAATGCCAACCCTACCTGGCACGGCCGCTTTTCGCGCTACCTGCAAGCCGCCCGCCAGTTGGGATTCTTGTGCAAGATTCATGCCGACCAGGTGTCGACGGCCGATGCCATTCGTATGGCCATAGAGCATCTGGTGGTCAGCATCGATCATCTGGAACACGCTTCGCCCGGCGAAGTGGCGATGCTGGCGCAAAGCAGTACCATCGCTACGCTGCTGCCTGCCACTTCATTCCATGCCGGCACGGAATTCGCACCGGCGCGGGAATTGATCGACGCCGGCGCCGCGGTGGCACTGGCCAGCAACTTCAACCCCAGACACACGCCTGCATTAAGCATGCAGACGGTGGTGGCGCTGGCATGCCGTCACATGCGAATGACCCCGGAGGAGGCTATCTGCGCAGCCACCATCAACGGCGCTCACGCTTTGGGGCGGGCACGGAGCGCGGGGTCCCTGGAAATCGGCAAATCGGCGGATCTGCTGGTCTTGAGCGTGCCGGACTATCACGACATGGTCCACCATTTCGGCAGCAACCTGGTGCATCTCACTATGAAACGCGGCGAAATCATTTATGAGGAGGGCGAAGTGGCCCACCTGCCGGTAGAGCAATTGCGGCTCTGCTGGTAACGAAAGTGCTGAGCCGGTACGCCTGTTCTTCATCCGAGAAAGAGGACCCAAGTTTATGCTTCGTCAGAGCGGCCGCCTGCTGGCGGTGTTTGCGTTGTACTGCGGAGTGGAGGCGCTGGCGCAGCCGCCTTTGAGCCGTTTGAACCCCACCATCAAACAGATTGTGGACCAGGTATCGGAAGAGCGCATCGGCGCCATCATGAAAAGGCTGGAGAGCTTCGGCACGCGCTACGTCGGATCGGAGCAGGATAGCGAGACGCACGGAATCGGCGGCGCGCAACGCTGGATCCTGAGCGAGTTCCAGAGCTACAGCCCGAAGTTGCAGGTGAGCGTGGACAAGTTCCAGGTGAAGAAGTCGCAGCGCCTAGCCAAAGACGTGGAACTGGCCAATGTGGTGGCCATTCTTCCGGGCACGATCGATAAGGACCGGTATGTGATGATCGGCGGCCACTACGATTCCATTGCGCTGCGGCGCACGGCGGGACAAGCCGCGCAGGCCAACGATAGCGGCGGGACGGCGGCCGATCAGGAACCGCTGGCGCCCGGCGTGGCGGACGATGCCAGCGGCACGGCGGCGGTGATGGAACTGGCGCGCGTGATGAGCCAGTATGAGTTCGACAAATCGATCGTCTTCATCGCCTTCGCGGCCGAGGAGATTGGGCTCAACGGCAGCCGCAACTATGCCCAGGAAGCCAAAGAGAAAAACATGCAGATTGAAGCGCTGCTGAATAACGACATTATCGGCAGCGACATTTCCGGTGACGGGCGCAGCGCCAACAACCACCTGCGGGTATTTTCCGAAGGGCCCGAGGATTCGCCTTCGCGCGCCCTGGCCCGTTACACCAAGGAGATCGCCGAACGGTACGTTCCGTCGATGACGGTGGACCTGGTGTTCCGGCGCGATCGCTTCGGCCGCGGCGGCGATCACACGTCCTTCAATCGCGAAGGCTTCACCGCCGTTCGCCTCACCACCGCGAGCGAGAATTACGCCAACCAGCACACCGCCACGGACACCTTCGCCAACGCATCGGTGCCCTTCACCACGCGCGCGGCGAAGATGAACGCCGCGGTGCTCGCCAGCCTGGCGCTGGCGCCCAAACCACCGCAGGTCTCGCGTCCCCGGCCGGCGGGACGTGGGGCGGGCGATACGGCCACTGCCGGACGCGGCGGTGGGCGGCGCGGCCCCTCGGGTCCGGGACTGAGCCGCGGGACCTCGGGATACGATGCCGCGCTGCGCTGGGCCATGCCCGATCCGGAGCCCGATATCGCTGGCTACGCCGTGGTGATCCGTCCCACCACATCGGCCCTGTGGGAGCGCGAAATCTACGTGGGCAACGTCACCGAATACACGCTGCCGGATCTATCGATCGACGACGTAGTGATCGGCGTGAAGGCCATCGACAAGGACGGCAATCAGAGCCTGGTATCGGCATACGAACAGGCTCCCACCACGGCGGGACAGACGCCCGCGCAGACGACCCAGCCGCGGCCTCCGGGCGGGCAATAAGGTCGGATAGAATTGGGGTGGTCACGGCAACGTCAACGGGAGATTTGAAATGAGAACCGTTTTCCAATTGGCCTCCGTACTTGCGTGCGCCTTTTCGATGAACGCACAAATCACAGCCACACTGAAGCGATTTCCGGCGCGCTCCTCCGAAGTCGCGATTCGGAACAATTCGACTGTGAATCTGACGGCATTCGCGATCCGCATGGACCCGGTGGCGCAGGGCGCCGCCGATCGTGCTCCGTTCGTGTTTTGCACCGATACCGCGGTGGATACGGACCGACTGGGAGTCTGGGGTCCACTGCCGCTCCCACCGAACCAGGAGTACGCAGTGCCGGTGACGGGCAGTTTGCGCGCAGGCCATCCGGTAGATCTCTTTGAGCCGCCCATCGTAACAGCCGCGATATTCGCCGACGGAACTACTGCCGGTGACGCGGCCCTGCTGGCGAGATTGATGCTGCGCCGGAGCAATATGCTGCAAGCGGTGGAACTGGTGCGCGGCATCCTATCGGACGCCGTCAGGCGCAATGTGCCCCGAGGTCAGTTTATTGCGCAGTTTCAAATGATGGCGGATTCCCTGGACCATTGGTACCTTCCCCCAGAGCAACAGGTGGGCCGCACGCTGTACCAATCGATCACCGAAAAATTGATCAACATGTCGCAACTGCAGGCCGGAGCGCCCTTCCCGCCGGCTCGCTTCGTCGAGCAGGAAATCGCGGAGTTGAATCGCCGGCGCTCCACCCTGTTGGAATCGCGACCCAGGTTGATGGATGCAGCCGTTATGCGGCAGTGAGGTGGGGTCGGCTTTAGCCTGCTACGGCAAGCGGGGTTCGCCCGGACCGAGCGATTTGGCGTCGGCACCGGCCCCTACAGCACAAACAGATCCAAAGCCAGATCCGTGTCCGTGCGTTCGCTGATCGAGATCGTTTTTGCGGATCGCGCCATCGTGTCCTCGTCGGGCGATTGGTATTCGAAGGTGGCGAGGATGCGGTATTGTCCCGGCGCGAGGCCGTAGAAATGATATTGGCCGCGCGTGTCCGTGACCGCCGTGTGCAAGTCGCCGATCCGGGCGCCGCTGGTGGCGTCGACCGGCTCCAGGTACACCGGCGCGCCGGCCACGGCTTCATGCGCCTTGCCTGTCACCTGCCCGTGCACCCCTCCCGGACTGGTGGCGACCACAAAAACGATGCGGCCGGCCCGTGTGATCGTGATATCGTTCCATCCATCGGCGCGCCGCTGGTTCGGCGCCATGCTGGATGAGAGGAGTTGGGCGGCGTAATAGCCGGGCGGCGTTTTCAGCATCACCTGCCAGCGGCCGGGCAGCAGCATCGCTCCGCTGGGCCCAGCGGCAATTTCCTGAATTTCGCCAGGGCCGGCACGGTCCACGCGGCGGGCCAGTACTTGAAACTGCGCCGGATCCGGCTGCTCCCCGCTCTTTCCCATGATGCCCACGGTGGCCGGCGACATGCACGGAACCGTCAGATCGATCCGGTGCGGCTTGCGCAGGTCCACCTCCTGCCATGCGGCCAGTACATCGCAGCGCGGGCCGCCCGGCCCTTCCGCGTAGATCTCGTAAATGCCGGGTGGAACGGCGCCGAACTGGAAGCCGCCGGCCGTCTTGGTGACCTCGCGGCCCATATCGGTGGCGAACGTGAGTTTCACTTCCTCGTTCAGGCTGGGGAACACAGTGCCCGCGACTTGAAACAAGGTGCCGCGCATGGGCTTGATATCGGCGCTATCCACTTCCTGATCGAGCGCGACTTCGACCGTGCGAGCCTCTTCGACAGAGCCCGACTCCTTGGAAAAGGTGGGCACGTAGCTGATGGATTCGTCCTGCCAAGCGGCGGACCGGACCACGTAGGGACCCGGCACCAGGCCGTAGATGCGGAACCGGCCCTGCTCATCGGCGGTGCTGCGCGCGATCAGTTCGGGGGGACGGGAGTTCCGGTACGCGACCACCTGCTGGTTGGGAATGCCCACGTCGTTTTCGTCCAGAACACGGCCGGTGATGGCGCCGAAGCGCGGCATCCGGATGTTCAGCGAGACCGCGGTTGAATCGTCGAGAATAATGGGCTGGCCGGCGGAGGTCCACTGCTTCTGTCCGTATTGCACGGTGACGCAGTCCTTGCGGGACGCACTGAGCAGCCATGCGCCGGCGGGGACGTTGCTGAAATCGAAGACGCCGTAGGTACCGGTCCAGGTGGTGAGTGGCGCGGCGGAAGATCCGGGTAGCGGCAGCAGCTTCATCAACACGCGCGAAAGCGGTTTGCCGGTCTGATTTTCGACTACGTTGCCGCGAACGGTGGCCGCGTGCAACGCCGAAGCGGCGAAAAGGAAGAGCGCCATCCGCATATGTCAGTGACGAGCGGAACGGCTGAATCATGCAAACAAATTGAAAAAGGGCCGGGCAGCACTTGCCGCCCGGCCCTTGTGGTCACGCTACTGGGTCGAATTACCTGACGAACACCGAGATACTGACGCTCACGGTCTGGCCTCCAGGTCCGTAAGCCGTCAAGGTGTAGGTCTCGTTGCTGAGCGGGTTCACCGTGAAGTTGCCATTGGCATTCAGGTTTGTCGGCGAGATATCGCCGCCGATCAGCACGACGCTGCTGGCGTTGGCCGTGGCCCAGGTCAGGGTCACAGCGCCGCCCGCCACGATGGAGTAGACCGGGTTCGCGGTGAACGAAAGGATCTGTACGGTCCCCACGTTCACGGTCACGTTACCCTGGATCTGTCCGGTGGAATTGGTCGCGGTCAACGTGTAAGTAGTTGTCTGCGACGGACTGACCGTGGCGCAATCATTCGGATTGAGATTGCTGCCCACGTTCGTAATACTGATGTTGGTCGCGCCGTTCACCTGCCAGCACAGTTTAGTGGACTGTCCGGGCGAGATGTTCTGCGGTGTAGCGACGAACGTCAGGATCTGCGGAATGTTCGCCGGCGATACCGTAACGGTAACGGGCGCCGTAACACTCTTGCCGTCGGCACTAGTCGCGGTCAACGTGTAGGTGGTGGTCGCCGAGGGCTGCACGGTGGTGCTGCCGTTGGCGGTCACGTTCCCCACGTTCGGGCTGATGGATACCTGAGTGGCGCCGGAAGTGGTCCAGCTCAACGTGGATTGTCCGCCCGGAGCGATATTGAGCGGGCTGGCCTCAAACCGCAGGATCTGCGGGTTGCCGGCAGTGGTCGCACCCACTGTCACCGTGACACTCTGATTCACCGTGCCGCCTGCGCCGGTGGCCGTCAAGGTGTACGTGGTGGTCTGGGCCGGGGTCACCGAGGTGGAGCCGGAGTTGGCGTTCACGCTGCCGATACCCGGCGAAATGCTCACGCTGGTCGCGCCCTGCACTACCCAAGTCAGAGTGGAACTCTGGCCCGGCTGGATGCTGGCGGGGTTGGCGATGAACTGCGCGATCGTTACCGAGGTCGGGTTGTTGACGCTGACGGTCGTGCTGGCCGAAGCCGTTAGACCATCGGTATTTCTCACCGTCAGGCGGAAGCTGTACGTCTGGCCCATGGCGCCGGGGAAGTTGGCGACGGCGCCAGTCGGATTGGTGATCGCCACCGTCGGACCGGCGATCTGCGTCCACTGGTAGGTGAGAGCCAGACCCAACGGATCGTACGATCCGGAGCCATTGAGGGTGATGGTGCCGGGTGCCACGCCCAACTGGTTCGGACCGGCATCTGCGATGGGCGGGCTGGAGCCGACGCGCCGCGTACCGAACTGGTAACGAATGCGCGGGACATCCATAGGCACGGGAGTCGTGATCTTGGTGAATTCCTTCGGGTGGATGTAGTTGCCTACTTCCAAACCGAACATGATGCGGCCGTTGCCTTTGGCCGCAATGTAGGTGGGATCGTACTCGCCGGCCGCCGTCAAGGCGATATGCGCGCTCACCGGTTGCACTATCTTCAACTCTCCGCCGGGCGTAGAGTGCACGCCGGGGATATGGCGATTGAGGTATGCCAGATTGCCTTGAAGGTAAGCACTGCCCCAAACGCCGACTAAGCCGTCGACACCGTACTGATCCACCACGCGTGCATAAGTCTGCAAATAGGCGCCGGGCGCCAGGGTGACGCTGTTGAGCACGGCGTAATTCTTGAAGCCTTGCGTTCCGAAGGCGCCGATGCGGCCGCCATTAAAGAGGTAATCGATCATGAACGCGGCCTGACCCAAGCCGCCGCCATTGTTAAATTGGTTGAAATTCAGGTACTTGAAGCTGGCAAAAGCGCCGGCCTGCAAATTCCCCCAGCGGTTGACCAGACCGATGTCGAACTGCGCTTCATTCGAAGTGCCGCTATTGTGAATGTACTCACCCTCGGCCTGTACGGCGTGGGTACCGTCTCCACCGAACGGGGAGAAGAACTGCCCGCGGCCGCTGAAGTCGGCGTTACCCTGGCGCGACGGGCCGAAATTCGGACCGACATCCACGCCAAGCAGCGAAAACTTCTTGTTGCGTTTCTGGGCTTCGTCCACCGCACCCATGGCTTCGTTGTGCGCGATATTCTGCGTCTGCTGCTCGTTGAGCGGCTTGGGCAGGGCGTTCACCTGGTCGCGCAAGGCGTTGTGCTGGTTGCGCAGGTCGTTCAATTGGGCCTTTAGATTGTCGTTCTCGCCTTGCAGGCCCTTCAGAGCCGCGAGGATATCGTCGAGCTTATCGAGCCGCTTCAGAATCTGGTCGCAGCAATCGGCCTGCTGCTTCGCCATAGCGTCCAACTTCTTGCTCAAGGCATCCAGGACATCGCCGATGCCTCCTTCTTTGATGAGCCTGCCTTGGCCGTCTCTTACCTCGAGACGGACACGACGGTTCATGAAGCGGCCTTCCTTGGTCCCGTTGTTGACTTCAGGATCCCGTTTCCCATCGCCCGCAGTCGTGATCTGGTCGGCCGAGGCGCCGTACTTCACGAGGAAAGCCTTCACGGTTTCCGCGCGCTTCAGCGCCAACTTGTCGTTATAGGCTGCGGACCCCACGTAGTCGGTATTACCCGTGATCTTCACACGGTAGTCCCGATGCTGCGTCATCAGATCCGCAAGGCGCAAAAGGCTTGGATAGCCGTCGGATAGGATCGAAGAGTTGAATTCGAAATTAATCTCTTCCCAATCTTCCTTGGTTTGACCACTAGGCGGGTTCAATCCCTGAGCAAACAGACTCGACGCCAGCAAACCGAGCGCACCTATCGCTGCTAGTTTCTTCATTGTCTTCTGTATCTCCTCAACGTAGTCCACATGTGCCAAAAGAAAACCGAAACTCATCGCGAAAAAACCGTTACTTGCCTCGTCCACCTGGGCAGCTTCGGCATTCCCACATCGCCGGAACCTCTAATTTCTCCGGCCCGGGCCAAATTCCAGGCCCGAAAGCGTATTTAAAACTAGAATACACCGATTTTTTCGGTTATCTACCAGAATTCGAGTAGCTTATGTGCCGGTACCCGGTGTCTCCCCGTACATTTGACTGCCCGGAAATGCGACAATAATCGAGTGAGGCTGCCGGACGGGTGGTCGCTTCCAAAAATGGGAGAGGAAAGTCCGGTCTCCATAGGGCAGCGTGCCGGCTAACGGCCGGGGTCTGGCAACAGATACGGATAGTGCCACAGAAAATATACCGCCCCGGCAACGGGGTAAGGGTGAAATGGTGCGGTAAGAGCGCACCGCGGCAGAAGTAATTCTGCCGGCAGGGAAAACCCCACGCGGAGCAAGACCAAATAGGGGAGGAGGGGCTGCCCGCCCCGCTCAACTTCCGGGTAGGTCGCTGGAGCCGTACAGTAATGTACGGCCAAGATGAATGATCGCCGCCCGCAAGGGTACAGAAACCGGCTTATAGTCCGGCAGCCTTATTTTGAACGGCCGCCATCCGCTCCCTGCTTCTGCGGTGTTAAGCTCTGGCTTATGGTCCGCACTCTTCTTTTGCTGTCCGGGAGTATCGTCTGCTGGGGTCAACCCGCCACGCCCAGCTATCCGAATCAGACCGAATCGGACTTCGTTACCCACAGTTTTGTATTTAAATCGGGTGACAAGCTGGATGATTTAAAAATCCATTACATTACCTTGGGAACTCCCGCTCGCGATGACGCCGGCCACGTGCGCAATGCCGTGATCGTCATGCACGGCACCGGTGGCAGCGGGCGCGCCTTCCTGGGCGCGGGATTCGGCGGAGTCCTGTTCGGCAAAGGCCAGCCGCTGGACGCTGCCACCCATTTCATCATCCTGCCTGACGACGTGGGCCACGGGAAAAGCAGCAAACCCAGTGACGGCCTGCACATGAAGTTTCCGCACTACGATTACGCCGACATGGTCCGCGCCGAATACCTGCTGGTGCACGACGGTCTGCATGTGGATCATCTGCGGCTGGTGATGGGCACCAGCATGGGCGCCATGCACACCTGGCTCTGGGGCGAGATGTATCCGGGCTTCATGGATGCCCTGATGCCCCTGGCCAGCGCGCCGGTGCAGATCGTTGGCCGCAATCGCATGTTCCGCTCCATGGTCATCCAGGCCATCCGCAACGATCCGGAGTGGAAGAACGGCGAGTACACCGCTCCGCCGGCAAACGGGTTGATTGCCGCGGAGTACGCGCTGTGGATGATGACCTCCAGCGCGCTGCAACTGCACAAGATCAACCCCACGCGCGAAAAGGCGGATCAGGCCGTGACCGCACTGCGCGAGCGCGCCACGCGCGTGGATGCCAACGACATGCTGTACCAGTTCGAGTCGTCCACCGACTACAACCCCGAGCCCGAACTCGACAAAATTCAGGCGCCGCTCTACGCCGTCAATTCCGCCGACGACGAAGTGAATCCGCCGGAGTTGGGGATTCTCGACCGCGAGATCAAGAAGGTGAAGGGCGGCCGGTATATCCTGATCCCCACCAGCGACGAAACCCGCGGGCATGGGACCCATTCGCGGCCCGTGGTGTGGCAAACCTACCTGCTGGAACTGCTGCACGAAAGCGAACCGAAGTAACCGCGACCAGGCGGCAATACTGTTCAGTTTCGATGCGCGGAACGTCCAGTATCCTCCGGAGCGGCACCAGTTTCCGAGTCGGGCAGATCCGATCGGAATCGGCCTATCAGCCGCTGCAAGCGTTTCCCGGTCCTGATCTGTCGAGAGCGCCAGAGCCATCGGTAGGTCAGCGGTATGGGCGTTAGGCGGCAAGTGGCTTTGGTAGGGTGTGGCTCTCATACTGGACATTGACAGTCAGGCCACGCGGACAGACTTAC
>JARLGM010000194.1 GCA_031292755.1 Candidatus Sulfopaludibacter sp.
CTCAAACCCGCTCCACAGCGCCGACCCCTGTTTCGCTACACTTCCGAAACGGCTGTTCTGGCGGTCCCTGCCTTTTTGGCGAAATGGCGGTGCGCTATGATGGGCAATCGTGCGAGCGAAATGGCACCAGCTTCGCGGCCTTATCGCGCGGCGCGTCCGCTATAAGATCACGCGCGGGGGCGCGCTGTTCAGCCTGGCCATCCTGATCGTGGGGATGGGCGCGGTGGTCTCCGCCAACAATCTGTTGTTTCTGATTGTGGCCGCAATGCTTTCCACGCTCCTGGTGTCCGGCTTCGTCAGCCGCCTCTGCCTGGCCGCTCTGGAACTGGATTTTCAGGTGCCGGAGCACGTCTCCGCGCGCCGCGCCGTGCCTGGAAAGCTATTCGTGCGGAATCAGAAGTGGCTCATGCCATCGTTCTCGATTCGCGTGGAAGGGATCCGCGACCCCGCCAGCCCCACGCTGCAATCCGACGTGTACTTCCCGCTGATTGCCGGGGGCGCGCTGCTCGAAGAGACGGTGGAGGTGCGCTTTCCCGCGCGCGGCGCTTACCGGCAGAACAGCTTCGCCTTTTCCACCTCCTTCCCCTTCGGCTTCCTGGAAAAATCGGCGCGCGTCACCCTTCGGCGCGATATGATCGTGTACCCCTCGATCGATCCGCAGCCGGGGTTCGAGGATCTGCTGCTGGGCATCGCCGGGGAAATCGAAACGCACTACCGCGGGCTGGGCCGCGACTTCTACCGTATCCGTCCCTACGAGGCTCTGGAAAGCGCGCGCCATGTGGATTGGAAAGCCTCCGCGCACGTGGGCAGCCTGCAGGTGCGCGAGTTCGCCCGCGAGCAGGAGCAGACCGTCGAGCTGTTTCTGGACCGCGACATTCCCGGCCACCTGGACGCGTGGTTCGAATATGCCCTGGAGTGCTGCGCGTTCCTGGCGTGGCGGCTCAGCAGCCAGGGCGCGTCGATTCATTTCCGGTCCAACGGTTTCGATTTCCGGCAGCCGGAAGACGGCGATATCTATGCGATTTTGAAGTATCTCGCCCTGGTATATCCGCAGGGCGGCAGCGAGCCGGAAGGCCCGCTGGACGATACCACTTATAAGATTGTGTTCACGCCCTCGCCGCGCAAATTCGAGGAAGCGGGGTGGATGGGCGCGCGCATTCTGGCTCCGGACGTTCTGCCCGCGCCCGGCGCGCGTGATAGCATCGCGCCATAGGAACTATGAAACGCTTGATTCTGGCTTTACTCGTTTTGGGCTGCGCCGCGTGCGCGCAACCGCTCAATTCCGCGGAGCGCGTGGCGCGCATCGACCGCCTGCTGCAGCAATATGTGGATAAGAACCAGGTGGCCGGCGCCGTTGCCCTGGTGCTGAAAGATGGCCGGCCCGCCTACGAACATACCTTCGGCTGGAGCGATAAAGAGGCCGGCCGGAAGATGGCGGCAGACACGATTTTCCGCATCGCCTCGCAAACCAAAGCCATCACCACCACCGCCGCACTGGCACTCTACGAGGAAGGCAAGATCGGCCTGGACGATCCGGTGAGCCGCTTCATCCCCACCTTCCGCCACACCACGGTGGCCGTGACCGACGGGGGCGGCGTCAAGATGGTGCCGGCCAAGCGCGCCATCACCATCCGCGACCTGTTGACGCACACCGCCGGCATCTCCTACGGGACCGACCCGCAGGTGCGCGATCTGTACGCCCCCAAGGGCCTGGGGCCCGCGGCCGGCTTCGGGTGGTACACCGCCGATAAATCCGAACCGATCTGCGACAGCATGGGGCGGCTCGGCACGCTTCCGTTCGTGGCCCAGCCCGGCGAGGCGTTCGTGTACGGCTACAACACGGACATCCTGGGTTGCGTGGTCGAAAAGGCTTCGGGGGTGCCGCTGGACGAATTCATTCGCGCGCGCATCACGGGGCCGCTCGGGCTGAAGGACACGCGCTTTTACATTCCGTCCGAAGACCGGAACCGGCTCGCCACGGTTTATGCCAGCGTCAACGACGGCACCATCGTGCGCGCTCCCGACGGCGCCCTGGGCCAGGGCCACTACATCGACGGCCCGCGCAGAAGCTTCGCCGGCGGGGCGGGACTCACCTCCACCGCGCACGACTACGCCCGGTTCCTGGAAATGATCCGCAACGGCGGCGCGCTGGACGGCGTCCGGATCCTGAGCCCGCGCACGGTGGCACTCATGACCACCAACCAGTCGGGCACGCTCCACTCCACCACCGGCCTGGGTTTCGGCTTCGGATTCGAAACCGTGGACCGCTACGGGGCGAGCGGCATGGCGGGGGTGGGCGCGTTCGGGTGGGGCGGCGCTTACGGCACCGCCTATCAGGTGGACCCCCAGAGCCATCTGGCGATCGTTCTGATGATCCAGCTCATTCCCAACAGTACGGACATCCAGCCGAAGTTCTACACAGCCGTTTACCAGGCGCTGGCGAACTGAGGGCCACCGCCCCTATCCGCCGGCGATGGCCCCGACCACCAGAAAAGGCTCCTTGCCGGAAGCCACAGCCTCCGGCAGGGGAGCATCCGGCGATTCGTGCGACAAATCCTCTTCGCAGGCGAAGAAGCGGACGAACGGACGGCGACGCAGCGTTCCATACTCGCGCAAGGTGCCCCGCAGAGGAGGATAGCGCGCCTCCAGGGCGTCCAGAATCGTCCGCTGCGTGACCGGTCCGGCGATCTCGAGCTCCACTTCGCCGCTCACCTTCGCCAGGATGCGCAGATGCGCCGGCAGCACCACGCGGATCATGATAACGTCTGGACCTCAACGGAAAGCACCGCCGGCAGATCGCGCACGATGGGCGCCCAGTTGTCCCCGGCGTCCGCCGATGCGTACACCTGGCCGCCGGTGGTTCCGAAATAGACGCCGCAGGAATCCAGCGAATCCACGGCCATGGCGTCGCGCAGCACGTTCACATAGCAATCCTTCTGCGGCAGCCCGTTGGTCAAAGGCTCCCATTCGTTGCCGCCGGTTTTGCTGCGGTAGACGCGCAACTGACCGTCCAGCGGGAAGTGTTCCGAATCGCTCTTGATGGGGACCACGTAGACGGTCTCCGGTTCGTGCGCATGCACGTCAATCGCGAAGCCGAAATCGGTGGGCAGGTTGCCGCTCACCTTGTACCAGTGATCGCCGCGATCGTCGCTGCGCATCACGTGCCAGTGTTTCTGCATGAACAGCACATCCGGGCGCGACTGGTTCATGGCGATCCGATGGACACAGTGACCCACTTCGGCATCCGGATCGGGGATGTGCGGGGATACCAGGCCGCGGTTGATGGGCTTCCACGTGGCGCCGGCATCGTCGCTGCGGAAAGCGCCCGCCGCGGAAATCGCGATGTAGATGCGGGCGGGATCCTTTGGGTCCAGCAGAATGGTGTGCAGACACATTCCGCCGGCGCCCGGCTGCCAGTGTGGCCCCGAGCCGTGTTTGCGCAGCCCCGAGAGTTCCGCCCAACTCTTCCCGCCGTCGGTGGAACGGAACAGGGCGGCATCTTCCACCCCGGCGTACACGGTGTCCGGGTCGGTGAGCGAGGGCTCGATGTGCCATACGCGCTTGAACTCCCACGGATGCGGTGTGCCATCGTACCACTGGTGGGTGCCGGGCACACCATCGTAGACGAACTTGTTATCCACCGGCTCCCAGGTATTGCCGCCATCGCTGCTGCGCTGGATCAACTGCCCGAACCATCCGCTGGACTGCGAGGCATACAGCCGGTCCGGGTCGGCGGGCGACCCCTTCACGTGATAAATCTCCCAGCCCGTGAAATGCGGACCGCTCACGTCCCACTGTTTGCGTTTCCCATCCGACGTCAAAATGAACGCGCCTTTGCGCGTTCCTACCAGCACTCGTACTCCGCTCATTTCATCTCCTCCGGTAATCCTGTAAGATCGATCACTGGCCGCACCTCCACAGTTCCCCTCCGCGCCCCGGGAATGCGGGACGCGATCCCGATGGCTTCATCCAGATCCTTGGCCTGCACCAGATAGTATCCACCCAATTGCTCGCGCGTTTCGGCAAACGGACCGTCGGTTACCAGCCGTTTGCCTTCGCGGATGCGCACGCTGGTTGCCGTGGTTGTGGGATATAACGGAGCGGTGGCCAAAAAGTTCCCGTTCGCCGCCAGTTCGTGGCAGAGCTGGGTAGACTCGTGGTAGCATTCCTCGCGCTCCTTATCGTCGAGCGCCTTCTCCTCCAGATAAATCAGCAGCATGTAACGCATTCCTTTTCTCCTGAGGTGTAGTCGAACGGCGGCCCCTCAAATCGACAGCCTCCCGCAGATTTCTTCTACCATGAGAGGGATGCACCCTTATTCCGACGAGGCCATCGAAGCATTGTACCGCTCCGACTGGGGCCGCATTGTGGCCGCCCTGATCCGCCTGGTTGGAGACTTCGAAATGGCCGAAGAGGCCGCCCAGGAAGCGTTTACCGCCGGGGTGAACCAGTGGCGCGAGTCCGGCATCCCGGAATATCCGCGCGCCTGGATCATTCGGACGGCACAGCACAAAGCCATCGACGCGATTCGCCGCAAGGGCCGGTTCGCCGAGAAGATCAACCTGTATGCCGCGACCGAGCCCACCGTGGAGGTGCCGGATTACGACTCCACGGAGATTCCGGACGACCGGCTTCGCCTGATTTTCACCTGCTGCCACCCGGCCCTGGCGCCCGAGGCGCAGATCGCCCTCACGCTGCACACGCTGGGCGGCCTGGAAACCGATGAGATCGCGCGGGCATTCCTGGTGCCGGTGCCCACCATGGCCCAACGGCTGGTGCGGGCGAAACGCAAGATTCGCGACGCGCGCATTCCGTACGCGGTCCCCGTGGCCGCCGAATTGCCAGCGCGACTGGACGCCGTGCTGACCGTGATCTACCTGGTGTTCAACGAAGGGTACGCGGCAACGCGCGGCTCCCTGGTGAGAACCGACCTGTGCGCGGAGGCCATCCGCCTGGGGCGCCTGGGGCGCGAGTTGATGGCGCCGCAACCACCGGCCGAGGCGACGGGACTGCTGGCGCTGATGCTGCTTCACGATTCGCGGCGCGACGCGCGCCTGGACGAGGCGGGCGATATCGTGGTGCTGGAAGAACAGGATCGCACGCGCTGGCACCGGGCGCAGATCGACGAGGCGATCCCGCTGGTGGAGCAGGCGTTTCGTGCCGCGCCCGGTCCCTTCGGCGTGCAGGCGGCGATTGCGGCCCTGCATTGCGAGGCGGCGAGACCGCAGGATACCGATTGGCCGCAGATCCTGCAGCTTTACGATCTTTTGCAGCGCATGACGCCTTCGCCGGTCATATCATTGAACCGCGCGGTGGCCGTGGCCATGGTGGAAGGCCCGGGTCCGGCGCTGACGCTCATAGACGCCCTGGCCGCTGAAGGCGACCTGCAAAACTACCACCTGCTGCACTCCGCGCGCGCGGATCTGCTCCGGCGGGCGGGCTCTTTCCGGGAGGCGGAGAAAGCGTACACGCAAGCCCTCGCCCTGGTGAACAATCAAAGCGAACGGCGGTACCTGGAACGCCGTCTGCGGGAAGTTACGTAAGTGATGGCTAATCGAACTCCCAGCCTTTGAAGCGGTGCTGGTGTTCGGCCATGTCGATGCGCTTGCCCCGGAAGCGGACGCCTTCCATTTCGAGGCGGGTGCGCTGTTCCAGGGCGGCTTCGTATTTCAGTTTGATTGCGCCTCCGGCACCGACCACGCGCTGCCAGGGTAGCGAGCCGGTGGGGGCGGTGCGCAGGAGTTGCGCGACCTGGCGGTGGTAGAGCGGGTAGCCGGCGGCGGCCGCCACCTGGGCGTAAGTGGCCACCTTACCCTTCGGAATCTGGCGGATGGTCTTGCGGAAGGCTTCGTCGCGGCGAGAGCTTTTGGGGACGCGGCGAAGTTCCGGCGGCGGCGGCTTTCTCATGCGATCTCCAGCAGTCCGGCGGCGAGGCATTCGCGGATGCAGTCGGGGTGGCCGAGTTCGGATACTGTCCTGGCGCCATCGCACTGGGCGAGGAATTCGGGGACCCAATCCGCCACACTGTGCTGCACGCGAAAGGGGCCGTTGAGCGAAAGGACGTGGCGGTGCGCGATCCACGCCGCATTTTCCAGGTGCGAGTGGGTGGCGCATTGGACGCCGGGTGCGACCTTGGGGCGCAGTTCGCCGTCTATTGGGCGCAAGCAGCGCTCGGCGTGCGCGATGTTGTAGCCTTCGCCGGCCTCGCGGACCACGGTGAGCGGTGGAGCGGCCTGGCGATGGCGCTGGATAATCACATTGACATAACGGAAGCGTCGAATGCGTCGCTGATCGACAAACTGGCGCCACGCCGGCAGATCTTCCGGCGCGCAGTTATCGAAGAGGAACGTGCCGGCTTCGGTGGAGCGGCGGAACACCACCACCATATCGAATTCGGATTCGGCGTCGCGGAGCCAGCCGCGAATGCGCTCGGGGATGGCATCGCCGGGGTACTCGGCGACCATGGCGAGCAGGTAGAGGCGGCCGCCGGGATGGAGGTAGTTGGGAAGGCCTTCAACGATGCGGCGGGTGAGGCGCTCGCCATCTTCGCCGCCATCGCGAAACAGTTGCGTGTCGCGCAGCGAGGGCACGTAAGGCGGATGGGCCATGATGCGGTCGAAGGTCTGGTTGCCGGCGGGCGCGTAGAGATCGCCGCGCTGGACCGTGAGGTTGCCGATACCGTTGAGGCGGCGGCTGAACTCAGTGAACGCGCAGCAGCGTTCGGAGACATCGAAGGCGAAGGACTGGACGGCGTAACGCGCCGCGGCGAGCAGGGCGGCGGCTCCGGCTCCGGCGCAGATTTCCAGGCATGCCGCGGTGGGCGATTCCGGGACGAGTTGCAGGAATTCTTCGGTTTGCGGACTGATGGCACTGAATACATGGCCGGAGCCTCCGCGGCCGGAGAGGTCGCGATCGCTGATGACGAAGACCGATCGCACGGGATAGAGCTTGACCGTGGCGGCGATGCCACCGTCGCCGGTGACAAGGCCCAGGGTTCGGAGCAGCGTGAGAATTTCGGCGGGTAGCCAGGTTTGCGGGAGCGTTTCCTCCAGCAGGAAGAGGCGGATCAGCCAATCCAGGGCATCGGCTTGCGGACCGCCGGTGGCCAGGTGCGCCACTTTGGCGAGCGACGAAATCCCGAGGCGCTCGCAGATGGCCGTTTCGGTATAGTCCGAGGCATCCAGAAACCGGCGGAGAGCGGCGAATTGTTCGGGAGTGCCGGATTGCGGAGTCACAGGGCTTGCACTTCGGAGTAGCGAAAACATTCCACGGCGTGATCGTTCACCATGCCGGTAGCTTGCATGAAAGCGTAGCAGATGGTGGAGCCGGCGAACTTGAAGCCGCGGCGGAGAAGGTCTTGGCTCATGGCGTCGGACTGCGGGGTGGCCGCCGGAACGGGGCCCTCCAGAGACAAGCGGTTCTGCAAGGGGCGGCCTGCGGTGAACTGCCAGATGTATGCGTCGAAGCTGCCGAATTCCTTTTGTACGGCGAGGAACGCTTTGGCGTTGGTGACGGCGGCCTGCACCTTGAGGCGATTGCGGATGATGCCGGGGTCGGCCAGCAGGCGCTCCAATTTGGCATCGTTGAAGCGGGCCACTTTGCGCGGCTCGAAATCGCTGAACACCTTGCGGTAGCGGTCGCGTTTACGCAGGACGGTGGACCAGCTCAGGCCGGCCTGCGCGCCTTCCAGGATGAGGAATTCGAACAGGGCGCGGTCGTCGTGCACGGGCACGCCCCATTCGGTGTCGTGATAGACGGCCATTTCGTCACTGCCGGCCCAGCGGCAGCGCTGCTTACCGGCAGACGGCGGCATGCAGAATCTCCTTTTCGATGGTGAGCAGCAGGCAACCAGGTTGGGTGATGTTTTCCAGCGTGAGGCCGTTCCAGGAGAGCAGTGCGGGCAGCCATTCGGCGGGGAGAGTCACTTTCATTTCGGTGACCGAGCGGCTGACGATATCGATGCCCCTGGTTTCGGGGTCGTACTTGCCCTGGACGCGCGCGGTGACCATGGTGTCACGCACGGGCAGGACTACGCGGGTGTCGAGGCGCAGGCGGTCTTTGCCGCGCTGGATCATCACGGCCACGCGTTTCTCTTCGGTATATTTGGCCATCATGTCCAGGTAGGCTCGGGCATTGGCGATGGGACGGCCTTCGAGTTCGACGATGCGGTCGCCCACCTTAAGCGGACCGCTGTACTTATCGGGGAGCTTCGAGATGAGGAGTCCGGGGCCGGGGTCGTCCGCCTTGGCGCTGAAACCGCCGAGATCGAGCGATGCGCTGTTGCCGGGGGCGAGGTGGGTGGAGGGGAGAACGTCATTGCGCTCGCCGGAATCGAACTTAGTCATTTGCAGCCAGTAGCAACTGCCGAAGGTGGGGGAGTTGGTTTCGCAGTCGATGGAGGCAGCGAACGGGTGGCGGGTGTGTTCGAGGAGCCAGGTGAAGGCGGCGGTGTCGGTGAGGCCGGACGCGGCGCGCCACTCCATATTCAGACCGGCGGCCTTGAGTTTTTGGGCCAGGGCGGCGTCCCCGCTGCCACCGCTGACCCAGAGGACGGGCGCGGCGGAGAAGTTGCCGGCAAAAATGCGATCGCTGTTGATGGCGGCCATGGGATTGCCGCCCAGGGCGATGCCGGCGGCCCACAGGTCCGGGGTGCGCGAGATGGTATAGAAGACGGCTGCCGCGGATTCGCCGCGCCCTGCGATGTAGATGTGAGCGGGATCCACGGCGCCGCTCTGGATGGCCTGGTCTACGGCCTGGGCCGCGGCCTGCACGCGCGCATCGATGGCCGCGTTGGCGGGCATGGCGGCGGGGGCGATGACTTTCCAGCCGAGATCTTTCGTCCAGGTCTGCCACTGTTCGGCTTCGGCCGCGTCCAGCACCGCGATGGCGGGAGCTTTCCCCGGCGGGATGGCGGCCGGCACGGGAAGATCGGTTTGGGAGCGTGCGGCGCGCGCGGCCAGCAGGCTAATTGTGGCGCATGCGAGCGCGGATTTTCTTGACCAGTTTCTCAATGTCGTCGGTCTTCTTCAGGGTGGTAATGGAGAACACGAAGCGATCGTTCTTCTCCAGGTCCTCTTGCAATTGTTGCGCGAGTTCGGTCAACTGCGCAGCGTCCTTGAGGTTCTGTTGGTATTCGGCTTTGAGGATTTCGTCTTTCTGCGACTTGCCATTGGGCAGCGTCGTGTCCTCCTTTTGCGAAAGCGGGGAGGGCTCTGGTCCCTGGGCGGGAATGGTGAAAGAGGATAGGGCCGCAATGAATAAAATGAGCGCGCAGCGCCGCCACCGAGGTTTCATGGTGATTCCTGCATTCCATGATAGCCGAGGCGGGCTCGCGCCGCGTTGCAACGGCGGGACGGCTTCGATACAGAATAGGTATGCGCTGGAAGCAAACGGTGTGGCTTGCGGTCTGGACCGGGCTCGCGTGCGGGCAATCGATCTCACCAGCCGGCGCGGGGTTAGACGCGGCGAAACTGGAGGCTTGGCGAAATGGGCTGGCGGCGCACGGGACCACGGGGCTGGTCGTGCTGCGGCGCGGGCAGATTGCGCTGGAGTGGTACGCACCCGGATGGAACGCGGACCGGCCGCATGGCACGGCTTCGATGGCCAAAGCCCTGGTGGGCGGCATGTCGCTGGCGGTGGCGATGAGCGACGGACGCATCTCGCCCGACGATCTGGCGGCGAAGTACATCCCCGAATGGCGCGCCGAGCCGCTGAAATCGAAAATTACGATCCGGCAGCTCGCCACCCACACATCGGGCATTGAAGACGCCGAGCAGGATGACATTCCGCACGACAAACTCACCGGATGGAAAGGCGATTTCTGGAAGCGGACGCCCGACCCGTTTTCGATTGCCGTGCGGCAGGCTCCGGTGCTGTTCGAGCCGGGAACGCGGAACGAGTACAGTAATCCCGGCATGGCGGCCCTCTCTTACGCGATCACCGCTTCGTTGCGCGGCGGTGACGTTCGCACACTGTTGAAGGAACGGGTAATGGATCCGCTCGGCGTGGCGGAGCGGGACTGGTCGATCGGCTACGGGCGGGCTTACGAGTTGGACGGGCTGAAGCTGTACGCAAATTGGGGCGGCGCGAGTTTCACGGCGCGGGCGGCGGCGCGGGTGGGGCAGTTGATGATGCTGCGGGGAGAGTGGCACGGGCGCGAACTGATCCGGCGCGAGGTAGTGAAGCAGGTGCTGACGGACCAGGGGATGCCGCATCCGCCGCGAACCGAGGCCGACCCGGCGCCGGCGTCGGGCCTGGCCTGGTACACCAACGCGGACGGCGTCTGGCCGGCAGCGCCGCGCGATACCTTCGCGGGCGCGGGCGCGAGCCACCAGGTGATTGTCGTTGTGCCGGGCCTGGATCTGATCGTGGTGCGCAATGGAACGGCGCTGGGCGATACCAACGTGTCATTCTGGGGTCCGGTTTACGATCTGCTGATCCGGCCGCTGATGGACAGCGTCACGGTGCGTGCCCCGTATCCGCCGAGTCCGGCGATCCACGCGGCAACTTTCGGGAAGGAGATCCGGCGCGCGGCGATCGACAGCGATAACTGGCCCATGACGTGGGGCGATGACGATGCGCAGTACACTTCCTACGGTGACGGATACGGGTTCGAGCCGTTCGTGGAAAAGAAGCTGGGGATGGGATTCGCGCGCGTAATTGGAGGCGCCGGCGATTATCGCGGCGTGAATCTGCGGTCGGATGCGGAGCGGACCGGCGGCGGCGCGAGGAGTCCCAAGGCCAGCGGGATCCTGATGGTGGACGGTGTTCTGTATTTGTGGGTGCGTAACGTGGGGAATGCGCAACTGCTGTGGTCGCGGGATCGGGGTAAGACGTGGCAGTGGGGATTCAAGATGCCGGCCGGGTTCGGGTCTCCGGCCTTTCTGAATTTCGGGCGTAATTATGCGGGTGCGCGCGACGGGTTTGTATACACATACTCGCAGGATGGCCCCTCGGCGTATGAGAGCGATAACGGGCTGGTGCTGGCCCGCGTGGCGAAGGACCGGATTCGCGAGCGGAGCGCCTGGGAGTTTTACGCGGGCGCAGACGGCGGGGGAGCGCCGGTGTGGACGGGGGACCTTGCACGGCGCGGCCCGGTGTTTGCGTATCCGGCGAACTGCGGCCGCGTGGACGTGGTATACGATGCCGGGATCAAGCGGTACCTGATGGCGCTGGCGTACGATCACTCGGGTGGCTGGGGATTGTTCGACGCGCCGGAGCCATGGGGTCCATGGACTACGGTTCTGCACCGGCAGTGGGATGTGGCGGACACGCACGGGTACCGGCTGCCGGCCAAGTGGATTTCGGCGGATGGCCTGAGGATGACGCTGGTGTTTTCAGGCATCAAACCGAATGACGCGTTTTGCACGCGGGCGCTCACGCTGGCTAAGTGAGGTCCTGCCGGAACACGCGACCCCACCGCTAACCCTTCTTCATCACGGTGGAGACTACGGTGACAAGTTGGCGCCAGTTGGCGGCCCTGGCGCGGAGTTCTTCGCGGCCAATGTCAACAGGGACGGCCCGGGATGGCTGATATCATAGCAGGATATGGATGAAGTGAAGATTGGCATTGTGGGCCTGGGCAATGTCGGCTCGGGAACGCTGGCCATTCTCGGGGATAACGCCGCGCAGATCGCGCTCAAGCTGGGGTTTCAACTGAAAGTGGTGGCGGTATGCAGCCGCTCGGTGCATACCAAACAGATTCCCGAGGCGCTGGGGCCGGTGATCAAGACGACCGACTGGCGCGAGGTCGTGACTAACCCGGAAGTGCAGATCGTGGTGGAGGTGGTGGGCGGCACGGGAGTGGCGCGCGAGATTATCGAGGCGGCCATTTTGAACCGGAAGTCCATCGTGACCGCGAATAAGGAATTGATGGCGGAATGCGGGCCGGAGATCTGGGACCGCGCGATTCATGCGGGAATCAACCTGGCGATGGAGGCCAGCGTTTGCGGCGGCATTCCGATTCACGCGGTGTTGCGCGAGGGCATCTCGGGCGACAAAGTGATGGCGCTGTATGGCATCCTCAACGGCACCTGCAATTACATGCTGACCCAGATGGAGGAGCGCAACGTGCCGCTGGCGCAGGTGCTGGCCGAGGCGCAGGCGCTGGGATACGCGGAGGCCGACCCGAGCGCGGACATCGACGGCTACGATGCGCGCAGCAAGCTGGTGCTGCTGGCGGCGCTGGCGTTCGGGGAGAAGATCACGCCTTCGGACATCTTCATGGAGGGGATCCGGCGCATCTCGCCGATCGATTTCCGGTACGCGAAGCTGCTGAAGCACACGATCCGCCTGATTTGCGGAGCGCGCAAGACACCTGACGGGCTGATTCTCTCGGTGCGGCCGGCGCTGATTCCGCTATCGACAATTCTGGCGGGCGTGCAGGGCGCGTATAATGCCGTGTGGGTGAAGGGGAAATACGGAGAGGACACGTTTTACTACGGATGGGGCGCGGGCGCGTCGCCCACGGGCGTCGCGGTAGTGAGCGATTTGATGCGGGTGGCGCGCGAGATTCGGAGCGGCAGTCCGGAGCGTGTTTCGCCGTTCGCGCACGAACGGCTGGGCGAGAATAAGCCGGTATCGGTGACGCTGCAGACGCGGGCCTATTTCCTGCGCTTCCGGGTGGATGACCGGCCGGGGATTATCGCCAAACTGGCGGGTATTCTGGCGGGGAAAAATATCAGCCTGGATGCGGTGTTTCAGGAACCGGCGGAAGATCCGCGCGATCTGCCTTTTGTGATTACGGTGGAGCCGACCAGCGAGCAATCGATTCGCGACGCCCTGGCGGAGATGTCGCAACTTGATTTCATGAGGGACGCGCCACTGGCGCTGCCGATGGAGACTGCATTATGAAGAGTCCGGCTGTACGGATGTTGCTGCTTGGCCTGATGTTGACCGGCGGGTTGGGTGCGCAGGTGGCCAATGATGCGAACGCGGGCTACAAGACTCCCGAAGGGCGCAAGGCCGTCGCGCAGGGGTTGGCCGATCCGGCGCGCGATCAGAGCGTGCGGCCGGTGCAACTGACGGCGGAGATGGGGCTCAAGCCGGGCATGACGGT
>JARLGM010000195.1 GCA_031292755.1 Candidatus Sulfopaludibacter sp.
CGTCCGACGACAGGACTCATAACCCTTTCGGCGAAATTCACTGGGTGAGCTGCTTGAGGGAAAACCTCACGAGCAGTTCTTATGGGGAGGGGCTGGAAACGGGCGAGGAATCTCAGCACCGCGCCAGTCCCTTACCCGACAGTGCAATCATCGCGACGAAAAGTCTCTCATCGGTGTGGCCCAGGGCCAAGTCTGAAGTCGCCTGGCCGTCACCCGTCTGCCGCAATTCCAGGTAGCCATCTACAGCTTGCTGCTGTTGGCTGCCATCCTTAGCTTATGGGTTTCAACGCACGGCCGCCTATTTGCCCCTCCAAAATGGAGGAGAAAGTCCACTCGCCTTTCGGTCTTGGATCTGCCGAACCTACTCCGCGATCAAATCTTCGCTCGCCAGATGCCGGATCAGGCCACGCCGAATATCGGCGACTTCGCGATTCCGGCACCCCCGGACGCGAACGCATCGAAACCCCCCGCTGGGCTCCGAGACGCTCTCCACCCTCGCGGCTTAGACTGTGACAACCGCTCTCAGTACATCCTCTCAAATGGCCAATCTCCAGCCGACAAAACTCACCGAAGTGCGAAAGTCAGGCTGGCCCGCGCTACCGCGAGAACACGTACAGCACCCGGCCGGCCGCAATGGCAATGCATTGTTGGCCATCGATGTTGAAAGAGATGGGATTCGCCGCGATGCTGCCGCCGGTTTGGAAGTCCCACAGCGGCTTGCCGGTCTTGGCATCGAGGGCGAAGAAGTTGCCTTCGTCGGAACCGGAAAAGACCAGCCCGCCCGCCGTGGAAAGCACGCCGGCCCAGGGCGCCGAGTGCAATTTGAACTCCCAGCGCATCTGTCCCGTGTCAGCTTCCAGGGCGCGGATGGCTCCGGATTCGACCCCGCCGGGCGGCTGCGCTTCGCCGCCTCCCGCGAAAAATGTGCCGGGCTTATAGTCGGCCTTGCGCTTGTAATATATGGATGCGATTTCGCGCACGGCCACGTAGAGCAGACCTTCCCGCGGACTATACGACGGGCTGAACCAGACCGTGGCGCCGTTGAGATTGGGCCAGACCAGCGTTCCCGCCTCGCTGGGCTCGGTGCCGGGAATCACGATCGGACGGCCGCGATCGTCGAGCCCCTTGGCCCACGTCTGTTTGGAATACGCGCGCCCCGCGAGGAATTCGCCGCTGGAGCGGTCCAGCACATAGTAAAACGCATTGCGATTGGCCACCGCCACCAGCTTGCGGCGTGTCCCGCGGACATCGGCTTCGAAGAGCACCGGTACATGCGTGGAGTCCCAATCGTGCGAATCGTTGGGGGTGAACTGGAAGTGCCACTTCATCTTACCGCTGTCGCCATCCAGCGCCACCAGCGAGCACGTATAAAGGTTATCGCCGCGGCGCGAATCGGGATTCCAGTCCGGTCCCGGGTTGCCGATGCCCCAATACACCAGGTTGGTTTCCGGATCGTAGGAACCGGTGACCCACGTTGACCCGCCGCCGGTTTTCCAACTTTCGCCGGGCCAGCTTTCGTTGCCCGGTTCGCCGGGACCGGGGACGGTGTAGAAGCGCCAGGCGCGGCTGCCGGTCCCGGCGTCGTACGCATCCACGAATCCGCGGATGCCGGTTTCGCCGCCGCTCACGCCCACCAGCACCTTGCCGCGGATGGCCAGGGGAGCGAGCGTCATGCTGTATCCGGGCTTGTAATCCGCCACCTGGGCCGACCATCGCTCCAGGCCGCTCTTCGCGTCCAAGGCAACCAGGTAGCAATCCAGCGTGGCGACGAAAATCCGGCCGTCCAGAATGGCCGGGCCGCGGTTCACTCGTCCGAATCCAATATTCTTATAGTCCTTCGGGATCGGCCGCTTCCAGGTCCACAACTCGCGGCCGGTGCGCACGTCGAGCGCCGCCGCGGTGTTGGGGCCGCTGACGTACATCACGCCGTCCACCACAAGCGGCGAGACTTCCGAGCGGGTCTCCATCTGGTAGGCCCACTTCACGTGCAGGCCGGCGACGTTGGCGGGCGTGATTTCCGCCAGTGGCGAAAAACGATGACCCTGATAGTTGCCGGAGTAAGTCAGCCAGTTACCCGGCTCGCGTGCGGCATTGACAATGCGGTCGTAGGGAACCTGCGCCCACGCCGGGACGCACAGCAACAGCGCGATCCATTTCATGGCGTCCCCCTCAGGCCGGCCAGGTAGGCCACCAGATCGTCGAGATCCACGCCGCCGGTCTGGCCTTCGAAAGCCGGCATGGGCGTTTGCCCGGTCAGCCGGTCCAGGCTTTTCAGTTGCGATTTGCGGAAGCTGAAGTAGCGGCCGCCGGCATTGCGCACCTGGATGGTGAACGAGTCTTCGTTCACCCGTATGCCGCGCACCGCCGCGCCGGAGGCCGGGACCGCGGAGACGTACAGGAATCCCTCCGGCAGCGTCGTCGCGGGCTTCAGAATGGTTTGGCGCAGGAACGCCGCGTTGCGCCGCGCGCCCACGGCCGTCAATTCGGGACCGAATCCCTCGCCCTGGCCGTTCACCATGTGGCAGCCTGCGCAGCCTTTGGAGGCATAGACGCGGGCGCCGCGCGCCGCATCGCCGGGCAACGTTTCCTGGGGAAGAGCGCCGAGGGTGCGGACATAGGCGGCCACGCTTACCACTTCGTCGGGATGCAGTTGCCAGGCGCCCGGCATATCGCCGCGGCCATCGGTGATGAGCGTGCGCAGCGCCTCGTCGTCGGGAGCCCGGTCGAGTTTGGGACGGTTGAGTGCGGGTCCGCGCCCGCCGCCGCCGGTCTGGCCGTGGCACAGCGCGCATTGCGATTCGAAAATCAGGCGTCCCGGCTGGCCCAGCGCGCAGCCCGCCATAACTACGCCAATTACCCAAAAACGCATAGTGTTTTACTTCTTCTCCATCTGCTCCAGCTTTTTTACCCGCCGCACCAGGTCCGCGTCTCCGCTCGAAAACCTGGCATTCAGGTAAGCATGTAGGACCTCTTCGGCCAGCTTCGGGCCGATGATCCATGCCCCCATGCACAGCACATTGACGTTATCGTGCTCCACGCACTGGTGCGCGCAGTAGGTGTCGTGGCACAGCGCCGCCCGCATGCCGTTAACCTTATTTACTGCGATGGCTGCGCCCACGCCCGTGCCGCACACCATGATTCCGCGTTGCGCGCGCCCGGACTGAATTTCCGCGCACAGCTTCTGCGCGATATCCGGAAAATCGACCGGAGCGGCGCTGTACGTGCCGATGTCCTTCACGCTGTGTCCCCACGCTTGCAGCGTTTGAATCAGCGGCCCTTTCAGGGGAAAGCCGGCATGATCGCTTCCCACCGCCAGTTTCCACTTTGCCGGTTCGCTCGCTGCCGCGGCCAGCGGCGCGGCAGCCAGGCCGCCTAAGATGCGGCGTCGTGCGATGCGCTCGTGGTTCATTTTGAATTCCTCCAGCATACACGATCGGTTGCCGCTAAACTCTCGCCACCCCCGCCCGTCTTTTTGTTAGAACACGCTAAAATAGTATTTGCGGAGTTCCCCCCGTAACGAGACCTATTCATGATTGTTGACGCCATTCTGGCAAAAGTCTTTGGCACCAAAACTGAGCGCGAGATCAAAGAGATGCGTCCCAAGGTGGACGCCGTCAACGCTCTCGAGCCGCAAATGCGCGAACTGAGCGATATCGATCTCGCCGCCAAGACCATCGAATTTAAAGAGCGGATCGCCCAGGGCGCCACGCTCGACGAGTTGCTTGTCGAGGCTTTCGCCGTTGTGCGGGAGGGCGGCCGGCGGGTTCTGAACATGCGCCATTTCGACGTTCAGTTGATTGGCGGCATGGTGCTGCACTCGGGGCGCATCGCCGAAATGAAGACCGGTGAAGGTAAGACGCTGGTCGCCACCCTGCCGGTGTACCTCAATGCGCTGGAAGGCAAAGGCGTGCACGTGGTCACGGTGAACGATTATCTGGCCAAGCGCGACTCGGAATGGATGGGCCGGCTTTACAAGTTCCTCGGTCTCACCGTTGGTGTGATTGTGCACGACCTGGACGATCAGGAGCGCAAGGAAGCGTACGCCTCCGATATCACCTACGGCACCAACAACGAGTTCGGCTTCGATTACCTGCGCGACAACATGAAGTTCCGCATCGAAGACTGCACCCAGCGTCCGCATAATTACGCCGTGGTCGACGAAGTGGATTCCATCCTGATCGACGAAGCCCGCACCCCGCTGATCATTTCCGGTCCCAGCGAGGAATCCACCGACAAGTATTACAAGGCCAACCGCATCATCCCCAAGCTGGTGCGCGGCGAAGTGATCGAAGGCAAGGAACCGGGCGAACAGTACACCACCGGCGATTACACCATCGACGAAAAACACAAGGCCGTCGCGCTCACCGAGGAGGGCTTCGACCGGGCCGCCAAGCTTCTGGGCCTAGCCGATATTTATAGCCTGGACACAATCGAATGGAAGCACCACGTGGAAGCGGCACTGAAAGCCCACGTGCTCTACCAGCGCGACCGCGAGTATGTAATAAAGGATGGCGAGGAAGGTCCGGAAGTCATCATCGTGGACGAGTTCACCGGCCGCCTGATGCCCGGACGCCGCTGGAGCGACGGTCTGCACCAGGCGGTGGAAGCCAAGGAAGGCGTCAAAATTCAGCGCGAGAACCAAACGCTGGCGACCATCACGTTCCAGAATTATTTCCGTATGTACAAGAAGCTTTCCGGCATGACCGGTACGGCGGAAACCGAAGCTGCGGAATTCCAGAAGACGTACAACATCGACGTCACCGTGGTACCCACCAACCAGACCATGATCCGCAAGGAGCATTCGGACTTGGTGTACCGGACCGAGGTAGAGAAGTTTCGCAACGCAGCTAATGAGATTAAGAAGTACAACGAGACAGGGCAGCCGGTGCTGGTGGGCACCATCTCGGTAGAGAAGTCGGAAAGGCTGGCCGCCATATTAAAGAAGATGGGCGTCCGGCACGAGATTCTGAACGCCAAGAATCACGAGCGGGAAGCTTCCATCGTGGCCCAGGCCGGGCGCAAAGGCGCGGTCGTGGTTTCCACGAACATGGCCGGCCGCGGTACCGATATTCTGCTGGGCGGCAATCCCGAATTCATGACCAAGGACGCCTGTCTGAAAGACAAGGTGGCCGAGCGCCTGCCCGAAGAAGAGGCGCGGTTCGTGGCCGATGAACACTTCTACTACTTCACCCATCACGACCAGTTCTACCGCGTGCGCCGCGACAAGTGGGACGAGTTGTACAACCGCTTTAAGGCCGAGACGGATGCCGAGCACGAAGTAGTCGTTAGCCTGGGCGGGCTGCACATCGTGGCTACCGAACGCCACGAATCCCGCCGCATCGATAACCAGTTGCGCGGCCGCGCCGGCCGTCAGGGCGACCCCGGCAGTTCCCGTTTCTTCCTCTCTTTGCAGGACGACCTGCTCCGCATCTTCGGCGGCGAGCGCATGCAGAACCTGATGCTGCGCCTCGGCATGGAAGAGGACGTGCCGATCGAAAGCAAGCTCATCACCAAGCGGATTGCCAAAGCGCAGGAGGCCGTCGAAGTGCAGAACTTCGAGACCCGCAAACACCTGCTGGAATACGACGATGTGATGAACAAGCAGCGCCAGGCGGTGTACGGCATGCGCCGCCAGTTGCTGGAAGGGATCGACCAGAAAGAGCGGGTCATGGAGATGGTGGGCGGCATTGTGGATCAGTTCATCCAGATGCGCTGCCCCGAAGACAAGCACCCCGACACGTGGGACCTGGCTTCGCTGCGGAACGACGTGCTCACCAGCTTCGGCGCCAAAATCGATATCCACGAACTCGGCAATATGACCATTGGCGAGATGAGTGACGCCATCACCGACAAACTGCGCCAGAAATACCAGGAGAAGGAAGACCTGGTGGGTCCGGACATCATGCGCCAGACCGAGCGCATCGTCATGCTGCAGGTGATCGATAACCAGTGGAAAGACCACCTGCTGTCCATGGACGAGTTGAAGCAGGGCATCGGTAACCGCGCCTACGGGCAGAAGGATCCGCTGGTCGAATACAAGAAGGAGTCGTGGGAGTTGTTCACCGCGATGATGGACCGGATCGAAGACGAGACGGTTCGCTACCTCTACTTCCTCCAGGTGAACGTGGGCGAGCGCCCGGCGCTGCCGTTCCCCGAGGACGACGAAGAGGAAGAGCGGGAAGAGGCGCGTCCCGATCCCAGCGAGCAGCAGCGCCTGTCGGCCCAGAACCAGATGGAGGACTTCACGCGCAACATCCAGCGCAAGAAGGAAAAGGAGCTGAAGGATCTCCAGTTCGTGGGCGGCGATGGTTCCACTTCGGCGCAACCGGTCAGTGTGGGCCAGAAGGTGGGACGCAACGACCCATGCCCCTGCGGCAGCGGCAAGAAATACAAGAAATGCCACGGGCAGTAGCGGCTCGCCGCTAACTCACAGACACCAGGAAGAACTCAGGGCTGTCCGTCAGTTCTCCCTTGGCGTCTTGTCTATGTGGTCGATCGCCAGCACGTCCGCCTGGCCCTTCTTCTGTTCCAGCTTGAGCCCGAGTTGCGATTGCATGGCGTTGATGAGCGCGGGATGATACGTATCTACCGGCGCCACTGGGGACCCGGCGGCCGGCTGGCCTCCCTCCTCGAATGACCAGGAAAGAACGAAATCGTATTTCGCCGATAACCCGGTGGCGTCGGTCACCGGGCTTCCCAATTGCCCGGCCAACATTTTGACGAACCACGCCATGGTTTGATTGTCGGAGCGAATACGCGCATGCCCGGGCACCACCGCCATCGTTGTGCCCTTCGGAAGGATTGGAAATCCTTCGCCGTCCCGCTGCATCTTTCCCGGCGGCTTGTCCTCAGCGGGTTCGTCCTTGGGGGAAGATTCCTTGAATTTCGGCCCGTTCCTGGCGACCGAAAGCTGGTACACCTGCATGGCCTTCTTCTCGCGGTGGCAGACAAGTTGGAAGCGGTCCACCAGAAGGTTTTGCAGCATCTCCCGGAAGAAATCTTTGCTGGTGCCGGCGGGCACCTTGGCAGTGAAGTCGAACCGCACGTTCTGCAGCCAGTCCGGTCCCACGTATTCGAACGGCTGCAGGTCGTAAGCCTCCGATAAGACCCACATCACCGGGCAGTTCTCGCAGGTGTAAGTTCCGGGATCCCCGGTTCCCGGTCCGCCCTTCCGGTTCGCTCTCATTCCCAGCGGTCCCAGTGGGGTTGCCGGCTTGATCGACGCCACTTCGAACGCCGGTTTCGGCGTTTGCCCGTGTGCTGCCAGGCAAATCAGGGCGATCGGGGGAAAAAGACCGATTCCACGCATGCTGAAAAACTAGCACGTCCGCCGGGGCGCCGCAACCCCAAAATCCGGACACGTCCCGGCCCTCTTTGGCGTCTAATGGTAAAGATGAAGTTTCTGCTGCTGACTTTGCTTTGTGCCGGGCTGGCCCCGGCCTCCATTCTGCCGGATACCGTTGGCGCCTACCGCCGCACGGTCACCTCGCAGCCCCCGTCCGATGATCCGGCCATGTGGAACGAACTTGGGCTAAAGGACTCCGAAATAGCCACTTACGAGAACGGTCCGGCCAAATTCAAAGCCACCGCCTGGCACCTGCAGGATGCCACAGCAACCCTGGCGGCCTTCGATTGGCTTCGTTCCGCCAAATCGACCCCCTCGCCGGTGGCGAACCTGGCAGCCGAGACGCCTACCGGCCTGCTGCTGGCCCACGCCAACTATCTGCTGGAATTCGACGGCTACAAACCCACCTTGCCGGAACTCGATCAACTTGCCGGCGAGCTCAAAAACGTCGAGAACATCGCCCTGCCCACGCTGTTCTTGCCGTCCGGAAACCTGGTCGCCCGCAGCGAGCGATACATCGTCGGGCCGGTAGGCTTGCAGAGATTCAGCCCGGGAATCCCGCCTTCGGTGGCCGCGTTTCATCTGGGGGCGGAGGCCGAAATGGCAGTTTTCCATAGCGGCAAGGGCGATGTCCAGGTGTTGGTTTTTAACTATCCGACTTGGGCAATTTCGCGACAGCAGGCAGACGCATTCGGGAAAATACCCGGTGCCGTGGTCAAAAGATCCGGCCCTTTGGTTGCCGTGACCCTCGCTCCGGCCGACCCGGACCTGGCCGAAAACGTACTGGCGCAGGTCGCCTACAAGGCGGATGTTACCCTGCAGGAGCACATCCCCACGCTGCGCGACAACATCGGCAACCTGGTCATAAATGCCTTCATTCTCATCGGGATACTGCTGTGCTTCGCACTGGTTTCGGGGCTTGCGGTGGGCGGGGTCAGGGCCTGGATGCGGCGCGGAAAAGACAATCCGGATGCCGACACACTCATCTCCCTACACCTGGAGTAAGCATCCACTAGTTTCGATAACGGTTTGTTTTTGTGGACCTTAGAGGGAAATCCTCAGGCCCGGGCAGGGCCTTTTCGGACTTTTGGGTCGCCCTTGTGGAAAACCACCGCTCCCGCAAGTCGCCCGGTAAGAGTAGCTTACGACCAAAAATTTTGCGCCGGATTTTCCCTTGACTTGGAAGCCGAGGGGAAATAATATCCAACTACAAAGTTTTGACGGTTGCGATTCCGTCGAAGCTGATTCTCCCATCGAACATCACCCTGGTAGAACAGGGGGATTGAATGCTCACCCTTCGGGGTGAGCATTTCTATTTGTGCCCAACCGTTATACTGGTACGAATGCACCCGCCCGTGAAACCGGAGCCCCGCGATTTGAGCTGGCGCACCCGTTTCGCCGCCATGCGCAATGTCCGCCCGCTGCTGGCCATGGTTTGGGAGACCAGCCCCCCGCTGGTTCTGGCCACCACGGTTCTCCGCCTTTTTCGGGCCCTGCTGCCCCTGGCTATGCTCTGGGTCTCCAAGCTGATCCTCGACGCGGTGGTGAGCCGGATTCTGCGAAAGGGCGGTAATCTGCATCACATCTGGGAACTGGTTGCCATTGAATTGGGACTGGCGGTGATGAGCGACATCCTGGGACGGGCCAATACTCTGTTCGACAGCCTGCTCGCCGACCGCTTCACCAACCGGGTGAGCGTCCGCCTGATGCGCCATGCTACCGAACTGGATCTGGCCTCGTTCGAGGACCCCGTATTCTACGACAAGCTGGAGCGTGCCCGCCGCCAGACTACCGGGCGGCTTACGCTGCTGTCCTCGCTGCTCGGTATGTGCCAGGATACGCTGAGCTTAATCTCGCTCTCCGGCGTGCTGGTAATCTTCTCGCCGTGGCTCATGCTGCTGCTGGTGGCGGCGGTGATCCCCGCCTTCCTGGGCGAGACGCATTTCACCACCCTGGCCTACTCGGTGCTGTATCGCCGGACTCCCGAACGGCGCCTCCTGGATTACCTGAGGTTTCTCGGCGCCGGCGCCCAGAGCGCCAAAGAGATCAAGATCTTTGGACTGGGCCGCTATCTGGCTGATCGATATCATGAGGTTTCCGAAGCTATCGATAAGGAAAATCAGCTCATTGGGATGAAGCGCGCGTTGGTCGGAGGCGGCCTGAACCTGATCGCCACCGGCGGCTATTATGGTGCCTATGTGGTGGTCCTGCTACGAGTGCTCGCGGGCGGAATTTCAATTGGTACCTTCACTATGCTGGCGGGCGCCTTCCAGCGATCCCGCAGCTACATTGAGAGTATCCTGACCAGCTTCAACTCCATTTCCGAGCAGGCCATGTTCCTGACGGATCTGTTTGATTTTTTCGCCATGCAGCCAACCATCCGGCCGACTCCGGACGCGATTCCCGCGCCCAGGCCGATGCGCGACGGGTTCGAATTCCGGCACGTGGATTTTGCCTATCCGGGTTCTTCCCACCTAGTCGTCAAAGACATTAACTTTCGGCTGTATCCATCTGAAAAAATTGCATTAATCGGGGAGAATGGAGCCGGGAAGACGACCCTCGTCAAACTCCTGGCGCGGCTCTACGATCCCACCGGCGGCAGCATTCTCCTGGACGGCGTGGATCTGCGGGAGTACGACGTTGAAGACCTGCGCCGCGAGATCGGCGTCATCTTCCAGGACTATATGCGGTACGACATGGTAGTTCGTGATAACATTGGATTTGGCAAAATCGAGTCCCTCCACGACCAACCCCGGGTCGAACTCTCCGCGCAAAAAAGTCTGGCCAACCACTTAATCGACCGGCTCCCGAAAGGCTACGATCAAATGGTGGGAAGACGGTTTGAGGGGGGCGTGGACCTTTCCGGCGGAGAATGGCAGAAGGTCGCCTTGGCACGCGCCTACATGCGCGATGCGCAACTGCTGATTCTGGACGAGCCGACCGCCACCCTGGATGCCCGGGCGGAGTACGAAGTGTTCCAGCGTTTTGCGGAGTTGACCCGCGACCGCATGGCCGTACTGATTTCCCACAGGTTTTCCACCGTGCGGATGGCCGACCGCATCCTGGTCCTGGCCGACGGCGCTATCCAGGAGCAGGGCACGCATGAGCAACTGCTCTCCCTCGGCGGCCGCTACGCCGAACTTTTTGAACTTCAAGCGGCAGGTTATCGTTGAAAGTGAAACTGAATGACTGATCAGAAGTTACAGGTAATGCCCCTGGGCGGGTTGGGCGAGTTCGGCATGAACATGACCGCCATTCGTTATGGCGAAGACATCATCGTGGTCGATTCCGGAATGATGTTCCCGGAAGCCGAACTGCTGGGCGTGGACCTGGTGATGCCGGACCTTACCTTTCTCAAGGAAAACCAAAGCCAGGTAAGGGCTTTGTTCCTCACCCACGGCCACGAGGACCACATCGGCGCGGTACCTTATTTCCTCTCCGAGATCGACGTGCCGGTCTACGGCACGGATTTCACCCTCGCTCTGGTGGACCGCAGGCTGGAAGAGTACGAACTGGAGCAGGAGCCGCGCTTCATCAAGATCAAGCCCAAGCAGATCGTGGAAGTCGGTCCGTTCAAGATCGAGTTTATTCACGTGACGCACTCCATCGTGAGCGCGGTCGCCCTGGCCATCACCACGCCTCTCGGCGTGATCATCCACACCGGCGATTTCAAGGTGGATCCTACCCCGACCGATAACGAGTTGTTCGACCTGCATACGCTGGCCGACTACGGGAAGCGCGGCGTCCTGCTCTTGCTCTCCGACTCGACCAATGCCGATCGCCCCGGCTATACCGAATCCGAGCGGGCGGTCAGGCCGCGCATGGAGGACATCTTCAGCCGGTCGGAACAGCGCATCGTCGTGAGCTGTTTCAGCTCTTCCATTCACCGCATTCAACTGGTACTCGACCTGGCCGAGGAGTACGGCCGGCGGGTGGCTGTAATCGGCAGAAGTATGGTGTCGGTGACGGAGATCGCGCATTCCCTGGGACTGTTGACGATTCCGGACGGCATTCTGCTGCGCCCGCAGGATGCCATGGACCTGCCCGCGAACAAGGTCGCCGTTCTGATCTCCGGGACTCAGGGCGAGCCCATGTCCGCACTTTCGCGCGTGTCGGTGGACAACCACAAGCACATTTCGGTGGAGAAGGGCGACACCGTGGTGCTCAGTGCGCGCATCATCCCGGGCAACGAGAAAGCCATCTTCCGGATGATCGACCACATGGCGCGGCGCGGGGCCGATGTCCTGTACGGCACCATGAACCCGCCGCTGCACGTTTCCGGTCACGGCAGCATCGAAGAAATGAAGCTGGTGCTGAACCTGGTGAGGCCGCGCTACTTCATGCCGATCCACGGCGAATACCGCCAGCTTTCCAAGCACGCGAAACTGGCGGAGCATTTGCGCTTCGCCGGGCTGGAAGACAGCTTCATCATGGACACCGGCGACGTCCTGGAAATCGATCACCACGGCGCGCGCAAGAACGGACGGGTGCAGGTGGGCCGGGTGTGCATCGATTCCGGGTCCATCGACGATGTGGTGCAGGAAGTGGTAATCCGCGACCGCCGCCACCTTTCGGAAGACGGCATCGTGCTGCCGGTGATCGCCATCAATCGCCATTCGGGCCGGGTGGAGAGTCTGCCGGAGATCGTCAGCCGCGGCTTCGCTCTGGCGGCGGAAGACGGCTCGACATTTCTGCAAAATGCGCGCCAGGTGGTGGCCAAGACGCTGGAAGGTTCTACGCTGGAGGAGAAGACCGATTGGGGCGTGATGAAAGAGAAGATCCGCGCGGACTTGAAGCGGTACATCGTGAAGGAGACCCAGCGCCGTCCCCTGATCATGCCGGTGATACTGGAAGTGTAAGCCCGCAATACCTGGAAGACGCGTCGGGATATCGCGGGCGTGCCGAGCGTGTGGTGATTCCCCGGGACGAGTCGGAAGTGGTGGCGTGCCTGCGGGAAGCCTCGGCCGGCGGAATTCCGGTCACAATTGCCGGGGCGGGCACCGGGATTACCGGCGCGCGGGTTCCCATGGGCGGATGGGTGCTCTCGCTGGAAAAGCTGAATGGCATCGCGATGCGCCCGGGTTTCGCGGTGGTTGGGCCCGGCGCTTTGCTGCGTGACGTGCAGGCGGCGGCGCAACGCAGCGGGCAGTTTTATCCGCCCGATCCCACCGAGACCGCGGCAGCTATCGGCGGCAATATCGCCACCAATGCCAGCGGGTCGCGCAGTTTCAAATACGGGTCGACGCGGCGCTGGGTGGAAGGCTTGCGCGTGGCGCTGGCCGATGGCCGCGTGATGAATGTCGCCCGGGGTGACGCGATCGATTTCGACCCCGGTGAAATTCCGCTTCCCCGGGTGACTAAAAATACGGCCGGATACCCGCTGCGGCCCGGCATGGATTGGGTGGACCTGTTTGTTGGGTCGGAGGGCACGCTCGGCGTATTGACTGAGGCGCGGCTGCGGCTGATTCCCGCGCCCCAGGCGGTGCTGGGCGGCGTGGTGTTCTTTACCAGCGACGGGCAGGCTCTGGACTTTGTGGATGCGGCCCGCAGCGATGCCAGCGCGACCATGCTCGAATATATGGACGCCAACTCGGTGGCGCTGCTGCGCGGCCGGTACCCCGACATCCCGGGAGACGCGGTGGCGGCCATCCTGATCGAACAGGAACTCTCGGGCGACGACGACCCGGAACTGGATCGCTGG
>JARLGM010000196.1 GCA_031292755.1 Candidatus Sulfopaludibacter sp.
AACGGACCGAATACGACGAGACTCGCTTCGCAGAAATCGAAAAACGGGGTCGTGAGCGGGCTCGTCAGCGGCTTACCAAACAAGCGCGCAAGCTCGGCTTCACTCTGGCTCCCCTGCAGGCGTCGGGCGAGTTTGTTTCTTAGGAAGCCACGGAGAACACGAAGCAAGCACGGAGAAGATCGACACGGGTGTTTTTCATCGCGGCGCGGAGGCGCGGATCGTGACGGATTTTGTGCCCAGGACCGGGTGGGTGGCTTGGACGATGATTCGTCCAGGGGATTTGGGTAGGGTCTTCACCCAAACCGCTCCTACGCCTCCGGCATCCGCCAGTTGAAACGGATTATCGCCTACAATCACGCCTGGGCCGGTCAGCTTGAAAGTGACGTCGCCGGATCGATCTCCACATTCGAAGGCCAGGCGCGTCGCATCCGATCCGTCCGCGATCAGTTCGGTGTCATCGGCTGCGAGGGAAAACTGCGGTTTGGTGGAGAAGGATTTCGAAAGCGCCAGCCGGTCGCCCAGGTATCCGTCGATGCGGAGTTCGCCCTGGCCCGGCAGGTCGCAAAAGAATGGCGGGTAGGCCAGGTGGGGGAAACCGGCGCGGTCCGGGTGGGCTGCCGCCACCCGCTTACCGTCAATGAAGAGATCGAGGCGTTCGCAATTCGAGAAGATCGCGGCGTTCTGGAGCGCGCTGCCATCCCACTCGAAATCCGGCGCGATCACAGGCCGCACTTTTGGACTGACCTGCGCCTGATAAAACGACGCTCCGAGCTTGGGGACGCGGAAAACGTCGGCCACTCCGGGATACTTCACTCCGCGGTAGGAATTGACCAGGCTGCCGTAATCGAACGCGCACCAGGCGATGACGCCGGCGCAGCGCGGGAAAGCCGCGGCGCGATCGTGAGCCTGGGCGTGACGGATGGCCTGCGAGTGCAGGAGCGCGACGTCAGCGGTACGGCGATAGATGGCATCGAACGAGCGGCCCTTGGTGTAGTTGAACTGCCCCACCGCCTCGGCGAGCATGTAGGGAACGCCGGGCAGCGGTTCGCGGATGCCCACGGTGCCGTCGGGAGCGGCATGGTAATCGTCAAACGCGAAGACGTCCTGGCGCCAGTTCTCGGTGGAGGATCGCGTCATGGAGCCGGAGGTGGGACGGGAATCGTCGAGCGCGTGCGCCGTCTCACCGGTGCGCCGATACAACTCGGGGTCGTTCGCCGATTCGTTAATACGCACGCCCCAGATGACCACCGCGGGATGATTGCGATCGCGGCAGACCATATCGTGCACGTCGCGAACGGCGAGCTCCTTCCATGCCGCGTCGCCGAGATACTGCCATCCGGGAATCTCTTCCCACACCATGAGGCCCAACTCGTCGCAGGCATCGAGGAAAGCTTCGGATTGAGGATAGTGGGAGCAACGGACTGTGTTGCAGTTGAAGTCGCGGCGGAGGATTTCGGCATCGTGGCGCTGCACGCGCGGCGGCATGGCGGCGCCGACGTACGGGTAGATCTCATGGCGATTCAGGCCGAAGAGCCGCACCCGCGCTCCATTCAGGAAGAAGCCGCCGGTGGTGAACCGCGCCTCGCGAAGGCCAATGCGGACGCGATAGTCGTGGACCGGCTTGCCCTGCATGAAAAGGGTGGTGACGATGTCGTAGAGCTTGGGCGTCTCGGGGCTCCACAGTCCGACGTTGCCCAGGCGCGACAGAGTCAGGGTGACTCCCCCCTGGGCGGCGATTTCGCGTTCCGCCGTGGAGAGAACGCGCGGGCCGTCCTTCAACTCCGTCCGGATTCGCACGGGAGCGGCCGTTTCGACGGTGCAGGTGACGTCCACGCGGCGGGCGGGGTCGAGGACGTTGACCGGCTTGGCGAACACGTCGCTGATGAAGGATTGCGGCACTGCCGAGAGCGTGACGCCGCGGATGATGCCGCCGGGTTCCAGATAGTCGATGGAAGCGGGACCTTTGGGCGAACCTTCCGGCGGCACGTTCTTCCAGCGGGAATCCACCTCGACATCCAGCGTATTTTCGCCGCTCTTCAGCCAGTCCGTGATCTCATAGCGGAAGGGCAGATAGCCGCCCAGGTGTTCGGGCAGCGGATGACCGTTCACTGAGGGCGACGCTCCCACCATGACGCCGTCGAATTGCAGGAACACGCGGCGATGTTGAAACTCGCGGGGCAGGGAAAAGAGCTTGCGGTAAGCCCAGACATCCGCCCAGGCAGCGGTGTCCCAATCCTGCCAGGATAATTTGGCAACGCAATGAGGCAGGGTGACTTTGGCGAACGCGGCGCCCTTCCGGGCGAACAGCCATTCGCCATCGAGAGGGATGGTGAGCGCCGCCGCTTTGGCCGTGCCGGCGCGTAACAGGGAGCCCAGTACACCGCAGGTCTGGACGAACCCGCGGCGCGAAATCGGTTTGGTGTCCAACTTTCAGTTTAGCGATTCAGTTGGTTCAGGACAGGCGAGCCGGTGACGCGCTCCCGATCCGCTCCGATCAGAATGACGCGCCAGGGGGTCGTGAATGGCGTGTGGCCCTCCAGCGAGATGCCGAAGTCATTGGGGAGCGGAGACAGATGAGTGACCAGAATATTTCCGCGCGTGCGAAAGAGTTGCGTCTGCGGATAGCCGGCGGTGTGCGCTTCGGCGATGGCGACCCAGCCGATGCCGGGCCCCCGCGCCACGAAGGGCAGCGGAATCGTTGAGGCGGTATCGATGCGTGCCTGGGCCAGGTCGAATTCGGTGAGTTCGTCATCAATCAGGAGATCTTCCAGAGGCGTGGAGCGCGGCAGCACATAGCGGAACGCGGCACCGTCATTCCAGACGCGAATTTCCAGGTTGACGAGCCGCCCGAGGGAGCCGTTCTGCATGTAATTGGCGATCAGCCAGCGATAGCCGTCGCCGGTTCCGGCGCTGCTATTGATGAGGCCTACGTTTTCGCAGAGCACGGGTTCCTGATTGTGAATGTCGAGGCCTAAAAACGATGTCTCGATGGCGGGCTTACCGGCCACGAGCAAGCGGTAGCCCAGACGGTACAGCGCACCGGGTTCCGGCTGGGCCACAAAAATACGGAATTCGAGCCGCCCGTCCGGCGACACAACGCGGCGTTCGTCCTGCGCCCGCGCCGCCGGGAACGCCAGCAGCAGGAGCGCCAGACATTGTCGAAAACGCATGTCCCTCTAGGCCCAGCTAAAGCCGGATTTCGAGAGTGGCAAATGACGTACTCGTTTGCCGGTGGCGGTGAAAATGGCGTTAGCGACGGCGGGGAGCACCGGAGGCAATGCCGGCTCACCCAAGCCGGTCGGCGGGAAGGTGGTTTTGAGGAAGTGCACCTCGATTTCCGGCGGCGCCTGAGCCAGCCGCACCATGGGATGGCGGTCGTAATTCTTCTGCACCACGCGGCCCTTCTCCACGGTGATTTCCTGCCCCATCATTTCGCTCAGACCGTCGATGATTCCGCCCTGCACGATGTTGTCAGCGGCGCCGGGATTGATGATCTGGCTGCCCACGTCGGCGGCCACCCAGATCTTATTCACCTTCACTTTGTTGGCGGCGTCCACCTTGACCTCGGCCACTTCGGCGAAATATCCGCGATGGCTGAAATGGAAGGCCACGCCCATGGCGGTGCCTTTGGGGTGGGTCTTCTTGCCCCACCCGGACTTCTCCGCCACCAGTTCGAGCACGCCCTTCATGCGCGCGGGATCGACTCCGGGAGGCGCGAAGCCTCCGCGACCACCCCCGCCCGCGGGAGCTTCGGGCATGGGAGCCGCGGCATTGAGCAGGTCCAGCCGGAACTGCACCGGATCTTTCCCCGCGGCGTGAGCCAGCTCGTCGATAAACGAATGGATCACGAAAGCGAACGCGTTGCTGCTGGGAGCGCGCAGCGCACCGGTCCGGATGCCCAGGGGCTGCACTGAAGTTTGCAGCGCGTAGTTGGCGATGAATCGCTGCGGGAACTCCGTGGGCCCCATGGCGCCTGACGCCACGAAGCGATCGCCTTCGCCATAGCTGATGAAGTGATTGCGCCAGCCCACGATCTTGCCGGACGAATCCAGGCCGGCCTTCAAATACTGGAAGCCGCCGGGGCGGTAATAATCGTGAGTCATGTCGTCTTCCCGCGCCCACAGCAGTTTGACGGGCACGCCGGCCTGTTTGGCGATGTAGGCGGCCTCGACCACGTAATCGTTATTCAGACGGCGGCCGAAGCCGCCTCCGCCGCGCACCAGGTGGAGAGTGATGTCCTTCTCGCTCATGCCGAGCGTTTGCGCGGCCATGCGCCGGCCATTGCCCGGAATCTGGCTGTTGGTCCAGATCTCCATTTTGCCGTCGTGGAAATGCGCGGTGGCGCCCTGCGGCTCCAGCGGCGCGTGGGCGATGAACGGGTAGGAGTACGCCGCCTCGACCACTTTGGCCGCGCCTTGGATGGCGGCCTCGGCGTCGCCATCGGCGCGGATGGTTCTTTGCGGCGCCTGCTTGCTGAGTTCCTCGGCGCGCTGGGCGAACGCCTCGCTGCTCTGATTGGCGCGCGGGCCTTCGTTCCAGGTCACCTGCAACTTCTTACGGGCGGACTGCGCGTGCCACCACGTTTCGGCGAGGATGGCGATTCCGTTTTCGAGCCCCGGATCGCCGGGCAGTACCGCATCGGTGATGTCGGGCCGCTCGACCACGAAGGCTTGCTTGACGCCCGGAAGTTTCTTGATCTCGTCCAGGTTCGCGCTGGTTACCTTGCCGCCGAATAGGCCGCATTTTTCGAACACGGCGTACAACATGCCAGGGACTTTCACGTCGATGGCAAACAGCGGCTTGCCGGTGACGATATTCGGGACCTCGTTGCCGGGCTGGGTGTGGCCGACGATTTTGTACTCGCTCGGATCCTTCAATTTGAGACCGGCGAGATTGGGAGCCGGCAGCGCCGCCACCTGCGACGCCAGTTCTCCATAGCCCAGGGAGCGGCCGGAGGAAGAGTGGTGCACGCGGCCCGCATTGGTGGAGCATTCGGATTCCGGCACCTTCCAGGTCTGCGCGGCGGCGGTGAGGAACAGGGCCCGTCCGGCAGCGCCCACCTGGCGCATGGGAGTCCAATTGTTCGGTGTGGCGGTGCTGCCGCCGGCCGATTGTCCGGCATATTTTGTTTCGTCGAAGTCGGCCTGCTCGATCTTTACGGACTTCCAGGGGACGTCCAGTTCTTCGGCGATGAGCATGGGCAGCATCGTTTTGACACCCTGGCCAAGCTCGGGATTCTTGGCGACGATGGTCACCGTGCCGTCGGCGGCGACGCGAATATAATTGTGCGGATCGGGAGGCGCGGGCGGGGTCCCCCGGCCTTGCGCCGATGCCTTAGGTTCGGTAGACAGGCCGAGCAGCACTCCACCGCCGGCCAGCGCGCTGATCTTCAGAAAAGAGCGGCGTTCCAATTTTTGATTTTCCGGACGCTTCATTTTCAGACTCCTTATCGTTCCTGCCCGGCGGGCACCATGGTTTTGGTTTTGGATGTGCTACCCGCAATTTCGGCGGCCTTGTGCACGGCCTGGCGAATGCGCAGGTAGGTTCCGCAACGGCAGAGGTTGCCGTTCATGGCGGAGTCAATATCTTTGTCGGTGGGCTTGGGCGTCTTGGCCAGCAGGGCGGCCGCCGACATAATCTGTCCGGCCTGGCAATAGCCGCACTGAGGCACGTCGATTTCCTGCCAGGCGAGTTGTAGAGGATGAGAGCCGTCGTGGGAGAGCCCCTCCAGAGTGGTTACCGGCTGATTGCCCACCGCAGAGATGGGAGTGAGACAAGAGCGGACGGCCTGGCCGCCCAGGTGTACGGTGCAGGCTCCGCATTGTCCGATGCCGCATCCGTATTTTGTGCCGGTGAGATTTAGAACGTCCCGGATGACCCACAGGAGGGGCATATCGGGAGGCACATCGACAGTTGTCGCGTGCCCGTTCACGGTGAGTTTGAAGGCCATGCTATTTCCCTCCAGATAGAACCAGCTTAAATCATTCGGAGGGGAAGAATCTATTTTCGGGGGAGATCGAGGGGATGAAGCAGGACAGGCCGGGGGAAGGCCTGCCCTCCACTGAGGAGACCTACAGGGCGGTTAGAATTCCAGCTTGCTGTTGGTGTCCTGCAGTTCGATGGACTGAATCTGGGACACGCCGTTTTCGGTTTTGGCTTCCACGGCGGTGTTCTCAAACTTGCTCTCGGAGGCCTCTACCTTCACCGGCACCATGATGGTGTGGCGGTTGTCGAGATTGAAGAACTCGGCGTAAGCTCCGTTGACCTTCACCAGGTAATGACCGGCGCGCAGTTCGGTCTGGCCGGCCGCGGCGGGGCTGCTCAAGATCAAATCATAGCTCTTGGCGCTGACAACGGACAGGCTGGCGACAGCGAGAGCGGCGACCATCAGAATGGATTTCATGTAAGTTCTCCTCTTGTTTATGTGTGATTTGCGAGCGCTGTTGGCTTGCAAAAGTAAGGGCGCGGAGGGGATCGCGCGGGTAACTACCGTCTGGAGGGTATATTTCGGAATCAGGTAAAATGCGCGTAATGCGATTTTGCGCCGCTGCTGCGATTCTCTGCCTGGCCGGTTTGTCACATGCTCAGGAGCCGCGCGCGGCGCGCTCGGTCCACCTGCGCTATCCGGGACCGCAGGCCACGGCCTTCTACAACGAACTCACCGTGGAGGAGTCCGTGCCGGGCAGTTACTTCATGGCGTGCGGATTCCGGCAGGGCTACTTCGGCATTCAGGAACGCCGGCCCGGTCAGGACCGGATTGTGATCTTTTCCGTGTGGGACCCCGGCACGCAGAACGATGCTAAAAGCGTTCCCGCCGATCAGCGTGTGGAGGTGTTGTACCAGGCCGAAGACGTTTCGGTGCGCCGATTCGGCGGAGAAGGAACAGGCGGCCAGAGCTTCTTTAACTATCCGTGGAAGAGCGGGGAGAGGTATCGCTTTCTGGTGGAGGCCACCGTGGAAAACGATAAGACCGCCTTCGCAGCCTATTTCTTCTTGAAAGAGACCGGCGCGTGGAAGCACCTGGTGACGTTCCGGACGCGGACCGGGGGAGCGCCGCTCACGGGGTACTACTCCTTCATCGAAGATTTCCGGCGGGATGGCAAGAGCCTTCACGAACGGCGGCGCGCGCAATTCGGCAACGGCTGGATCAAGGGCATGGACGGGAACTGGGTGCAACTGACCGAAGCCCGCTTCACCGGCGATTCGACGCAAGTGGACAATATCGATGCCGCGGTGCTGGGTGACAGGTTCTCATTGGCGACCGGAGGCGAGACGGAAAAACATATAGAGTTGCAAACGGTACTGAAGCGCGCACTCTCGGATGGGCCGGCGCCGCGCCGGTAGGTGTCAATAGCTGTATCCTGACCGTATGATCGAAGCTCCCGGACGAGTCAAGAATCTGGCCCCGCCCCCCGCCTTTGGCACCGTGGAGGAGGAGCGCCGCCATCGCAAAGTCCGCCTCGCCGCCGCCTTCCGCCTCTTCGGGCGTTTTGGATTCAGCGAAGGCGTTGCCGGCCATATCACCGTGCGCGACCCCGAGCGCGCCGACTGGTTCTGGGTCAATCCCTTTGGCATGCACTTTTCGCAAATCCGCACCTCGGACCTGATCCTGGTCAACGAACAGGGCGAAGTGATCGAAGGCGACCATCACGTCAACACCTCCGCCTTCGCCATTCATTCGCGGGTGCATGCCGCTCGGCCCGATACCGTGGCCGCCGCTCACGCGCATTCCATTTATGGCAAGACGTGGTCTTCCCTTGGCCGTCTGCTCGACCCTATCACGCAGGACGCCTGCGCGTTCTATCAGGACCACGGCCTTTTCGACGACTACACCGGCGTGGTTTACGAAACCGCCGAAGGCGACCGCATCGCGCGAGCGTTAGGCAAGGGCAAAGCCGTCATCCTGCGCAACCACGGTTTGTTGACCGTGGGCAGCAGCGTGGATGAAGCCGCCTGGTGGTTCATCACCATGGAGCGAAGCTGCCAGGCCCAATTGCTGGCCGAAGCCGCCGGCAAGCCCGTTCTGATCTCCCACGAAAACGCGCTGACCACGCGCGACCAGGTGGCCGGCGGTTTCAACGGCTGGTTCCAATTCCAGCCCCTGTGGGGCCTGATCAGCCGCGAAGAACCGGACCTGTTCGACTAATCCCGTGCCCACGATCGCATGTATCGGAGGCGCCCACCTCGACCGCCACGGCCTGCTCCGCGCGCCCATGGTTCCGGGCACGTCCAACCCGGGAACCGTTAGCACGGGCCTCGGCGGCGTTGCCCGCAACGTGGCTCAGAACCTGGCGCACCTTGGCTGCCGCGTGCTGCTGTGCTCACGGGTGGGCGACGATGAAGCCGGCCGCCGGGTGCTGGCCCAACCGCTCGATACTTCGCTCATCACCGTGTCGCCGGTCTGCGCCACCGCTTCCTACACGGCCATTCTCGAACCTTCGGGTGAGCTCGTCGCCGGGCTTGCCGATATGGACGTTTACGACGAGCTGACACCCGACCTGCTCGCGCCCGCGATCCCGCGCCTGCGTGAAGCCGGCCTCTGGTTCCTGGATGCCAACCTGCCCGCCGCTACCATTGCGTGGCTCCTGGAAGAGGCCGAGGTTCCGGTGGCGGTGGATGCCATCTCGGTGGCCAAGTCGCGGCGGCTTCTGGCACTGCTGCCGCGCATCGGCTACCTATTTTGTAACCTCGCACAGGCCGGTGCGCTCGGGGGATGCACGCTTGCGGGTCCTCGGGAAGCGGCCGAGGCACTCGCCGGTCTGGGCGCTCAGTCGGGCATCGTCTCCGCCGGCGGCCGAGGAATCGCAGTCTACGAGCGCGCCGGCATCTCCGTGATGCCCGCGCTGCCGGCCACCCCGCGCGATGTGACCGGCGCTGGTGACGCTTTGGTTGCAGGCACGCTCTACGGCCTCTCGCGGCAATGCGATCTTCGCGCCGCCGCGCGCCTGGGACTGGCCGCCGCGGCCATCGCCGTCGAATCGGAAAGCTCCGCCGCTGCCTCCCTGACCCTGGAGGCCCTGTATGCTCGCGCTTAAAATCGCGGAGGAAGTGCGCGACGCTCTCGCTGAGCGCCGGCCCGTAGTTGCGCTGGAAACCACCATCGTCACCCATGGCATGCCCTATCCCGAAAACGTCGCCACCGCGCGATCCCTGGAATCGAAGATTCGCGCCGGGGGTGCGGTGCCCGCCACCATCGCGGTCATCGGCGGGGCCGTCCGCGTGGGTCTTTCCCATTCCGAACTCGAGTCCTTCGCCACTACCAGGGGCGTGCTGAAACTCAGCCGGAACGATCTGGCATATGCCCTGGCCACCGGGCAGCCCGGCGCCACCACCGTCGCGGCCACCATGATCTGCGCGCACCTTGCCGGCATCCGCGTGTTCGCCACTGGCGGCATCGGCGGCGTGCACCGCGTCGCCGAAACCACCTTTGACATATCCGCCGACCTCGAAGAGCTTGCCCGTACCCCCGTCGCCGTAGTTTGCGCCGGCGCCAAGGCGCTGCTCGATCTGCCCAAAACGCTGGAGTACCTGGAAACCCGAGGTGTCCCCGTGGTGGGCTACGGCACCAGCGAATTTCCGGCGTTCTGGAGCCGGAGGAGCGGCCTGCCGGTGCCGCTGCGCATGGACTCCGTGAGCCAGATCGCAGCCATGCTGGGCGTGAAGTGGTCGTTGGGACTCGCAGGCGGTGCGGTGATCGCCAATCCCGTCGATGCCGCCGACGAAATCCCCGCCGCCGAAATGTCCAGCTATATTGACACGGCGGTTGCCGAAGCCGCCGCCGGCGGAATCGCGGGCAAGGCCGTGACGCCGTTCATCCTGGCGCGGCTGGTGGAGCTCACGGGCGGACGCAGCCTGCGCACCAACATCGCCCTGGTGCAATCCAATGCGCGCCTCGCCGCCGAACTGGCAGCGGCAACCCAGGCTATGGCCAGGACGTCATAATATTCACATGGGTATTGGTGTCATAACGGCCGGATTTCTGTTCGCATCGCTGGCCGCGGCGCAAACTGCCGCTCCCAAGGGCGCGCCGGAAACCGTGGTGAGCGCCAAGGCCCTGGTGGATAAAGGTGTAAAGGCGATGGACGCCGGGCACACTAACGAGGCAATGGACATCTTCCGGCGCGCCGCCGCCATTGGCGATGTGGACGCCATGATGTACCTCGGGGTGAACTACGGATCCGGCCGCGGCGCGGAGCAAGACTACAACGCGGCCATGGCGTGGTTTCAGAAGGCCGCCGGCGCCGGCAATAACCAAGCCATGTGCAATATCGGCCTGCTATATTTTCAGGGACTGGGGCGGCCGAAGAGTTACGCTGACGCCCTGGGCTGGTTCCGGAGAGCCGCGGCCGACGGCAACACCGAAGCCACGTTCAACATTGGCGTTTTCTACCGGGATGGCTTCGGCGTTCCGGTAAACCTGGTCGAGGCTATGAAGTGGTTCAAAAAAGCGGCCGGTCAGGGCGACGATACCGCCGCCAACGCCATCGGCGTGATGTACCAGAAGGGCCTGGGCACTCCGGTGAATTACGGCGAAGCCATGAGCTGGTATCAAAGAGCAGCCGGTGTGGGCAACGCCACGGCGATGTACAACCTGGGTGTGCTGTTTGAAGGCGGGCTCGGCGTCGCGGCCGATCGTGGCAAGGCCATCGAATGGTATCGTCAGGCCGCCGCCGCAGGCAACGAACCTGCCCAGGAAGCCCTGAAAAGCCTGGGCGTGAAGGACTGACGCTAATACAGCACTCTGGATCGGATCGTCCCCGCGACCTCGTCCAGTTCCCCCTTCAGCCGTTTCGTCGCCGACACTTTCTGCATCTCGACATCAATCACCACGTAGCCGATGCTGGGGTCGGTTTGCAGATACTGTCCCGCAATGTTCACGTCGTGACGCGAAAATGCCGCGTTGATGCGCGACAGTACACCCGGCTGGTTCCGGTGGATGTGCAGCAGGCGATGTTTGCCGGGATGCTCCGGCAGCGAAACCTGCGGAAAATTTACCGCCGTGATGGTGGACCCGTTGTTGCTGTACTTGATCAGCTTTTCGGCCACTTCAATGCCGATATTTTCCTGCGCCTCCTCGGTGCTGCCTCCCACATGCGGCGTCAGAATCACGTTATCGAACTCACGCATCGGCGAAACGAAGGGATCGCCCGCGCCCTTTGGCTCTTTGGGGAAAACGTCCAGCGCGGCGCCGCCAATGTGTCCGGACCGGAGCGCCGCCGCCAGGGAATCGATATCCACCACCTTCCCGCGCGACGCGTTAATCACCTTCGCGCCCGGCTTCATCCGCGCCAGTTGGGCCGCGCCAATAATCCCTTCCGTCTCCGGAGTCTCCGGCACGTGCAGCGTCACCACGTCGGATTCCGCGAGCAGCTTTTCGAGCGACGGCGCGGCGCGCGCGTTGCCCAGCGCCAGCTTGGTCTCGATATCGAAATAGGACACCTGCATGCCGACGCCCTCCGCCAGCAGACCGATCTGCGTGCCGATGTGCCCGTAGCCCACGATCCCCAGTTTCTTGCCGCGGACCTCGCGCGCCCCGGTTGCCGTCTTGAGCCACTCCCCGCGATGGGCCGCCGCGTTCCGTTCCGGGATGCCGCGCATCAGCAGAATGATTTCCGCCAGCACCAGTTCGGCCACGCTCCGCGTATTGGAAAACGGAGCGTTGAAGACGGGAATGCCGCGACTGCGGGCGAATCCCAGGTCCACCTGATTGGTTCCAATGCAGAAGCAACCGATGCCGATCAGTTTGGGCGCGCGGTCCAGCACCTCCGCCGTGAGTTGCGTTGCCGAGCGGATGCCCACAAAGTACGCAGCCTGCAGGGCCGAAACCAGCGCTTCGGAGGGCAGTGATTTCGGATGCGTCACGACGTTCGTGTAGCCGTCGCGTTCCAATGCCTCCCGGGCGCTCGGATGCACGCCTTCCAGCAGCACAATTTTGATTTTGTTTTTGGCAAGAGAAGTGGTGTTCATCAAATTACAAGTTTCTCTTGAAAGAGCGGCTTGTCACAAATCGGCGCGCCGGCCGGATGGCCGGCGGCAGAGGACGTCTGGCAGGGAGACGCGCCACCGCTGACAAAAGGCAGGAAGGCCGCGTAGCAGGTTGGCGCGTGACAATCCGGTACGGGTGATATACTGTGCACGTCAGGAACAGACAATGACCTCGAAATCTCCCGTGTTTTTCAAGGCTTTCTTATGGGCGCTGATCGTTGCTTTCGGCGCGCTGTTCGTTTTCGCACAAAGCGATATCGCCGGCTATTGGGTCTTCAAGATTCCGCGCGGGGACGGCACGTTCGCGCTCTCTTATTTCGAACTGAAGCAGAGCGGCGACGCCATAACCGGAAACACTGTCGGCGGCAGGGGACAGACCCCCATCAGCGATGGATCGTTCCGTGACGGCAAGCTGCACTTCGCGGTATCGTTCACCGGGCGCGGCGGGCAGAAAGGCGGCGCCCCGCAGACTTTCACCACTACGTATGAAGGTACGATGCAAGGCGACAAGTTTGCCCTGACCATGACTGGCGGCAGGGGCGGCAGAGGCGGCCGCGGTCCGGTGACCGGAGACTTCGAGCGCAGCAAAGCCGAAGCGGCCATGCCTCCGGCCAAACTCCCGGTGCCCGCACTGCACGACGTGCGCGACAACAAACTGGCCCGCACGCCTCCCATGGGCTGGAACAGTTGGAACAAGTTCGCCGGCACGATCAGCGATAAAGATGTCCGCGGGATCGCCGACGCCATGGTTTCGAGCGGCATGAAAAAAGCCGGCTATATCTACGTCAACATCGACGACACCTGGGAACTGGGCCGCGACGCCAAGGGCAATATCACGACGAACACGAAATTTCCCG
>JARLGM010000197.1 GCA_031292755.1 Candidatus Sulfopaludibacter sp.
GACCCAGAAAATATCAGCAAAACCGCCCTACCTCGTAGATTCCTGCGCACAGCCCGATTAAGAACGGTGAAGCCACTCCGCGGCTGCCATACCGGTATAACGTAGAGACCTATGCCCTCGGCGGCCCCTTGTTTATCCCGAAGCATTGGAATACCGATAAGAAGCGGCTCTTCTTCTTTGTGTCCCAGGAGTATACCGGCCAGTTTGTAAGCGGCGGCCAGGAGAACGTGTATACCCCCACGGCGCTCGAGCGCCAGGGTGACTTCTCGAAGAGCTTCAATAACAACGGCAGTCTGATCCAGGTACTCGATCCGGCAAACGGCAACACACCGTTCCCCGGTAATGTGATTCCCGCTTCGCGGATCAATCCGGTAGGCCAGCAGTTACTCAATTTCTTCCCGCTGCCAAACTATACCGCCACCTTGCCGGCGCAATTGAACATCGTGAACTACTTCGAGCAAGCCAGCGCCACGCACCCCCGGCGCAACGACGTGGTTCGCCTGGACACTTATGTTACGTCGAAGCTCAGCGGCTATTTCCGCTGGATCAATGACTACGATGACACGAGCCTGCTCTACCAGGGAGTCCAATTCACTTCCGACGTAGGCGGGGTGCTGGGACAGAAAGGCATTTCGCCTATCGATCATCCGAACGGCGGGCACGGCTATGCGGGTACGGCTACTTACACGTTTTCGCCGACGCTGATCAACGAAATTACCGTAGCCGAAAGCTGGGACACTTACTCGTTTTACACGCTCGACAACCAGCAGAGCGAGCAACGCTCCCTGGAACCGGGCCTGCCGACGTTATTCCCTCCGCCCACGGCAAAGGATAACGGACCTGTATTGCCTATCAACGGATACCAGGCCCTGCTGCCAACCTTCAGCTTCGGGGGGGCGCCCTCAAACGCCGTGTCCTACGGTCGCAACGGCGCATCCGCCGGTGCGTACCAAAACGCCAACCCCATCTGGACTTACCAGGACAACCTGAGCAAGATTGTGGGCAGCCATGCGTTCAAGGCCGGAATTTACGTGGAAAATAACGATAAGTACCAGCCGGCGGGAAGAAACTATATGGGGGCCTTCAACTTTGCGTCCTCGACTTCAGTCCCGCAGCTCAACACGAACGACGGTTTCGCCAACGCGCTGCTCGGCAACGTCAACAGTTACAGCCAGTACACGGGCACGACTACGTTTGACGTCAAATACTGGAACGCGGAGTTCTATGTGCAGGACAACTGGAAAGTGAACCGCAGACTTACGCTCGATATCGGGATACGGTTCTATCATCAGTCGCCGCAGGAAGACGTCAACAATACGTTTGTCAACTTCATTCCGTCACAATATTCGCCGCAGGCCATGCCCCGGATTTACCGCCCAGCCTGTTCCAACGGAGCAGCTACTTGCACCAACGCGGGCAACGGATTGGTGGCGAAGGACCCTCTGACAGGCGCGACCGCGCCGAACGGATTCATCGGGGACTTTGTTCCGAATTCGGGCGATCCGACTTCGGGATTGGCAGTGCTTGGGCTCAACGGCGTGCCACTGGCGCCCTATCATCAATCGCCGATTGCCGCCGCGCCCCGTTTTGGTTTTGCCTACGACCTGTTTGGCGACGGAAAGACGGCTCTGCGTGGCGGCTTTGGAATGTTCTACAACCGGCTGGATGGCAACCAGGTATACGGCATGTCCGGGCAGGCGCCGACGGTATACCAGGTGTCGGTGAGCAATGTGTCCCTGGCGCAAATCGCGGCGCAAAACACGGGAGCCCCGCCGAGCCTGGCAAGCCAGAGCACCGCGCCCAACAGTCCGAATATCTGGCCGGCGGGCAACGTTCCCTGGGACACAGTGATGAACGCCAGTCTCGAGTTACAGCGAAGCCTCAGCGCGGATACCGTGGTCAGTATCGGCACTACCTGGAACCGCAGTTACGATCAGCACCTCACGTACGACGCCAATTGGGTTCCCATCGGAACGGGCTGGCCGTTCACGCCGTCAAACATCAACCCAACCACGGCAGGTAATACCAGCACCGACATCGGCTCGATTTTCGAGCGGACGCGGTACCCTGGGTACGGAGCCATGACCGCCTCAAACTTTTCGGGAGACAGCGATTACAACGCTTTGACTGCCACTATCAACAAGCGTCTCTCCCACGGGCTGGCCGTAGGTGCGGCATATACATTCTCGAAAGCCATGGGAACAACCGCATTCACGCCGGAGGTTGCCAACAACCACGACTGGAATTACGGCCGACTGAGTTTCGACCAGCAGCATGACCTCCAAATCAACTATAACTACGATATTCCGGGCCTGGGAAAGAGACTGGGCGTGAGGGCACTCGGCGCCGTGACGGACAACTGGGAACTCTCCGGTATCATTTCCGTGCAGAGCGGCTTTCCGTATAACCCGGGCTGCAGCCTGACTTCGGGCTCGAAAGGCATTACCGGCGGTTATACCGGCACGCCGGACCTGGGCGCCCGCTGCGAGGTGATCGGCAATCCGCTGGCGGGCATGCCAACCAGCGGCAACGGGCAGGTATACTTTAATCCTGCGGCGTACGCTCTACCGGCAATCGCCACGGGACCGAACAACTCGATTGTCGGACGGCCCGTGCTGGGCGACCAGGGGGGCGGCGCCGGCGCTCTGACCCTTCCACGCAAGACCAACTTCGATGTGACCATGACCAAGAACGTTCCACTGGGTGAACGGCGCGTCCTGCGGTTCCAGGCTCAGGCGTACAACGTTTTCAACCACACGGAAATCTCGGGCATCAATACGGGTATCCAGTTCAATCCGGTGACCAACCAGGTGTCCAACGCTTCGTCGCTGGGGTACGCAAATGGTACCCTTCCGGCGCGTGTGATGGCGTTCACCGTGCGGTTTGAGTTTTAGCTCACCGCCCCAGCTTCTGCAATAACTGTTGGGCCGAGGCTTTGGCATCCGGGTCGGCGCCCTGCGCGGCAAGTTTCAGATGCTCCAGGGCGCCGGCGAAATCGCCCTTGCGTCCCAGCACCACGCCCAGTTCAAACTGCGCGCGTCCGAAATCCGGCTGTAACCGCACGGCCGTCTGCAATTCGCGCACGGCGCCTTCGGTGTCGCCCCTGGTGGCCAGAAGGGATCCCCACAACTGGTGCGCGCCCGATAGATTCGGATCCGCCTGCAGCGCCGCCCGGACCTGTTTTTCGGCATCGCCGGTTTCGCCGGTGGCCGCCATCATGCGCGCGTAATTCAGGTGCGCCGCGGCATCGTCCGGCTTCAATCGGATGCTCTGTTCGAACTGATAGCGTGCCTCGGGGATCTCGCCTCGCGATGCCAGCAGGCTGGCCAGATTCGCGCGTGCTCCGGCGTCGCCCGGCTGAATCCGTATCGCCTCGCGGAATTCCCGCTCCGCCGATGCTCCATCGCCCGCCGCCTGCAGCAGCGTGCCCAGGGAATTGTGCAAGCCTGGCAGGTCGGGGTCGGCATCGATGCCCTTCCGGAACGCGGCAGTTGCTTCGCCGTTCTTGTTTTCCCGTGACAGCGCCTGCGCCAGCATCCCCCATGCTACGGCGTCCTCCGGCGCTAGCATGGTGACCCGCCGCAGGGTCGTTTCCGCCTTCGCCAGTTGTCCCGCGTCCATCTGCGCGCCGCCCAGTTTGCGCAGCACGATTGCGGACGCCGGCGCCTGCCGCACGGCTTCTTCCGCGTAGCGCGAGGCTTGGGTGAACTGTCCCGTGGCGGATAGCCCCCCGGCCAGATCCCCGTAATATTCGGCGCGCCGGGGACGGTACTTTTCAATCAGGCTTTCCAGGCGCGGCAGACCTTCCTTCAGATTGCTCCATTCCCGAACCTGCGCCAGCGCCAGGTAAAGCGAAGCCTCTTCAACGGTCGGCCCTGGTTTCCGCGGATAGTACGGCACCACTTCGCCGCGATAAGCCGTCGCCGGGGATTCGCGCTCTTCGGGTTTATCCGCCAGCGGATCGCCCGCCGGTTGACGGCTGCGAATGAAGTGGTCCGTCATCACGATGTGGACCGCATCGTCGGTTCTCCGCTTTGGCATATGACAGCTCACGCAGTTCGCACCGGACGTGTGGACGCCGGAAGCGGCCGCGCCTTGGAGCGTCGCTGCGTGGCAAGTACGGCAAATCGCGTTGTAGTGAACCACGGCTGCCTCTCCACGCGGAATATTGTGCGGATCGTGGCACGTGGTGCAGCGCAGCTTGCCTTGGCTCTTGAGAAAACATTGCGATTCGCGCAGCCGGTAGGCGGCATGCGCAATCTCAAATCTTTCACCCATGCCGCCCGCACGGTCGAACGTCAACCGGAAGTCTCCCAGTGGCTGCCCGGGCACATAGGAAAACGGCCCGCGACCCAGACGGCGGATGGCGTGCGGCAGGGCGACCGTCGTGGTCTCGAGATGGCATTGCATGCACACTTCCAGTTCCCTCTCCGCGCTCAAACGCTTGGGGTTCACGATGGCCGCGCGAATCTCCCCGGGCTTCGCGCCTTTCGCGGTTGCGGCCTGCACGTGCCGTTGTCCCGGCCCATGGCACCGTTGGCAATCGATCCCCTGAGGTACGGGTAACAGAAACTCCGGCTTTGCGCCGGTCTCGTCGTGTCCCTTCGGAATTGCCGGATATGCGTTGTGGCAGAACATGCACTCGTAAGTGACCGGGCGCGTCGACCCGGGATAATCGGGCCTGTCGTAGCCGGGGTCCATGGCCCAGTAACCGCCCTTCCCGGCGTACCAGCCCAACGGCAACTGTTGCAGCGCGTGCCGGCCGGTCAGATGAAGATAGGTCCGCGAATGATTGCCCGAACCCAGAACGAAATCCACCTGCTTCTCGTCGATATTGGTTTCCTTGCCGTCGAACCCCACCTGCCAGCGGCGCTGATAGTACTTGCCGCCGCGCTCGATCGTCGCAAAGTAACTTTCGGAGGCCGCGTGATAGAACGGCTTGCCGGGTGCGATAGCTCCGGGCGCCACGCTGGAGAACGATCGACCCATGCCGGTCTTGCGGTAACTGGATGCAATCTTCGCGTGGCATGGCGCGCAGAGCGCCGGATCGATGTAGGCATTGGCGGGCGCCTGTTGCGTGTACCCGAGCTCCATCAGGACGCCGCAAATTGCCAGGAGCAGGGAAATCGCAAGGCCGCCACGCGATGCGCCGCGCATAGTTCAGATTGTCGCATGAGTGGCTCCGGACAAGTCCCGCCGCGGCGGTACATAATGGATGCCATGTCCCCATCGCACGAAATCAACCACGTCAGCGACACAGCCCTCATGGTAGCCGCGTGCCGGGCTCTCGAATCCGAGTGCCAGGACGGCTTCGTGCAGGATCCTTTCGCGTCGCGCCTGGCCGGCGAGCGCGGTATGGCTATGCTCCGGGCGTTACCGCGACCCGAAATAATGCGCTTCGGCATCGGTGTGCGCAGCCATTTTATGGATGAGCTGCTGCTTCAGGCGCTGGCATCGAAACCGATCGCGACGGTTCTCAGCGTGGGCTGCGGCCTCGATACGCGGCCGTGGCGGCTCGAACTCCCTCCGGACCTGCGGTGGATCGAAGTCGATTTCGCGGACATGCTGGATTACAAAGACGCGCTGATGGCGGCGGAGACTCCGCGATGCCGCCGGGAGCGCATCGCCGCAGACGTGAACGACCTGGCGCAACGGCGCGCACTCTACGCGGCCGCCGGCCCTTCGCCGGCGATGATGATCACCGAGGGCCTGCTGATGTATTTGCCCGCCGCGACGGTGCACGCGCTCGCCACCGAAGCCTGCCAGGAGAGCGGCATCGCGCACTGGATGGCCGACATCAACACGAGTGCGTTCGCGAAAGCTATAAACATGGACACCATCCGGTCGGTGCGCCAGGTGCAGGCGTCCGATTTTCTGGAGGGAGAGCAGATTCTCGACGTGGTCAGCCGGGAGGGTTGGGTGACGGCGGCGCGGCGGAGCTACCTCACCGATATGGCCTTTGCGATGGGGCGGATTCAGCGTCTCATGGGCGATCGCCCTCAACCGGCCGGTCCGCCGCCGGTCCCGCCGGACGATCCGACCGGAGTGCACTGGTTTGCGCGGGGGGAGGGCGGTTCGCGCAATTCCGGTTAACAGTTCCGGCTCCTTCCGCGTCTTTAGGGAAAGAGGGATGCTAATGCCGCCGCGTGTTTTATTTTGGAGGGCTGCCCTGCTGGCCCTTGTCTTGTGCCGGCCCGGCGCCGCCCAAAGCGCCGCACCGAAGGCTGGTGTGGAAGGGCGCGTGACCAATACCGCGGGGAAGCCGCTCAGCCACGCTACGATCGCCCTGGTGGGCAACAACCGGACATCCGCGGCGCCGCTTCCGCCCGCATACCGGACTACCTCAAATCCCGACGGCGGATTTGCCTTCGAAGATGTCGAACCCAATACCTACCGGATCTTTGTTCAACGCTCCGGCTATCTCGACTTTGTCTACCTTGAGCCAGACGGCAAGGTCGCGGTGCCCATCGCCGGGGGCGAACGGAAAAAGATCGACGTCAGAATGACCGCCCCCTCATTCCTCTCCGGCAGGGTTACGAATGAAGACGGAGAGCCTTTTCCCGACGCCCGCGTCAACGTACTCCGCCTGAGCCGGGCCGGCGGTAAGAAACGGCTCACCGCTCTCAGCCCCGTCTCTGCCGGACCTGACGGTGTTTTCTGGATCGGTCGTCTCACGGCGGGACGCTATTATTTGACTGCTTCCAACCCGCCCAGCCTCACCGACACGAACCAGCGCGAAATCCGTCGCGGTAAAACAGGTGAGGAAAGATACGTACCCACGTACTATCCGTCGTCAGCCGATCTATCCGCCGCAACCTTGATCGAACTGCCGGGGGAAACCGAACTTCACAGCCTGGATATTCGCTTGCGCAGGGCGCGTGTGTTTCACATCTCGGGAAGGGTCGTGCAACCTTCCGGCGGCCTCGTGGCCAATCCGGCGATTACGCTGATTCGTCCCGGCGTGACTGACTTGAGCGATTTACAAGGCAATGCGAATCGGATATTTGCCATCGACGGAGCCTTCCAGGTGAATGGCTTGTTGCCCGGCGCCTATGCGCTGCAAGCCTGGTCCGGCGCCAGCCGCCAACTGCAGGGCCACCTGTCCGTGGTCCTTTCGGACCGCGACCTCGACGACGCCGTCCTGACTCTGGTTCCTGCCCTCGAAATCCCGCTTTCGGTGCAAATCGAGGATGCGGATCCGCAGCAGGCGCAGACCATCGCGAGTTCGCTGGGCCGCTTCACGCTGACCGCATCCGACGGCGTAAACAGCAACGCCATGGCGCAATCAAGAGAGGACGGTACCTGGATCTTCCACAACATCGGCCCGGGCACCTATCGAATGGGATTGGGTGGACCCGACGGAACCTACGTGAAATCGATCCGCTTTGGCGATCGGGACATTACCAGGAGTGAACTGGACACCACCTCGGGCGGCGGGCCGCTGGTGATGGTGCTATCTCCCCACGCCGCCGACGTCACCGGAGTAGTCAACGACTCGAACGGACAACCGCTTACCGGCGTCACCGTCACTTTGTGGATAGCCGGGATGCCCCCACCGGGAACCATCGATCTCGCGAGGTCCACGGTCACAGACGCGGCGGGCAGCTTTCGCTTCGCAAATCTCGGCCCTGGCGAGTACCGGATTGCCGCATGGGAAAAAATCGAACCCGGCTTGCCGAATGCGCCCGAATTCCACGCTAAATTCGATGCCGATGCGACGGTTGTCCGCTTGAGCGAGAATTCACACGAAAAGGTGCAACCCGTTCTCATCGGCAGGCAAAAGGTGGAGGCGGCCGCGGCCACGCTGCAATAACTGGCGGAGAGGGGGAGATTCGAACTCCCGTTACCCGTAAAGGTAAGCCCGCTTTCGAGGCGGGTGCGATCGACCACTCTGCCACCTCTCCGCGAGGCGTGGTTGGGCTCTTTCGATTGTATCGTTTTACGTGATGCGGCGTCCAGTTTGGCGGGTATCGTAGCCGCAAAGGGCATCCAGTTCGCGGCGGAATGCGGCCTGGGTGAGCACGTCGAGCAGGCGCTCCACGGCGGCCAGTTCCAGGTTTTCCTGGCGGATCACCAGGTCGTAGCGTTCGCTGGTGAGCGGCACAAAATCGAGTCCGAAGGCGCGCGCGGCGGAGCGGGTAGCGATGCAGCAATCGGCCAGTCCGCTGTAAACGCGCCAGGCGGCGGCAAGATGTCCGGGGGCGGAAGCACCGTCGTAGCCGGGAACCTCGGCGGCGGTCATGCCCGCATCGCGCAGAAGGCCGTCCAGCAGTTGGCGGCTGCCCGAGCCTTTTTCGCGATTGATCAGGCGGATGCCGGGCCGCGCGAGGTCCGCCACCGTGCGAACCTGGTGCGGATTCCCTGGTGCCGCCACGATGCCTTCTTCCCAGACGGCGAAGGCGAAGACGTTGACACCACGTTGCGGGATTTCCTGGGCATCCCGCAGGTGCGTGCCGGCGAAGTGGGTGGATTTCTCCTTCAGCAGGCGCAACGCGGTGGAACTGTTCACCGGCGCCGAGACCAGGGTGACGCCGGCGCGCTGCAGGTGGCGCGCCAGTACACTGGTGGCCGGGTCGCATCCGGCAATCAGCAGGCGATTTTCGCCGATCTGTTCGTGAATCAACTGCACCACGGAGCGGGCCGGATCCACCAGCAAACCGTCGGCGGGGACCAGTTGCCAGGGCGCCGGCACGGCGGGCACTCCCAGCAGGCGATTGCCCACGCGGCAGAGTTCCACGGGGCTGCCCGCAAACGGTTCGCCCGCTCCGATCATTTCCGCCTTGAGGGTGCTTGGGGGCCGCGGCGCCGCGGCGTCCAGGGCGAACAGTTCCTCCACCGTCACCTCCAGGATGCGCGCCAGCCGCAGAGCTACCGCGGTATTCGGCACGTAGCTGCCGGCCTCCATGGCGTAGATGGTTTGGCGGCTGACTCCGGCCTGCCGCGCCAGTTCGGCCGCGGGGATGCCGCGTTGCCGTCGCATTTCGGCGAGGCGGCTGTGGACGTGCGGCCCACGAGTTGTATCATGGTCACTTGCGGAGGACATTGTCTTCTATCCGAGACCATTTTATTCTAGTGGCCACACTGCTGCTCTGTACCGGGTGCGGGCCGCAGCGCCTGGCTCCGGCAAAATTGATCATCGCGGCCGCGGCCGATCTGCAGTTTGCCATGGAAGATGTCTCGCGGCAGTTCCATGCAGCGTATCCGCAAGTGCAAACGCAGATCGTCTACGGCTCTTCGGGGAATTTCTACGCGCAGATCCGGAACGGGGCGCCGTTCGATATCTTTCTTTCCGCCGACCTGGAATATCCGCGTCAGCTTACGCAGCAGGGCCTGGCGTTTCCTCAGTCGCTTTTTACCTATGCCGTGGGACGGCTGGCGGTGTGGGCGCCGGCGCAATCGCCGCTGGACGTGGCGCGCCTGCAAATGAAGGTGTTCGAAGATCCGGCGGTGAAGCATGTCGCTCTCGCGAATCCGGCGCACGCGCCGTACGGGAAGGCAGCCGAAGCGGCCCTGCGGCATTTCGGCGTGTACGATGCCGTCGCAGGCAAAATCGTTCTGGCCGAGAATATCGCGCAGACCTTGCAGTTCGTGCAGAGCGGCGCGGCGGAAGCGGGAATTGTGGCGCTTTCGCTGGCCGTGGCGCCCCCGGTGCGGCCGCAGGGGCGCTATTGGGAAGTACCGCTGGACGCGTACCCGCGTATGTGGCAGGGCGGCGTCATTCTGAAACGAGCCCAGTCTTCCTCGGCGGCGGCGGCGTTCCGCACCTACCTGACCAGCACTGCCGGCCGGCAGATTCTGCAACAATACGGATTCTCCCTACCGGCGAACTGACATGGATTGGCAAGCCATCTGGTTGAGCGTGCGGTTGTCGGCGGCCACCGCCGCAATTCTGCTGGCGTTGGGACTGCCCCTGGCTTATTGGCTGGCTTTTTCGCGGCGCCGCTGGAAGTTTCTGGTGGAGGCGGTAGTGGCGTTGCCGCTGGTGCTGCCGCCGACGGTGCTGGGCCTCTACGTGTTGCTGGCGATCGGACCGCACGGCCCCATCGGAATGCTCTACGGACGGTTGACCGGCGGGCTGCTGCCGTTTTCATTTCAAGGCCTGCTGCTGGCCTCGGTGCTCTACAGCCTGCCGTTTACTGTCCAACCCGTGGCCGCGGCATTTGGAGCGGTGGACCGGCGGTTGATCGAAGCTTCGTGGTGTCTGGGCGTCTCACGCGTGGCCACGTTCCGCCGGGTTATTGTCCCGCTGGCGCGCGGCGGCATCTTCACCGGCGTGATCCTCAGCTTCGCCCACACCATGGGCGAATTCGGAGTGGTGCTGATGGTGGGCGGCAACATCGCCGGCGTTACGCGAACGGTCTCGATTTCGATTTACGATCAGGTGCAGGCGCTGAACTATACGGGCGCGGCGGAGACCTCGCTGTTTTTGATGGCCCTCTCTTTCGCCGTGCTGGCGCTCACCTACGCCTGGCAGCGCCGCATGGGAGCGGTATGGCCGCTGAACTGATCTGCCGGTGTTCCCTCCGGATCGTGGACGCCGACCTTCGCCTGCCGCTGGATCAGGCCCCTGTGACGGTGCTGTTCGGCCCGTCCGGGGCGGGAAAGACCACCCTGCTGCGCATGTTGGCCGGCCTGGAGCGGCCCGATTCCGGGCACATTCTGTTTCGCGGCGAAACCTGGTTCCATTCCGGCCGCGCCATCCTGTTGCCGCCGCAGCAACGCCGCGCCGGATTCCTGTTTCAGGAATATGCGCTGTTCCCTCACCTGACCGTGCTGGAAAATGTGGCGTATGCGGCGGACCGCGCGCGCGGCGGCGAACTGCTGCAACGCTTCGGCCTCGCTGACCTGGCGGCCCGCAAGCCACGCGCCATTTCGGGCGGCCAGCAGCAGCGGGTGGCGCTGGCGCGGGCTTTGGCCGCGGAGCCCTCCCTGCTGTTGTTGGACGAGCCGCTCTCGGCCCTGGACGCGGCCACGCGCCTGCGCACGCGGCACGAATTGCGGCGCATCCTGCTGGCGAGCGGCATTCCGAGTATCGTGGTGACGCACGATCGCGCCGAAGCTATCGCGCTGGGCGATTGGATGGCGGTGATGGTGGAGGGCCGCATTCGTCAGGCCGGTCCGGTGCAGGAGGTATTTCGCCGGCCCGCCGACGCGCTGGTAGCGCAATCGGTGGGAGTCGAGAACGTTCTCCCGGCCGTGACCGCGTTCCGCGAAGGGGGCCTGCTGGTATTGCAGGTGAGCGATCATCGCCTGTATTGCATGGATGCGGGCGAAGAAGGTCCGGTGTTCGCTTGCGTTCGCGCCGAAGACGTGGTGCTGACGCGGCCCGGTCCGCAGAGTTCCAGCGCCCGCAATCGCCTCAACGGCACGGTGGTGTCGGTGACGCTGGAAGGTCCGCTGGCGCGCGTGGAACTGGACTGCGGCCTGCCGCTGGTGGCGCTCATCACGGCGCAGTCCGCGGCCGAACTGGCGCTGATGGCGGGCGAGGCGATCTGCGCGGTGATCAAGACGACCAGCGTGCACGTGACGGCTTAGGCCCGATCGTTTTCTTACCGGGTCCAGTGGACCCCAATCAGAGGCGCGACCGTGAGGGGTAGGATTGGGGTGATATTTCGTGGTTTATCTGATCACCTTTGCGTGCTACGGAGGCCATCTGCACGGCGGCGAATCCGGCTCCGTTGACCGCGAGCACAATGCCCCTGAAACTCCGATCCTGACGGTCGATTCCATGCGTCCGGCTTTCGAGGCGGAACTGATGAATCAGGCTCCCTATCGCCTGGACCAGATCCGTCACGATGCGGTGCTGGAAGCGATTCAGGAGGTGTGCGTGCATCGTGGCTGGGTGCACACGGTGGTGGAAGCGGAGGTTCCGCCGGAGCGAGTCATGGGCGATTTCAAAGCTTACGCCAGCCGCCGTCTGAACGGCATGAGGCTAGACGAACCGAACCGTAAGCGATGGGCACACCATACGTCTCGGCGGCCATACAGTATGTCGTCGCCGGGCAGGGTGACCCCATGAACGTGTTCGAGTCTCACGAACTGTAGCCAGTGTGTGCGGCAACCGCTCCCTTACGGTCACGGCTCTGCCTGAAGTACGCATACACTAGGTCTAGTCGCACACGTCTTCTTACCCCGCCTGTTGCGGTGACTGAAAAATTCCATTAGAATTCTGAATCGTTTCAAGACTCTTAGGGCTTTCCATGACAGCGAGGGGAATATGACGCAAACATGCACTCGGTTGATCACAGGCGGACTCGGCGCACTGTTTCTGTTGGCGCCGTGGGTATCGTCGCCGCAGACGGCTCCGCAGAACGGCCAGCCACCCGCGGCGGGCCGCGGCGGCGGCTTCGGACAAGGCGGGCAGCCGTTCGATTACGCGGAGAACGACGGGTGGGTTTCGTTGTTCGACGGCCAGACCTTGAACGGCTGGGAAGGCGACACCAGATACTGGGGCGTCAAAGATGGCTCGATCTATGTCGAGCCCACGTGCGAAAAACCGACCGGCACGATCTACCTGGTTTGGCAGGGCGGCGAACTTTCGGACTTCATGCTGAAGTTCGAGTCCAAGGGTACGCGCAATGTCAACGGAGGCGTGCAATTCCGAAGCTATCTGACGGCGGACAATAATGTCCTCCTGAAGTATCCGGGCCGCGGGGGCGGCGGCATGTTGGCTCCCGCGGGCGGCGGCCGTGGACCGGGGGCAGGCCGGGGCGGAGCAGGGGCGCAGGCGGGCC
>JARLGM010000198.1 GCA_031292755.1 Candidatus Sulfopaludibacter sp.
CCTCTCTGAGAAAGCTAGCCTTTCGGGCAGATTGTCGGATTCCTGCGCAGAGCCGAAATTCGAAAGCGCCGGTTGAACACTTGGTCATCGATAGTGCTGAAAAGAGGCCGACGGAGAATTGAGGGCGACCCGTGGATTTGCCTTGGAATTTGTGGATTAGGAACGATAAACACTTGCGCCGGCCGACGTAGGACGCCGACCCTCTGGACGGGGCGCCCAGAAATTGCTGCAACTCCGGAGGCTCGCGTCCCTCAACTGAACAGTATTGCCGTCAAGCCCGATTGGAGCACGGAGCGCTTCACGGGGCGCATCGGGGGCATCGTCACCAGCGTGCGGCCTACTGTACCCGAAACGCATCCACGTCCACAATAGAATCGGTGGCCGCGGGATTGTGCCGCCCGAGCACCCGCAGCACGGCGGTGTGTTCGCCTGGCGAAAGGCCATCGAAACGGAACGGAGCCTGCCAGACCGTGTCCCGCGAGTACAGGTCGAGCGTGCCGCGCGGCACTCCGTCGATGGCGATATCCACCAGCCCGCGGTTGAACGCCCTGGTGCAAAGGTACTCCAGGGTGGTTCCCCGAAAGGCGACACGGGCCGTCGCGCCCGCATCGCCGGCGTACGTCAGGGTCCCCCCGATGGGTTGGGGAAAGCGCTGCGTGATCCAATCGCCGTCCCAGCAGAGGAGCGGGCTGGTATCGTCGGTAAGACCGGCGGGCAGCGTCTGCGGCGTGCAGGCCGAAAGCCGGGGCGGCAACTCTTCCAGCTTTCCTCCGGCATAGCGGAAGACATACTCGTACGTCCGCGCGTGGGGGTGGAGGGCCGCGCTGTCCACCCACAGATCGGGGTCGTCATACAACAGGCGAAACAGGAATTCCAGAAGCCACTCGTCAGCGAAGGGGTCTTCGACGAACAGCACGTGCGCTTTTCGCGCCAGCGTGGGATGCATGCGCCGCAGTTGAACCACCAGGCCGCGAGTCTCGCTCTGCACTGCAACAGTCCCGGCATACACCGCGCGGTGGCGCGCATGGGCGAAGGCCAGACCGGCGGCCAGCAGGCCGAACAAACAAACCTGGGAAACCCTGCTTGCGGTCACAAACTCTCGCAGACGCGATGCCAGCACTCCGGCGTACAGCGCCAGCCCCAGCATGGGAAGGTACAGCACATACCCGGCACGCGGTTGGATGACGGCCACCGGAGCGATGCCGATCATCCAGAACAGCAGGCCGAACCCCATGGCGCGGCTGCGGAAGAAGGCGGCGGACAGAGCCATGCCGGTCCACATGGCCAGCATGAGTGTCACGCCGATGCGGTCCGGCGCATAGAAAATCAGGCTCCAGTAGTGCGCACAGTTTGCCAGAAAGTAGCCCGGCGACAGGTTGGGATGGTACAAGGGGCTGGAGGTTAAACCCGTGCGGCCCAGGATGCGCGGAAACAGGGGAAGGAGAGTCAGAAGACCGGTGGCAAGCGCCGGTGCCACGGAACCCGGCAGGCGAGACCGCCTGGCCCGCCAGAAATAGAGGACCTCGTACAGCAACAGGATCGCCGGCAGCGTCCACGCCATCTCTTTCGATTGCAGCGCCAGCAGATCCAGCACCATCAAGCCGGCCCACGCCTGCCATGGCAATCCTCCGAACTCGCGGCGGTAGCGCACGTAGAGCAGCAGGGCCAAAGTGAAGAACGTGAAACAGAGGATGTCGTAGATGGTGCCGGTGTTGAAATAGAGGCCGTACATTTCGGCGTGATAACTGAACACCAGCGTGCCCAGCAGGGCCGCTTCGGTGGAGCCCGACAGGAATCGCAGCAGGCGATACGCAAGCAGCAGATTCACGATTAGCAGCGCAAAGCAGGCGCAGCGGAACGGCAGCGGATGGAACCCCACCGCGGCGTACAGAGCGCGATAAAACAGCCCGCCCATGGGGCGATAGGACGAACTCAGCGGATTGAAAACCTCCAGCGCCACGCGCGCCACCGGCGTGGTGAAGTAGCCGTGCATCTTCTGGAGATTCATAAAATCGTCACCCGTGAAATACGCCCGCAGGCCCGGGTAAGCGAAGCTGAGAAAGAACAGCACGGCCAGGAGCAGGGGCAGAGCGGCCGGAAGTGTTCTCGCCTTGTTCACGGGTCAGAAGTGGAAGCGGACAGACACCTGCAACGCGCGGGGTCCGCCGGATTGCAGGATGGGAGAGAGGCCGCTGCCGGGGCTTCCCGTCCCCAGTTCCGTATTCAGCATGGATGACGACTGGCCGAACATGGGGCTGTCCATGACCTTCACCGGATCCGCGAAATTCGGGTGGTTGAGCGCATTGAAGGCTTCGATGCGCAACTGCAAGCCCGCGCGATCGCCGGCGCGAAACTCACGGCTCAGTGCCAGGTCCGCCTGCCACATGCCGAACCCGGCGATGTTGTTGCGGCCCAGCGAGCCCTGCTGCGCGGCGGACGTGGGGGCGAACGCGAACGGGTTCAGCCGCCGTCCGCCGGGCGAATTCGAATCGCCGAACCAGAGAGGCTGGCCGTAAACCAGGTTCGGACGGAATGCATTAATCAGGTTAATGCCGATGTAGTCTTCGCTTTGCTGGATGGTGATGGGAAACCCGCTGCGCGCGCGCACGATGCCGCTGGCCCGCCATCCGCCCAGCAGGCGCCGCGCGGAACGCGTGCGCCACTTGCGCGGCAATTCGTAACTGATCGCGCCGGTGAAGGAGTGGCGCAGATCGAAATCGGAAGAAGCGTGATCGTTGGACGGGGGCGAACCCGGACCGGCCCACATCAGGAACGAATCGCTGGAATCGTTGTCCAGCGAGTGCGCCCACGTGAACGAGGACTGGATTTCCAGGCCGCGCTGGAAACGCCTCCGGTACTGCAGTTGCAAAGCGTCATAGTCCGACGCGCCATCGTTGTTTGTCAGCGCCGTAAAGGAATTGGTGTTGTCCAGGCCGACTTCCCGCCGGATCAGGCCTCGCCCGGCCGTGCCCACGTAGCCCACCGAAACCGTATCGTGTGTGCTCAAAGCGCGCTCCAGCGAGACGTTCCATTGCTCCACCTCCGGAAGAGAAAGTCCCGGCATGAAGCCGAAAGTCAGGTCCGTGCTGAAGGGTGCGTGGATCCCGCTTCGGAAATCCACGATGTTCAGCGGTCCGCCATTCAGAATGTCCGTGGCAATGCTCATGCTGGAATCGTAGTAGAGGCCGCCGCCCGCGCGCAGTACAGTGCGGCTGTCTTTCGTCAATCGCCAGGCCACGCCCAGGCGCGGCGCAAAATCGCGATAGGACGTGGGCCACAGCGGCTGGCCCGACTTGGTGTCCAACAACTGCGTTTCGGGATTATAGACAGAGAACGGATCGAGCGGCACCGGCGCCGGACTGAATTCCCAGCGAAGACCGGCCGCGATGGTGAGCCGCGGAGTAGCCTGCCAGGTATCCTGCATCCACAGGGACAACTCCTGCACCTGCGCCGTGGAGTTCACCGCGCTCTGGGTGCCCTGCCAGACATTGCGGCTGCTGGCGAGATCCGTAACCTGGTCGGCGATCACTGAGAGCGTTCCGGTGGGGTCTCGCCGCACCGCGGTAATCCGGCGATAGTCCACACCCAGACCGAACGAATGGTTGTTGTGCCGCAAGGTCAGGGCGCCCACCGTTTGAAACTGGCGCTGCCGGCGGTCGCCCTCGCGGCCGGATTCCAATTGCCCGATGCCGTTAATGGTCAGGCGCACCAGGTAATCGCAGGATTGGGTAGCGTTGAGAAACTGCGTGGTCAGAGACTGCAACGCGCACTCCGGAGTCCACAGTGAATCCGCGCGCGACTGTGACTCGTTGACGCGCACATCAACCGTGAGGTTGCTCGTGGGCCGTGCGTTGACTCCCAGGGTGAGGCTCTGCGCGCGGAGGTCCAGCCGGTTCACCTGCGGGCTGCCGAACTGATTGGTGGAGGGCGAATCGTTGTATCTCCCGAACAGCGTGATGCGGGAGGTGAGGGCCTGGTCCAGGCGGATTCCGCCGGTGTTCAGCCCGGCCGGTTGGTTGGTATGTCCCGTCCAGATGCCTACGTTTTGGGTAAGCGCGGCTCCGTTCGGAGCGGGATACAGGCTGGCTGCGGCTTGTCCCCACGGTTCGAAGGTCGGGCGGATGGCGAGCGACGGCACCGGCTGGGCCCATACGAAGGGCTGGTTGAGAGCGATGTGCTCGTAAGAGAGAAAGAAGAAGGTGCGGTTGCGCCTGATAGGGCCGCCGATGGTCTGCGTCACACCGTTCAAACGCAGGGGCAGACGGTTCAGGGCGGCCTGGTTGGCGAACCAGTCATTGGCGCTGAGCAGTTCGTTCCGCAGGCGGTACAACGTGGAGCCGTGAAATTCGTTGCCGCCGGCCTGGCTGTTGAGGGCAATGCTGGCTCCGGGCAAGCGACCGAATTCGGCCACGGTAGTGGACGTTTGGGCGTGTACTTCCTGCACCGCTTCCAGGCTGATCAGCGCATCCATGCTGCCGAAGGCGCTCACCGCCGGCAGCGTCCCGCCGGTAGACTGCGCCGGCAGGCCGCCCGCCGTGATTCCGTTGTTGGCGCTCACACCATCCACCGTGAAGTAATTGGCATTGGGGCGCTGGCCATTGGTGGTGAACTGCCCGGCCTCTCCGCGCGTGGCGGGCGTGACGTTGGTCCCGGGGACCATCTCCAGCAGGCCCAGCAGTCCCCCGCCGTTCAGAGGCAGACGATCGATCTCCTCGTGCTCGAACACGGTTCCCGTGGAGGCGTCGGCGCGCTCCAGGGTGGGAGCCGTGCCGTGCACCGTGATGCTCTCCAGCATGCTGCCCACCAGCAGGACGAAATCCGCGCGCGTGGCCGAGTTGGCCTCCAGCCGCACGCCGAAACGAATGAACGGGCGAAAGCTTTCCTTGCGGACGGTCACAGTATAGCTGCCCGGCTCCAGGGAACTGACCGAATACGCGCCATCCGACTCCGATCGCGCGGCGCGGCGCGTGCCGGTATCTTCGTTTACGACGGAGATGGCAGCGCCAGCGATTCCACCTTCAGAGACGTCGGCAACCCGGCCATAAAGCGTGGAATAGTCCTGGGCCGCCGCCGGTACAGCGACCGATAGGAGGAAGAGGAGGAGGGTGGCCGGTCGCCGGGGCGGCAAGAACTCAGCCCCCGCCCTCCTGAGCCAGAAGTTGTTGGCAGCGGTCCACGTTCGCGCGGAGTTCGGAAATCGCGCCGAGCAGATTCGCGGGCAACTCGCCGGAGATCTGTCCGGACGTCACCCCCAGCAGAACCGAAACCAGCACCTGCACGCGCTGCGAGTCGCGAAACAGATCTTCGGCCGATGCCTGCCACGAAACCAGCGGCGAAACGCCCGGCGGCGCCGCCCTGCCGCCCAAAGAGGTCAGCACCCCACGGAGTTGACGCTGTAGCGTGTTGACGCTACCCGACAGCGCGGTCGCATTTTCGCGCGCCATCTCCCGCAACACATGCCGGTCCGAGACGCTCAAACCCGCTTCGGCCGCTGCCGGGAACTGCCGGGCCAGATTACGCAGGGCGTGGGCATGCGACATTGCGCCGTCATCCACATCGAGGATCTGGGAACTGAACCGCTCGAATTCGGCCGGTCCGCCCAGTTGCTCTTCCAAACGGCTTTGGATCTTGCTGTCCGGCGCCACCGCGCGCGTGGTACCGGACGGCGCGGGCGGGGAACTCACACTGCCCTCGGGGATCGGCGCGGCAACAGGCTCAGTGAATTGAACCGCGACGTTGGGCATTGACTCCAGTGTACGCTGGATCAATTGCCGGCGCTCCGGAGCAACGCCTTCGCCGCTCACCAATACCTTGTCCGGGGTCAGTGTCACATGAATCGGATCGCCCAGGTCGGCCCCAATTTTTTGCAGCGCAGACAGCACTTGCAACTCGTCAGAGACTGAGGCCGATGACCTGGGCGCAACCACGGCTAGCCGGCTTGGTGGAACGGCCAGCCGCTCCGGAACCTCTACGTCCGAAGCAGAAAGGGCATTAGTGCTTCGATCCGGAGATTCCGTGAACTCGCTGAATTCAATCCATTGGTTATCGCGAAACTCGAGCAGGCCCTCCACCGGAACCAGGTCGGCGGTGCGCAGCATCAGAGTTGCGGCGGCCACATCCCCGGTGGCCGCGGTGGTACGAATCCGGTAGCAGTTTCCGCCGTGAGCCTGGGGATCGGCCACGGTGGAAACGTCATCCTGCTTTTGCGGCTCGCTATCGCGCCATGCCTGGAATGCCCGGGCGCTCAGCGGTTCGGTGGAATCGTAATGCGCCCGCAGGAATTTCGCTTGCATGGTCTGCGGCAGGGCGGCCTCCGGCTTGCCCGCCGCCACGGCCCGAATAAACTGCTGGGAGCCGCTCCGGAAGCGCACACGGCGGAGGGCTTGCTCCGGCCGGGCCGCCGACGCCGCCACCGCCCGCCGGAGCAGCGTGGCCGCCTGAACCGAAGGCGTCTCGCGTAACTGGTAGTAAATGCCGCAAACCAGCGCCAATACAGCCGCCGCCGCCAGACTCCACCGCAAGGAGGCCGCCGGCCGGAGTAATTTCGTCAGGAACGGCTCGGCGCCCAGGGAATCGTCGATGCGGGCAAAGCCGCGGGACAGGTCGCCCCAGGGATCCGGCGGAGCAGGCACGTTCTTGCGGTAGCGAATGCACTCCGCCACCGTCGCCTTCAGTTCCTCGATTTCGGTGCGGCACTGCCAGCAGGCCTCCAGGTGCTTTTCCACCTGACGCGCCTTGCGGCCGGTCAATTCGCCATCGATGTAGCGCAGCAGGACCCCATCGTCCGGATGGTGCGTGAACGAGTTACTCATTGCGCACCTTCCTCAGCCGCGTTACGGCTCGCCTCAGGAATTCCCCTACCGCCGATGCGCTGATGCCCAGCACAGACCCGATTTCCGGATATCGCAACCCTTCCATGCGCAGGGACAGGCACCGCCTCTGCTGTTCCGAAAGACCTTCCACCGCGCGCCGGAACCCCGCCATGCGCTCGCGCTCGATCAATTCGTGTTCGGCGCCGGCCAAAGGGTGCGGTAAGCTGGCTTCCAGAGCGGGATCGAAGGGCTCTTCGCTGTGCTGTTTGGCACGAACCTTGAGACCGTGATTGTGCGCTACCCGAAACACCCAGCCCCTGGGGTTCTGGATTTTTTCGCCTTTCTTGAGGCTGGCATACAGTCGGAGAAACACCTCCTGCACCGTCTCCTGCGCCAGCGGCGGATGCAGGCCGAGCGTCAACAGGTAGCGGTAAACGTCTTCCCGCGACTCTTCAAACAGTTGAGCCACAAGCGTTTGCAGAGGCGTAGCAGTATTTTCCTGACGGAGAATCCCCACGAACTGGTCACCGAAGATGGACGCGGACATCTTCACAAGTCACTCCTAAGACCCTTGACCCCAACCTGCCAACTACACCTGGAATGACTTTTTAAAAGATTTTTTTTTTGCCGCCCCCTCAGTGTAGTGGAAACGCCTACCTCCCGGGTCTTTGTGATAGCAATCGGAATGAGCCACGAAAAAGTCTGCGTGACCATTGTCACCTGTAACAGCGGCCGGTACATCCGGCGCTGCCTGGAATCCGTGCTTCGGCAGGAAGGGGTGACCTTGGAAATCATTGTGGTGGACAACGCTTCCACCGACAACACCCGGGAAATTCTCGAGGAGTTGCAATGCCGTACGGTTCGGACCATCTATAGCTCGTGCAACCTGGGTTTTGCCGAAGGGCAGAACCGGGCCATTCGCGCGGGCGACTCCGAGTGGGTGCTCACCTTGAATCCCGACGTACTCATGCGGCCCGGATTCCTGCGCAACCTGCTCGACGCCGGACGCGCCGATTCCAGGGCGGGCGCAGTATGCGGCAAACTGCTCTCCATCGGACCGGGGTTCGAACCGCTGCCGCGTCCGAGAATCGACTCCGCCGGCATCTACTTCACGCCGGCGATGCGCCACTTCGACCGCGGCTGGCATCAGGCCGATGAGCGCCAGTTCGATCGCGCGGAATACGTCTTCGGCGCTACCGCCGCGGCGGCACTATACCGGCGCGAGATGATCGAGGACATTTCGCTGGATGGCGAATTCTTCGATCGCGATTTCTTCATCTACCGGGAAGATGCCGACGTAGCCTGGCGCGCCATGCTGATGGGCTGGCGCTGCCTGTACGTACCGGCCGCAACTGCGTTTCACGTACGGACGGCAAACCCCGCCAATCGCCGCTCTCTGCCCGCCATGGTCAACATGCACTCGGTGAAGAACCGGTTCCTGATGCGCATCAAGAACGCTACCGCCGGCGTGTATCGCCGGCACTGGCTGGCCATGACCTGGCGCGACCTGATGGTGGTGGGGGCCACCATATTCTGGGAGCCCACCTCGCTGGCAGCCTTCTGGCACATCGCCCAATGCCTGCCGCGGACGCTGGCCCGCCGCCGCGCGATCATGGCTCGCCGGCGCATACCGGACGAGGTCCTGGCCGAGTGGTTCAGCTTCGACCCGATGGCGCTCCCCGTGGCGGCGCCATCCCGCCCCTCCGCCGCCCGCTACGTTCCGGATGTGGCATAGGACGGGGTGTTATTTCCTGAACAACGTAGGTGCCGGATGCGCCACCACGGGCACGCTGACCTCTGCCTGCACCGCCCTTTGCCCGGCGCTGGATGCAGCCATCCTTTCACCGCCAGGAAATCCGCCTCTGCTTCTTGCCGATCGGACGTGTGGTGCGTTTGGCCGGTTTCGCGCGCTGCCCTAAGATAGGAGCATGGACGAATGGCAACGCTCCAGCCTCAACGCGGTAGTGCAGGCATATAAGAGCGGAATCGACCGGACGCTCATCCGCGAGAATCTGCGGCTCACCGTGGAAGAGCGTTTTCGAAAAGCCATGGCCCTGGCGCGCTTCGCCGAGGAACTGCGGCGTGCGGGACGAGCGGCGCGGCAAGCGAAGCCATGACCGATTTCGGCGCCTTGCTCGCTACACTGAGCCGGCACGAAGTAGCGTTCATCGTGGTGGGCGGCGCTGCGGCAATCGCGCATGGTTCGGCCCGTCTCACGCAGGATCTCGACATCGTCGACGAGCGCTCTCCGGCGAACCTGGACAAGCTGGTGTCAGCCTTGGCGGACCATCAACCATACCTGCGCGGGGTTCCGCCCGGGCTGCCTTTTCGCTGGAGTCGCGAGACACTGGCGGCCGGTCTGAATTTCACCCTGGTCACCTCTTTGGGCGATGTCGATCTGCTGGTCGAGATACCGGGCGGCGGCGCCGAAGAAGGCTCCGCGCAACAGGTCCGGCCTTAGAAGCTCACGCGGATTCCGATCTGTGCCGCAAAGGGAATACCTACCGTCGTGCCCGGACCGAAGAAATCGCCTAGGCCTCCGGCCGGCACGCGCAACTGATTCAGACTCGTGATCGGCTTCGTCTGGGAGCAATCCGCGTTGAGGCAAAATGCCGTTGCGTTGGCCAGGTTATTCACCGGCGTTGGCAATGCCGCCAGATTGGTGACGAAGTTGGCTCCGGGATTGTTCCGGTTGAACACGTTGAACATCTCGATAAAAGGGAGCACCTGCCACCGCTCCCTGAAATGGAACGGCCGGCTGATCCGCAGGTCCGTCTGGAGATACGGCGTGCCCCGGAATTGATCCAGGGATGTCTGAACGCCATTCACTACGGCGCGATTGTTCAGCGCATCTCCCACCCCGTTCACGTCCACCGGTGTCGTCAGCGTGAAGGGGCGGGCGCTCTCGGCCTGACTTAGCACCGACACTTCCAACCCGCTCGGGAGGTGAACGGTTCCCGCCAGAACCAGCCGGTGGGTGACGTCTTCTCCGGATGGGCCGTAATCTCCCTGGGCAAAAGCGCGCAGCGGATCGCAGACGCCATTCACGTAGTCGAACAGTTCCCCCAGAACACAACCCCAGGTTTTCGCACTCGACAGCGTATAGTTCACGATCAGGCTGAAGCGCGAGACATTGGCCTGCAGATGGAGCGAAAGGGCGTCATACCGGGAGCGGTTGTCAGTCCGGAATACCGCGATGTCGGGGACATTTGCCTGTTGCGTGGCGGCGTCCTGCGCGAAGAGCGGGGAGAATAGCGTGTAGCCGGCCTGGTATTGGTACCGCCGGTAAGCATGAACACCTTCCTCGTGAGTCCAATCCGCGCAGGCCATCCAATGCGAATTGAAAGCGTGCTCTACGCCGGCGGTGGCGTGCAGCGCATAGGGCGTCTTGTAGGCGGGATCGATGAGTGCTCCAGCGCCGCCGTTGGCCGAGCCCGGAAGACAACCCGCATCCGCCGGATTCGCGCACGGCGCCGGCGCCTGATTGACGGCTTGGAACGCGGTGACCCAGCCGTTCTGCGCCAGGTCGTTGTAAAACAATCCGAAGCCCATGCGGATGACCGTGCTTCGGTCCGCGCCCAGCGCGTAGGCAATTCCCAACCGCGGCGCGATGGCCTTGCGGTAATCGTGGGGAGCGCCCCAATGCTGAAAGAACGGCACCTGCAAAGCTTGCAGCGTGAGCAGCGCCGGATTGTCTACTTGCGATCTTCCAGAGGCCGAAAAGAGTCCGAAGGTAGTATCGTAGCGGAGCCCGAAGTTCACAGTCAGACGCGATGTGACCCGCCAGGAATCCTGCGCGTATACGCCCAGGCGTTGTACGTTCTGCGCGAAACTGCCATTGCCCGCCGGGATGCTCGAGCAGGTAGTCCCGTCTGTTACCGCGAGGGTATCGGTGGCCGCGCAGTTCAGGTCTACCGCGAATTGCTGCGGATTCGCGAGGTAATCCGTGGGATTCCGCGCAAACGTAGTGAGGCTTTCCGCGTTGGAGGGGAGCGCCCCGCTCAGCACCGGCTCGTGGATGAAGTCCACGCCGAACCTGGTGGTGTGTCGTCCGGAAGAATGAATGACGTCGTACTTGATCTGGTACTTTTCCTGATCCCGCTGCACGGGAAAAGCGGTGATCGGCGTGACAAACTGGTTGTCGCCGAACGTCTCGAAGCCGGAAATGGTCTGCGCCGTCGAACTGAACGGGAAGGCCAGCGCGAATCCGAGATCGGAATTGCGCGACTCACTCAGACGCAATCCGCTGGCGCCCAGCGTGAAAGACCCCAGCCACCTGGGGCTGAAGGTGAACTGCTGGCCCAGCACCAGGTTCCAATAGTTGGAATGCGAGGTCGCGCCGGTAGAGGGAAGTGTAGCCTGCTGCACGAAGGCATTATCCGTGGTGTAGTTGTCGGTCGCCGCGCGCAGAAACCATTGCGAGCGGGAAGACTGCGCCCAATCCAGGCGCAGCGTACCCATGTAATCGCGGAACGGCACCGTGACGTTGTTAGGAACGGGTATCGAACTGACTCCCGGAATGAGACCTTGCGCGGCCAGCGAGGCCAGTGCCTGGAACTGCGTGAGGCTGTCCGGGCTGTACGCGATGCTGGCATTTTCGTGGACCGCCTCCACCGAAGCAAAAAGCCAGAGTTTGTCTTTTACGATGGGTCCACCCAGCGTGCCGATATAGTTTTGCCGAGAGAACGGCTGTTTGGGCAGAGGCGCAGGATTCTCGATCGGGTAACGCGCATTGAGCGAGGCCGCGCGTTCGTAGAAAGCGCCCTCTCCGTGCCAGAGTTTCGTCCCTCTCCTGGTGGTAATCACCACCGAACCGCCCACCGTGCGTCCCGTATCCGCATCCTGTTGCGACGTCTGCACGGCGAATTCCTGAATCGCATCGGGCGAGAAGTTTTGCAGGAAGCCGCCAATGTAGTCGTCCGAATTGTCGCCTCCGTCCACCGAGAGCACGTCATTGAGTCCGGAACTGCCGCCGAAGGAGACCGCGGTAATGCGCGCTTTGGTAGGGTCGGATGGCTCCACTGGCTCGGTGCCGGGAACCAGGTAGGCGATATTCGCGAAGCTCCGCTGAGCCAGGGGAATCGTCTTCAGGTCCTCCTCGGTGACTACCCCGCCGTGCACCGCGCTGCTGGTGTCCATGGGCTGCGTGACGATGGAAGACGCCAGCGCCTGCACGTTCACTGTCTGTTGCGCCGCGCCCGGTTTCAGCGTGACGCTGATTTCGCGCGCGGAGCTGACCGTCACGGTCACCGTGGAACTCGCCTCTGCCATGCCCGCCGCCCGCACGGTCACCTTGTAGGCGCCGGGCAGTAGATCGCTGAAGCGGAATTCACCGCTGCTGTCGCTCTTGGTTTGCCGCTCCATCGAAGAGTCCGTGGCCCGCAGGACAATGTCGGCGCCAACCACCCGGCCGCCACTCAAATCCGCTACGGTGCCCAGCAGGCTGCCCCGGAAATCTTGCGCCGGGGACACCATGGGAAGGAGGAACAGGGTCAGGATTACGCAGGAACGGGCACAATAGGCTTTCAATCTCAGGCTCCTCACAAGTGGTTGTCAATTCGCGGCCCCTCAGACATGGAGTCCGGAAAAAAGTAGTAACAGGCTATCGCAACGCCGCCGCTACTACCACCAGTCGTAGGTCCCTGCATCGCGGTGGACCCCAATCAGAAGCCGCGACCGTCAGGGAGCGGTAAAATTCGGGTGATATTCCGTGGTTGATCTGATCACCTTTGCGGGCTACGGAGGCCATCTGCATGGCGGCGAATCCGGCTCCGTTGACCGCGAGCACAATGGCCCTGGAACTCCGATCCTGAAGGTAAATTCCATTCGTGCGGCTTTCGAAGCGGAACTGATGAATCAGGCTCCCTATCGCCTGG
>JARLGM010000199.1 GCA_031292755.1 Candidatus Sulfopaludibacter sp.
TGGAGGACAAGGGCAAGCGCATCAGCATCCTGCCGGCCGAGAGTTTCCGCCTGACTTGCGATACCGACTATCCCGAGCCCGTCGGGCGCCAGTCGTTGGAACTGGAGGTCACGCCCGAGCGTTATGCGTCGCAACTGGCATTCGCCCGCACGTTCGGCTGGGAGCAGGACCTGAACCAGATGCGCGACATGGGCCTGATCCGCGGCGCATCGCTGGAAAACGCCGTCTGCTTCACCAAGGCGGGCGTGCTAAACCCCGAAGGCCTGCGGGCCGACGATGAGTGCTGCCGCCACAAAGCGCTGGACCTGATCGGCGACCTCGCCCTGCTTGGCAAGCCCTTGCTGGGTCACGTGATCGCCGAACGCGCCGGCCATGCCATGCATGCGGCACTGGTCAAGAGCATCATGAGCGATTCGTCCCTCTACGAAATCCTGACTTTCGACCAACTCGCCTCGCGAGTCACCCAGGCGCTGGTATCGTAGGCCTTATCGCAGGGTATGAAGCTGGGTCGTGCTGTGCCCACCAGCCGGTAACGTAATCGATTCCCCGCGCGCCTCGAAAACCTTCAAAAATTCCGGGTCGAACCAGCCGTACGGCTCGACATCGTCCCAGGCGAACAGCTTGTATTCGCCCGGCCGTATGTTCTCGAAGCGATAGCGCCCGTACTGGTCGGTGGTCGCATTATGAAAGGAATCGAAGCGCGAACGCAGTTTCTCCTCCGCGATCAATACGACCGTAACTCCCGGGGCAGGCTTGTCGTCTTCTCCGAGCACCACGCCATCCGCCTGTCCGCCCTCCGCCGCCAGCACAACCTCCAATGCAGCCTTGGAGGAATCGGCGACGATGAGTCCCTTTTCGTAAACGTCCACGCCTTCGGAGCGAATGCTCTTGACGATCGCCTTCAGCTCGCCCGTGCCCAGGTAGACCTGGTAGTACCCCGGATAGATTTTCGCGGGTGAACGTGTGTTTTTGGTCGATCACGGAGGAGACTATGTTGTCGGTCCCGCTATCGAAGAGCATGCGCTCGCCCGCAGTCTCCACCTTGTCGCTGCCCTCCACGGTGACGCGGCCCGACACTTCAGCCGGTGATCCCACCGTCACCCGTACGCCTTCCAGGTCTCCGCCGACCAGCAGCGGAACGCGCGCGAGAGCCTCATCGGCTTGGGCCGAGACCTCCAGCGTGTAAGAACCAGCAGGCACGGCATAAAACTCGAAATCGCCGGCCGGATTCCTGGTTTGGGTCTTCATCTGCAATCCCGGCGGCGCATTGAATAGCCACGCTTCGCGGAGAGAAATTCCGGGCCCGCCGGATGCTTTCACGGTCACTCGAAACACCCGGCTCCGCACCAGAGTGATATCGATTCCGGAAAGCCGCTCGCCCACATCGACTTCCACCGTGCGGGACGCCGCCGGGTCCACCACTCCTGGAAAAAACGTCGGCAGCAGCACGGGCGGCGTGTCGGCCGGATTCCGCGAATGGTCCACCGGGGTCATGAAACCGTAATCATTGCGCGATCTCGCCGCGGCACGGAGGAAATACTTCCCCGGCTCCAGGTCGCTGGCCCGGTATTGGCCCTGATCGTCGGTGGTGAGTTCGACCGCCGGCCGTATTTCACGATGGCCGTTTTCGTATGACTGCCGGTACAACACAACCTCCGCGCCGGACATGGGCTCGCCATCGGTATCGCGGACCGTGCCGGAGATCGCACCGAAAGGCGCCAGCTTCACCTGCACGTCTTTCATCTCCTGGCCGGATTCCAGCACGATCGCGGTCCCGCCGCTGCCCGGCCGCCGGGCACCATAATACGAATCCAGGTACCCGTTGCGATGACCCTTCAGGCGGTACTGCCCGGGCGGCAGATTGACCATGGCGAAATTGCCCTTGGCATCGGTAAAAGTCGAAAACGGCGGGACGCCCTGCTGTGTCCCTTGGGCAAGCAACTCCACTTTTCCCAGCGGCACACCCGTCAGCGAGTTCACCACCGTCCCGGAAAGCGCGCAGGTCTGTGTTCGAGGATCCTGGGCAGCCAGGAAGAACGCAAGAATCCAGATCGGCATCCTAACAATATCTTCGCTCCCATCGCTCCCAAAGGTGATCGCCAATTTCTGGCAGAACCTTCGCTACGGCACGCGAGTACTGCGGAGGTACCCCGGATTTACCGCGGTAGCCCTGCTTTCTCGTGTGCGGGCGGAAGCCGGAGGGGGGAAGACGGCGGGTGGGAAATGAAAATGGTTCCAAGTGATCCAATTCCCAGCCTTGCCCACCGCCGGCATGCAACGGCACTGAGCACTGCGATCCGGAGCGCCGAACGCCTCGCCTTTCCGCTCCCCGGCAATTGGTTTGTCCAACCACCGGATCATAGCTTCCAGGCACGTCGCGGCCTGTGCTTCTCCTGACCGGAACCGGACGTTCGTAACGGCCTTTCGCTCGCCCGCAACGGGTGCCCATTCCTGAGCCTCCATTCCGGGGTCAAAGTTCCCGACCTGCTACTTCACGTCTTTGTTGGCCAGCCGTTCCGCCCGTTCGGCTCTTCTGCTCCACCGCCTGTACCGGTTCGCCCCGGTTCAGGCCGTTTCAACGCTTCGAGCCCGTTACAGAACTGCCAGTCAACTCCACCGGCTGCTTTCCCAGTTTCCGCTCCCCTTCGGGACCTTTACGTCCCTCGGGATCAAAGCGTTCCACCGGGTTCGCCGCCGCTCGGTCCGCCTTCCGAATTCGCCCGATTTCCTCTCGCTCCCCGCAGACGCGTTCTATTACTAGTCTGGTCTACGGATCACCGTTCCTGGTCCGCTACGTTTCCGGAGGCTCGCTGTTCCTCAAACCTCTTGGAACCTCCTCCACTATGCTCCCGAAGGCGTTATTCGTCAACGCGTTTGTTTGTGTTTCCGGACAGTTTTCAACAGGATCTTTTCGTTGTATTTGCACGCTGTTACAGACTTGTAACTGTGAATTATCTGTGGATAAAACGCGGGGCTATTGTTCTGTTTTGGTTGCCACGAGCTTCAGAATCATGCCGTTATCGGTAGCCATCCAGAGGTCCTGGTTGTCCGCTCCGGACAGCAGGGTGCGGGTCGCGACGGCGCGATAATCCACCGGCATTTCCGCCCATCCCGAGGCGCCAAAATCCTTGCTGGTCAGCACCTGCACTTTTCCCGGGATGACGCTGCGCAACTTGCCCTGCGACAGTGTCCCGGTCAGGTAGGAAGTCCCGTCCCCGGTGAGCCAGATGTCGGTGACGCTGAATTTGGTGTCCCTATAAACGGTCTCGCTTTTGTTGGTCTTCCACTCCAGCTTATAGGCCTCGCTGGGATACCGGAACATCTGCGAATACTCCACCAACCCCAGCCCCATGCCGCTTTTGGCGAACCGGATGCGCGTACTTTCGCCGAACAGCGAAGCGGAGTTGGCATGCCAGGTCTTGCCACCGTCGTGGGTCACCAGGGAATAATTCAAGTGCGGCGTATCGCGCTGGTCGAGAGTCGCTTGCGGATCCAGCCAGCCCGGGTGATCGGGGCCCCACAAGCGCGGCGGCAGGTTAAACCCGGTGATGATTCCATCCAGCGGCGTGGCGAAAGCGATCCAGTTGTAGGCGCTGTATAGCGGATTGCCCGGAGGCTCCTCGGCCACGGCCAGTTTGGTCCAAACGTGACCGCCATCCACGGTTTGCACCACCGTCTTCTTCCCGCCGATTCCCCAACCGCGCTTTTCGTCGAGGAAGTAGACGCGGTCCACTTCGGCGGGCAATTTCGGCAGTTTGAGCCAGCTCTTGCCCGCCTCCGCAGTCTGCCACAGCCCGTGATTGGTCACCATCCAACCCAGCGATTCGTTCAGAAAGAAAAGCGAAATGGGCAGTTCCTTGAGCGCAACGGTCTGCCAGTGCGCTCCGCCATCGCTGGTGACCACACTGGTGGGATCCTGCCGCCGGCCGTCGGAAATGAAGCCTACCGCGATGCCGCGCTTGTCGGAAAGGAACTGCAGGTCCGTGATGTTGAAAGTAGACTTGCCTTTGTCGTAAAAATACTGCATCTGCCAGCGTTGAGCCCGGAGCGTCGCCGGAAGGAGTGTCGCGGCCAGCATCATGGCCGCGCCGATGGGGCGGGACGATAAGAAGCGCACGGTTATTGTTTCATCTGCACCGGTCCGGAAGACAAAACCAGTTCCACGTGATTGGCCGATTCGAGCGCCGCGGCGGTCATGCGGGCCAATACCAAAACGCAGCCGATCTGTTCCCCGACCGTGGTAATTACTTCCATTTCGCTGCCGGTATGCTGGTGCGGCAAGCGATGTTGCACGTTGATCACGCCAATCACCCGGTTGCGCGCGATCAGCGGCGCCGATAGGAAGGCCTCGAAGCTATCCTCCGGCAATTCGCCGAAATTCTTGAATCGTGGATCCTTGTACGCTTCGCGCGAGATGGCCAGCAAGCGCCGCTCCCGGGCCACCCACCCGGTGAGGCCTTCGTTCCAGCGGAGACGGATTTTCCCGATGATGGAAGGATGCGGCGTATTCGACGCGCACAGCACCAGTTCTTCGCCGTCCAACAGGTACATCAGGCAGGCATCGCACTGGGTGAACTCAACAATCAGGTCCACCACGCCTTTCAGCACATCCTGCAGACTCAGGTCCCGAACCATAAAGCGGCTGATCTTCTGGAACAGGCGCAACTGTTGCTCCGTACGTTCGAGACGCGCTTCGAGCTCTTTAGGCTTCGGCACGCCTCTATTATAGCCGGGCGGAATCGGCACCTCATAGATCTTTTGGGGGGGTGCTGTACGACTTGCGGCGCGCAATCGCCTACAATCAATAGGAACGGTACGGCGCAGATGCCCGACAGTCCAACCGAGACCGCACCTGGTACCTGGAACGCACCTGAGTGCCCTTTTACGATTGCCTACGTGCCGGAAGTGATGGATAACATCCGCCTCGCCGTAGTAGATGCATTTTTCTCCCTGCCGCGCGGAGGTGCTGAAATCGGGGGTATCCTGCTGGGCTGGCACACCCAACGGCGCGTCACGATCGCCGACTACATGGCGCTGGATTGTGAACATGCCATGGGACCTTCCTTCGTGCTCTCCGCGAACGACGAGACCAAACTCCAGGAATTGCTGGCCGCCTCGAAATCCAACCCGGCTGGTCTGCAGCCAGTGGGATGGTACCATTCCCACACGCGCAGCGAGATCTTCCTTTCTGACGCCGATCAGGAAATTCACAATCGTTTCTTTCCGGAACCCTGGCAAGTGGCGCTGGTGATGAAGCCCCACACATTTCAGCCGATGCGCTGCGGATTTTTTTTCCGCGAGGCGGACGGCGCCATTCACGCCGCCGCGGCCTACCAGGAATTCGAATTGGATGCCATGCCGCTCCGTCCGGTTCCCACCGGCATGATTCCGCCGATGGGGGACGGAGCGGCCGTAGTTCCGCAGGCAGGACCGGAACTCCCCGGACCGGCGATCGACGTAGCTCCGGATTTGCCGGCGCCTCCGCTGGAGCCCGCTCCGCCCACCGTGGTCGCACTGCCCCTGGACGCACCGAGGTTCGCCTCGGTCGCCGTGGAAGAGCGATCCTGGCTGTGGCTCAAAGTGCTGGTCTTCCTTTCTATCGGGCTGGGCGCCGGCGCCTTCGGATTCCAGACGCGGCAAGTCTGGATGCCGAAGCTCCTGGGCGGCGCGCGGCCGGTTGCCGCTGCCCCCGCTCCCCCCCTCGCTCTCCGCCTCAGCACCTTCGATACCGGCGGCCAGTTGCAGATTGGCTGGGACAACTCCTCCCCGGCCATCCAACACGCCACCTCTGGTGTCTTGACGATCGCCGATGGCGGCCTGCCGGGCAAGGAGATTCACCTGGATGTGGAACACCTCCGGAGCGGCACCTTCACTTATGGGAGGGACAGCGGACAGGTGGATGTCACCCTGGAAATTCAGCAGCAGTCCGGAGCGCCCGTTCGAGCCGGCGCCGCTTTTGTCGGCCATGCCCCTACCCCGGCCGTCCCCGCCCCGGCGGATGATTCCGAAGCCGTCGCCAAATTGAAGGCAGATCTGGAGGCGCAACAGGAGCAGGCGAAGAAAGCGAAAAAGGACCTCGCCAGTGAGGTAGAGCGCAATAAGAAATTGGAAAAGAGTCTGAGTGACACGCAGGCCCAGGGGAGCGATGCGGCCAGACTCAAAAAAGACCTCGCTGCGGCCAACGATCGCATCAAAAAGCTGACCAAGAACCTGAGCGACACGCAAAACGAGTTGAAGCAGCAGCAGCGCAAACGAATGGGAGCGCAAGACCCGGGCAAGTAGCGAGAACGCGCTCTAACTAGCCAAGGCTTCGCCTTGATATCCCTGCGGGATATGGGAGTCGAGGAAGTCAAAAGTCAGGAGTCAGAATAGCTGCGGTGTACGCGAGGGGGGCGCTCCGATTCTCGATCCTCCCGACGGCTCTGGTGACGACAGGCGGCGCGACAAGTTTCTGGATCCCTAATTCCAAAATGCCAAACCCGACCAAGTGGTGGCAATCGTGAAAGCGCGGAAACCGGCTCGCATTCTGGTGGCCATCGGAGACAAGGACAACGACAGCCCTCATCTGGAATTCAAGCACTGCCTGAACCAACACCATTGGCTGGCGATTCGTATGCGGAAAGAAGGCATCGAATTTCAGCAGTGTACCAACGCGGTTCCTGAACGGCGGCAACCCTGCGCGCCGGCAAGAACTCGCCGACTCGCTTACCCCTCAGGACCTGCTGAAGTGCGGCCAGAAGTAGCTGCATTCACGCCATTCATCTCCGACAGAGAACGAAAGCATGCTGGTTGTCAGCACCGTCTGTTCTTCTCGCAGGTGGAGTATTGCGACAACCTCATCTTCCATCGCCGGGCTGCGGTGGATGAGATCACCGAACGGTTGCTGGATCACTATGCTCTTTGGCCGCAAAGTGACCAAAGAGTACAAGGGGAAGCTGCAGACGGTGATCGAAGATCTCGACTTGCCCAATCCGGTGATCCGCAGTCATTACGGCCACGGCTTCGCCAAACAGTACGTGCGCGACGACCGAATATTGAGAACCGAGCCGGCCACCAATAACGTGTACGACTACGAGCATGCGGTCGCCGCGGGGCAGGCCGGTCTCAGGATCGCCGCATGATTCGACCCAACGGGAACAAAATTCTCGTCGGCGCGCCTATAACGGGAACTAACTTCCCCAGAGTTCATTTACCGGGGCATACTGCACCGGATCGGTGGTCGGCACATAGCTGAACCCGCGCCCCAGCGGATCGTCATGGCGCACGGTGGTCCAGTCGATTCCCATGGCGGAGTAAATGGTCGCCTCGATATCTTCGGGGTAAACGTAGCGATTCTGCGACCAGCCGTAATCCACCGTGTCCGAGCCCGTGGAATTCGTCGCGCCGAGGATGGCGCCGCCTTGCACGCCCCCTCCGGCGAAGAAAGCGAACTGTTGCGGCCAGTGGTCCCGGCCGGCAGCCGCCGTCAACGGACCGACGGTGCGCCCGAACTCGCCCACCATCACGACCAGCGTGCTGCTCAACAGACCGTTCGCATTCAGGTCGCCCAGCAACGCCGAAACCGCATTATCCAGAATCGCGCCCTTGTTGTTCGCCACCGTGGGGTTCAGGTTGGTCCCCTGATAGATATTGACATGCATGTCCCAGCCATCGTTGCTGGTGATCTGGACAAACCGCGTGCCCTGATTCGCTTTCAGAACCTGCGAAGCTACCAGGCAGGCATTACCCGTGGCGGAACTGCCGTAGCGCGCGCTATCTGCGCTGGTATAGCCAAACGCCTGGTTCACTACCGAGTTGTACATCATCCGGTTGGCGGCTTCGTAAAAATCGTTGTAGTCGCTCATCGGCGTTCCGTAAGGGCTGTTCGTGCGCAGCGGTGCGTCGAGGGTGTCCAGTAGCGTCAACCGGCCGTTGAAGCGCGTCTGCCCGTCCGGATTGGTGGTGTTGGCGATCCCGCTGGTGGCCGGAGTGACTTTGAACGGTGCGTAGGTCGCCGGAAAGTAACCCTGCGTCACCCCGCCCGGTGAATTCAGCGCCAGAAAGGTGGGAAAAATCGAATTCAGGCTCTGCCGCTCGATCGCCACAACGCTGCCGATATTCGGCGCGATGTTGCCCAGCGCCGCCGCCGGGTTGCGGCCGATCTGCGTCCAGGTCTGCCCGAGGGTATGTACCAGGGCGTGCGACCTCATGGAGCGGACAATAGCAAACTGGCTGGTCATCTGTCCCAGCTTCGGCAGCAACCCCGTGGGCCACAAGACGCCGTTCACGGTTTCCGGCGCAAAGCTGGAAGGCGTGGCGCCCGGCACTACCTTCAAATCGAAAGTGTCGGTGTGGCTTGGCGCCCCTGCCAACAGGATGAAGATCACGTTCTGCGCCGTGTTCTTGGTAGTCATCCCCGAATTGGTGACGTCGGCCGCTTTGGCATACCGCTGAGCCAGAAAAGACCCTGTAACTCCCGCTCCCGCGAGTTGAAAAAACTGCCGGCGAGTCCAATGGGGCCGGTTGAAGAACGTCTTATTGTCGTAGCCGTATTTCTTATACGCGCAATTGCATTTGTCCTGTTCGTTGCTCATGACGTCCTCCTCCGTTAATAGTTGAATACGAAATCGACCTTGTTATACAGCGACCACACCAGATCCTGCACGGCGCTGGTGCGATTGGCGGGCATCGGACAACTCATTCCGGTCCCGGCGCTTTGTGTGCCGAGCTGGCAAAGTGCCTGGTCCATCTCCAGAGGAGTGGGGTAGCGCGAAAGGACGCTCAGGAACAGTGTGTTGATCAGATCCGTGTTTCCCAGACTGAGGTTCTTAACCAGCAGTTGACTGGCATTCGTTCCGGTGACTTGCAGCCTTGGTTCCACTACCTGGCTGTTCATCAGGTTTAGCGCCTGGAGGATCGAACCATCCTGTTTGCGCGGCTGGTCGTCGCGGTTGCCGCGCAGGAAACTGTCCAGAAACGGCGACATGGTGCCATCGGAGGGAGCGTTGACCACATCCGGCAGTTGCATCATGTAGCTGAAGGTTGGATAACCCGAATCGGTGAACCCGGTCAACTTATAAAGCGGAGTCGTGCCGCTGGATTGCATGATGGCATCGGCAATCTCTTCGGCCCACAGGCGGCGCACATATTTGCGCGCGAAGTAATTCTGATAAGTCGCGCTCCAGTTTCCCGGATACCGGCTGGAAAGCTGGTAAGTATTGGAGTTTACGATCTCGCGCATCATGGCCTTCACGTCGTAGCCGCTTTGAATGAAATGCGCGGCGAGAGCGTTCAGCAGCTTGGCATTACTGGGTTGCAGAGTCCATGGCGCGGGAGGCGGATTATTGGGGTCGAGCCGCGCCGGGTCGAAACTATCGGGCGGATCCACAATGCCCTGTCCGAAGAAGTACGCCCATAAATAGTTCACCGCGGCTCGCGCAAATTGGAAATCGCCGGTGACATCGCGCGCCAGGGCGACCCGATAATCTTCTCCGGTCTTGGGTGCATCGCCGTTGAAGATGTACTGCGGCGGCACATAATAGCAGGGCTGGCCGGACTTGCATCCGGAAGGGGCAACACGCGCCGGACGGTTGCCGGTGGTGGTGTTTAACGTATAGTCGTTGGTGTAACCTTTAGTGTTGTCTTGCAGCGACCAGTAATACACGTTCTTATTTGTCGAGTCCGGATAGCCGCGGCCAATTTGCGTGTGCGAAAGGTATGACGAAAGTTGCCACGCCTGATAGCGAGTCGTGTTCGCTGCCCACAAGCTGATCGAATCCAGGTGTCCCCGGCCGTTATGGCACAGAAGACAGTTCACATTACTGATTCCCAGGAAGGTGTCGGCGACATTGGCGGTCATCTGGTCTGTGGTGTCCTGCACAGGACCGTTGGAGATCCAGCCGCCCACCAGCCAGTTGGCATGTCCGGTGTCGTAAGTGCTGGTGGCCGATACCGTCACCAGTTCGTTCGCCATCTGGTTGTACGGCTTGCCATTGGCCAGCGAATCGTGAATGTACTGGTAAAACGCATTGCGCCCGGCGGCGAAGCGGATCAGGCCGGTGCTAGGGAAAGAGACCGTGTTCTTCAGAAGATCCCCGTAAAACATAGTCCACTTATCCACCCACTCGGGGGCCGCGAGTAACTGGTCGATCAGTTTGGCGCGCTTCTGCGGATCGGTGTTGGCCACGAAGGTCAACACGGCCTGCGGCGTGGGAATGCGGCCGGTGAGGTCGAGCGTCACCCGGCGGACGAATTCCCAATCCGTCGTCGCCGGCGCCGGCGTAATCCCCTGCGCCTTGAAGTCGGCCCAGATGTAGGAATCGATCGAGCCCGCCGATTGCGATTGATCGTAGGTATAAGTCGGACTTCCCGGTGGCACATAAGCCAGCGCTTGCGTCACCTGCTCGGTGAGGCGGCCCAGCATCTGGTCCGAACCACCCGGCCGTCCCATGGCTCGCAGGGCGAGCTTCACATAGGTTTCCCGTTGCGGCCCGAAATAGGTACACTCCCCGTGCGCCACAGGGAGTTGGACGGCATCCTGGGCACTGAGAACCAGGAAACCGGAACAAACCAGGACCGTACAACCACTCAGAACCGAAAGCCACCGAGACTGGCGCATTCACCCTCCTTACAAGAGCGCGTATGGCGCTATTATGACATTTCAAACCCCAATAGTCCGCGCAAGTTCCATTTTTTTTTGCTCCCGTCGTACTATGGGTGAGAACTTATGACCACTCTGATGGGGCGCCGGTGGATGCTGCTGGCCGGACTGTTCGCAGTTCGCCTGGCGCCGGCACAAACCCTTACGAATCATTCATTAAACGGGAAATTCTTCTTTCGGCAGATCTCCCTGGGCACGGACGGATCGGGCAGCATCACCGACCCGCGGAGCATCCTGGGCACCTTGACGTTCGACGGTGCCGGCCATTTCAGTTTTACCGGTCAGCAGGTGAACGGTACCGCGGCGCCGGTTTCCCAGGCCGGCGGTCCCCTGACCTACTCGGTAGACCCGGCGGGCAACGTGTCGATGGACAGTCCCTTGCGCAGCGGCGACAAAGAGAATGCCCGGTTCGGGCCGGAGGCGCTGATCGGGTCCAGCACCGAATCCAGCGACAACACCTTTGATTTGTTCGTTGCTATTCCCGCACCCGCCGGCGCCGGGAGCGCCCTTTCCGGCCCCTACTGGGCTGCCACCCTGGAATTCCCGGGCGGCACTTCCACCAACGCGCGGAACACTCTATTTAGCCTGACCACCGCGGCCTCCGGCACGCTGGCGGCGATCGCCGTGAACGGCCACGCCGCCAATCTGAACGACGGTGCGCCTGCCACCCAGCAGGTGACCGGCGGCACTTACGCGATGAACAACGATGGGTCGGGAACCCTGTTGCTGGGTGGGGATCCTACCTCTGCGCTGCTGACCGGCACGCGCAACATCTATGTATCGGCGGACGGAAACCTGGTGATCGGGGGCACGCTGAGCGCCGGATCTCACGATATCCTGATCGGCGTGAAGGCGATGACCGGCGTGACGAACGCCTCCTGGAACGTGAGCAGCGGTCAGAGTTTCTGGGCCGCCGGCCTGCGATTTAACGCGGCGGACCAGGCGCCGGTGGTCGGTTTCACGGGTTCCGCGTCGCCCGGCGGCACGGGCAATCTGACCTGGTCGAAACGGCTGAAAGCGCTGAACCAGGGCAATCTGGATTTCACCGCCGTGAACGGCTACTCGCTGAATGCCGATGGATCCGGCAGCGTGCCTTCCGCGCTGATGCTGGCCGCGCTGGGCGGACAGGGCAACCTGTTCCTGCTCTCCAGCATCGATCCCAACGATCCCGGCGCTTTCGAAATCGACGTGGGCGTCCGCATGCCCGCGCTCAGCGGCACCGGGGTGTTTCTGAACCCCCTGGGAGTTGTCAGTGCGGCCAGTTACGCGCCGGCAGGCAACCCCATCGCGCCCGGTGAATTCATCGCCATGTACGGCACGGGACTGGCCAAAAGCCAGCAAGTGGCCGCTCCGCCCTATCCGCCCGCGCTGAATTTCGTAAGTGTCCAGATCAACGGAAAGACCGCGCCCATCTATGCCGTGAGCCCCAACGTGATCTTCTGCCTGGTGCCCTACGCCGCCACGGGCGCCACCGCGGCCATCACGGTGTCCAACAATGGAGCGATTTCCAACACCGTGACGGTGCAGCTCGCCCCCACCGCGCCCGGCATGTTCGCCATTAGCCAGAACGGCACCGGACCGGGAGCCATCCTCCATGCCGATTACAGCCTGGTGAATGCCGCGTCCCCCGCCATCGGCGGCGAAACCGTCCTGGTCTACCTGACCGGAATGGGCGCGGTGACCACCGCAGTCAGCGACGGCGTGGGCGCGACCGCCGCGGATAACACCGTATCGCAGCCAGTCGTATTGGTAGGAGGCCTGCAAGGTACCGTGATCTACAGCGGGCTGGCGCCGGGCTATCCGGGTCTGTACCAGATGAACGTGACCCTGCCCGCGTTCCCGCCGGGTCAGGGCACCCTGCCCCTCGCCATTTCGACGAT
>JARLGM010000019.1 GCA_031292755.1 Candidatus Sulfopaludibacter sp.
AACACCGCCTGCTCGTTCACTCCTACAAAAACGCGCCTCCGGCGTGGATGATGGCCCCCAGATCTCGCTCCCGTTCCCAGTCCTGTTCCCAGAATGGGTTACTTCAGCCGGGCCCTACTGGTCTACTCTTGCCAAGCGCCCAAGGTTTGGGGTTAGCAAGTCATCCGTTAACCGCCACCACGCCCACATTACCAGCTTGATTCAATCCGCCACCCAGGAGCGGGCCGAAGGTTTGGAGAGTGACATCACACGGGCTGAGGGTCGCGTGGAGAGCCTGTATGCGGTCGCGGAAAACGTCTTGGCTGCGGCTGTTAAGGCCCGTGATCCCCGTAGCGCCATGCAGGCTATACGCACGGCTGTATCTGTACTTGGTGAGGCCCGCGCGTTGGCCGAATTGCGCGGCGCACAGGAACGTAGCACGTATCGGAGTGTGGACATTGATGCCCAGCTTGAGGACCTGCTCACCGGAAAGAAGGTCCGAAACCAGAATCGGGCTGAGGTTCTGGCCGACCTGGAAGGCCCAGTTCAGTAGGGGCTGCAAGGGCTGAAAAGCCTGCCCGTGTCCGTGCCTGCCACGTATGGGCAACCGGGGTCACTTTGGTTTTGGCGAATTTGTGCAGCCCGTGTTCATCCTATGAATTCATACAATGTGCATTCGAGGCCGCTGTCCATTCGGATAGTTAACGCACTAGCGATTTTCCCCGCTAGCCTCGCACGCATGTGCTCTTGTGCTTCCCTTACCTCCTTGTACTCGAAGGTAGGTCTCTCCCTAATCCCAGCCGTTAGTTCTGCCAGCCGCTCACCTTTGCCCGTGAGATTTATGACCGTGAAAGCATCAGGAGAACAATCAGAAATGAACCCAGAAAAGCTAGTTGATAAAGCCCCAGCAATGACCACCACGCCAACCGGAGTTTCCTCGGTTTTCCACTTCATTAACAGCCGAACCGCGTCCTCAAGAGATACCGTCATGTTCCTCCATGTAGTGCGACTTCTTGGTAGGGAAACCGCATCGGCGCTTGCAGAATGGCTCGAATGGGATCTAGATCCATCAGTATCCAAATGCCCTTAAGTATACCGTGTCCCGAAACCGCCCTAGCATTAGCCGAAAATGTAGCCACAGAATCGGCACTTGCGAGCCTCCGCCTTGACTTCCTCCGCACAGTCGGGACATACCTTTGAGGTGGTTGACGGTTCCACGTAAAATTCCTGCTTGCAGTTTGGGCAAGATCTCGCACCGAACTCTACCACGTGTTTGCAGATCGGGCACTCATAGCCAGTACCGCTGTTGAATTTAACCGCGCGGGCATCAGATGAGAGCGCCATTAGATCTGCGTGGCACTTCGGGCACCGTAGCGCCTCCTGGGGGATCTGGCTCTTGCAGAAGCGGCAGGATTTCGTGTCGCCTGCCGTAAATGCGAACGCCAGTCCAATTGGACCGAATAGAACGCCCAGGCCGAACCAGAGGCACCCGTTTGCACCACGATTATTGGCGACCACCGCGGCGCCGATTCCACACACAACCCACAAGAGGACCAGAATCTCCATATCGAACTTCCGTGACCGATAAGAATATGTGCAAGCATCACTGATTGCAACCGGGTCTCCTCGCCGATCACGCCGCTTTGACCGACTCCAAGATGTTGCACACGGTTTGGCTAGCCCACACTCCACCCCGTTTGGTCGCGATCCCCTCAGCATTTAGCCTGTCCGCTACACCGTGGTAGCTGAGGCCTTGTCCGCGCAGTTCCCACATCTTTGCGATTACGGCTTGCTCTGCTGGGTTCGGAACCGACCGACCGTCTACAGCGTCGAATCCGAATACCGAGCGCGTGTAGGCTTTCCCCGTGGCTTTCTTGTGCTGGAGTACAGCACGGGTGCGTTCCCCAATGGCCTCACGTTCCCACTGGGCTACGCTGGTCATGATGTTCAGGACCAATCGCCCAGCAGCGGAACCCGTGTCCAGCGATTCGGCAACGCTCACCAGGGATACGCCCCTACGCTGGAACCGTTCCAGCAGCACGGCCAAATCCTTTACCGACCGTGTAAGCCTATCGAGCTTGGCAATAATGACCGTTTCGACTTCGCCAGCATCAACCATAGCCAGCAGACGGGCCATACCGGGCCTATCCAGCGATTTGGCACTCTCACTGTCTGCAATCATCACTACAGCCAAATCCTTCAAAGTCGCCATCGCCCGTATCTTAGCCTCTTGAACCTCTAGGCTTGTGTCTTGCTTGTCAGTGGAAACTCTGCAATATCCAATGGTTAGCTTCATAGTAGTAAGTCAACAGTAACTCCAAACCGACTTACTGTCAATACACGTTCCTGTGTAGATAAGATTTTTTTCCAGCATCGAATAGTGCGTTTGGCCCAATGTTTGCTGGGTGAGGACTAACATTACCTGGGTCACACTTCAGGCCTCCGCACATACTACCTGGACTTACCCCCCACCATGAGGACTCCTTAACCACACTTCCCTACCTCTTGCAGGGCGGGCCTACCACCGTTCAAGTCAACCACACCAAACCTTCAAGCCCCCTACCCCTCTAGAACAGTTCGGATTATGCAAATTTGCCAAAAACCGCCGACACAGCATATAGATTTTTGGAAATGGGAGGAGTAGTACCCATTAAATAAGGCCAACTTATAATTTATATTGTCTTTGTAATCTGTCATCTACCTATAGCTTGTAATTCACACACTTACAAGGACTGTTGACTTAACCTTTTTTCAACGGTAGTTTATTAGCGAAAGGAACCGAAAGTGGCCCAAAGTAGTAGCTACTCTATATTAGTCAACCAGCAGGAGGCTGCTAAGTTATGTGGTCTCAGACCGAAAGCATTTAGATCTCTAGAGCGACAGGGCCGGGGTCCTGATTGCATCGTGGTCAATCGGCGAGTGCGACGCTACCCAGTTACCAGCCTAAACCTATTTCTGGCTGCGAGATTAACCGAGAGGTTAGGAGGCATCAATGGCAAAGAACGATAAGGACTTACGAAAGGCTCAAACCGAAATCCGCGACTTTATGCGGAATGTTTTCGCTAGCGCTTGCGAGGAAAACGCGACACAATGCCGCGAGGACGGATTCATCCGGAAGGCGAAGATATGGGACGCGGTAGCGAAAGGTCTGAGGGACGATGTCCGCAAGGCACGGGTGGCGGAATCGGACAACTACGCCCAGAAATTATTCGGCACCCCTACGGGCAATCTGTCCAAGTTCAGCTTCGGCAAGCGATCATACGACGATAACGGTCTTGATAGCCCGCCGACAAAGGCGTTGGATGGCCCCCCGATGGGCAAGAGTAGCCGAGGTCGGAATTACAACGATTCGGGGTTATAACTTATGGGAATCTTTACTAAGACACAATCAAGGCCATCGCTGGCCCAGTTAGAGGAGAAACTAACTGAACTCTTGGACACCATGAGCACATTGGATGCCATCCACCGACAACGCAAAGATGAATCCGACCACATGGTAGAACTCAGCGTCCGTTACTCAACTGACGGGGACCTGCTACTCAACACACCCGACAATGTTGTCACGGAGCATCCGCCGCTTGTCCGTGAGGCGTTGCGGGCTACCGCAAAGGCCAAGGCGGAACTGGATGCATTCAAAGTTGCCCATGGAGGTGATGCGGCAGCACTTCGTGAGCAGATTCGGGCACTACAGGCCCAGATGGAGGCGGAGGAACAGGCTAAGGTACGCGCTGCATACCGCGCTAACCGCGCTCGACTCCTTGAGTTTTGCGCCCAGGTTGCTAACCTCGAAACTGAAGGCAAAGAGATTGTTGAGTCTGCATATCGGCGTTGGCCGGTGGATTCTGAACGGGCTGGAATTCGCCTCGATAAGCAGGCAGGGCTAATTGACGCTGGGTTTCCCGCTGGATGCTTTTCCCTGTCCATCGCGACTGCTCCGGGTAGCTCGGTGTATTCGGGAGTACGGTTATTGTGTGGATTGTTCGATGAGTCGCTGTTACCGGAATCCGACCCGATGCGGAGCAGGTTTGGCGAGGCTCGGAGGCAGGGAATGCTTTCCGGGAGTATCAACTTTCGCCATAGGTGACTTTTCTAAGTTCGGTGGTCGGCTGATACCCCAGCAGACTACCAGGGGGCGGTTTTCCCTCCTTACAACTGCCCCTTACCCAAATTTTCAAGGCTTGAAAAAAAAGAGCCGCCCTCGGTTGAAGCGAACGAAGGCGGCGGAAAGAGAAAAAATGAAATTAGATAACAGCGATTATATCACGGAGTTAGCATGTTATGCAACTGCCTTGAATAGGTTCGCCATTCATCAGGGTACGTTGTACGTTTTGATGGATGCCGAAGTCTCTATTCGCCAGTCAATTAAGCCGTTTGTGGCAGATTCCGCTGATTTAGCCTCCTGGTACAGCCTCGCCCGTGACGTTCAGGCATGTATCCTCGAACAAATTGAGGGAGACCACCATGAGTAGCCATCACTGGTCAGAGAACTTCCATAGTGCCGAAGAACTAGTATCGAAAGCGTTTCCGCCCACAGTTCCGCTTATTGACGGACTCCTGAATGCTGGTGAGGTAGGGTTATTAGTCGGAGTCCCTAAGGTGGGCAAGTCCCGATTGGTAATCCAGCTTGCCGAAGCTCTATGTAATGGCAGGCTCTTTCTAGGGTACAAAGTGACGGGTAAGTTTCGCGTTCTGATAGCCGACTTGGAGAACACTCCCGCGATGCTCCAGGACAGGTATAACAGGATGGAGGTGTCGATTACCGATCAGTGGTACTACTACGCCCCCCAGACCCTCTGCGAAAATGCGCTATCTCTTCAGGGAGACGGACTGAAGCAATTGCAGGCGATGTTGCTGGAGGTTCACCCAGACCTGTTAGTGATAGATACCTGGAGGCTGTTGTCTGGCATCTTGGATGAAAACCGGGCGGGAGATATCACGAATGCATTGATTGAACTTTCTCGGCTCCGGGTAGACAATCCCCAGATGGCGATATTGCTGGTACACCATCTCCGCAAGCAGGGTGTAGGGAGGGTCCATACCAGTCTACGTACAGACGCCCATGCTTGGGTGGAGGGTGTCTCAGGTAGCCATGCCATTGTAGGGCACACTGAATTCTGCTGGGGCCTTGATTCGGAGATTGGTCGTAATGGCAAGGAGGTAATGGTATTCGGCGGAGTCGCCCGTAACCATGAAGTACCCTCACTGTTGCTGGAAGGGGAGGATAACCTGCGGTTCAGGTTAGCGAAGTCTGATAGCTTCGAATCCACCTTGACCGACGCACAGAGGGAGATATGGACCTTGGCGGGTTCTATGGGGGATAGCTTCCACTTCAACGCTTTGGTTAGCAAATACGGCGGTAATCGCAAAGCTGTGTCGGCGGTACTTGGGAAAGCACGGGACCAAGGTCTATTAGTTCAAGATGCGGCAAAGGTCTGGCATTTTGCACCTGATCCGGCGGAAACTCAGGAAACTTTGAAACCTGTACTGAAAACACAGGCGTTAAGTAAAAAGTAATGGAAACTTCGGTGGAAACTTGATTGAAACCTTGAAACCAGCGGTTTCCCCAAAGTTTCCATCGTAAGAAACCTACGTAAGTATATTATTTTATATATATTTACATATGAAGTTTCCGGTTTGGGTCTGTATCCCATCATCGATTTCCGGCCCCGAGCCTGATTCTGTTTATAGCCTGCTAACCCCTTTATCCCGACGCTGCGCTTACGCCCACCGTCTATTAGTGAAGGGAACTGGGGTAGCTATCCCCCCACATACCTACTTCAAGCGATTAGCTGGCGGGCTTGGTAGGGCCAAGAGTTTAAGCTACTTCATTTGAAAGTGACGCAAAGTATTTGCTTGCAGGGAGTTACAAGACTATCTTAGAATGTAACTAACAAGTTATGCCCGTACTGATGATCCCACTTACTACTGCGACTGTTGCGCCTGAGTTGGGCGCTCCCTTCCCATGCGTGGCGAGTCAAAAGTAGTATCAACCAGACAAATTGAGCAGTGCAGAAATTCGAAGGGTCCGGGACGTTGTACAATCCCCATAGCCCACATTTTGGGCATGGGAGACTCAATGCGTACCCAAGATCCCGAGATTTTCACCACCAGCGGAAAGCACCCCCAATACTTTATTCGCCCATTCATCGATACATTCGACGAAAACGGGGAGGCCATCAAAATACAGCAACGGGTTTATCTCGGTCGCGTTTCGGAAATTTCGAAGCGGGATGCAATCAAGAAGAAGCGGACGGTAATGGACCGCATTAATCGTAGTCAGGTTATGCTGCAAGCCCAACTGCGGTTTGGTGATCTGCTCGACTACTACATCGAACAGTTCGTCAGGAATCCCGAAAAGGTAGCAGCATCCACCCGTGCCAAGTATGAGACACACATCGAAAACCACATTAGGCCAGCATGGAGGGATTCGATGCTCTGTGATGTTCGACCATTGGAGATTGACCGCTGGCTTGCGGACAAGGGCAAAGCGCGGGTGCTGGAGGTGGCAGGGAAGCCGGTAATCAAACCGGGCCTGTCCTGGAACACGCGCACAGACCTCCGCAACCTCATGTCTGGCATTTTTACGAAAGCTAAAGATTGGGGGCTGTGGAAGGATGAGAACCCCGTAGCGCACGTCTCTGTCGGCAAGAAGAAAACGGCACGTCAACATCACAAGATCACAACGGAAGAAACCCGCAGGCTCCTGGAGGCCCTGCCGCTTGACGTGAGGCGCATTTGCGAAGTGGCACTGTACTGCACGCTGCGCATATCGGAGGTGCTGGGCCTTCAGTGGCAGCACATCGATTTCACGAAGGGCCTGATTCTCGTTCGCCAGCGGTTTTATCGCGGGGACCTCGACACGGTGAAATCGGAACGTTCAGAGCGTGACGTGCCGATGGGCGACCTTGCAGCAGATCTAGCAGCCATCTACCCAGGTGCTGGGCACGATACCGATTACGTTTTCGGCGTGCATACCCACGTCGGGAGAGAAAAGAAACCCCGCATCTGTCGGGATGACCGCGACATCAATCAGCATTTCCTGAGGCCAGCAGCCAAAGCGTTAGGTGTGTACTACGTCGGGTTTGGGTTCCACGCTTTCAGGCGTGAGGCAGTAACGGAACTGGCAAAGCAGGTAGGCGCCAATCAGGCGCAACGGATGGCAGGCCACTCCAAAGCTGACATGAGTCTCCATTACACCCAAGCGGATACCAATGCTCAGGCGGCAGCGGTTCGCGACCTTCAAAACCGCATCCGGAACGGCGGGATTAAGTCAGATCCAGACACCCCGGTTTCTGGAACCGACGCTAAGTTACTGATTTCATGGTGGGCCTGTGCAGACTCGAACTGCAGACCTCTACCGTGTCAAGGTAGCGCTCTAACCAACTGAGCTACAGGCCCTTTAGAGGAGGGTGAACCAGAATTATATCACGACGCCTTCTATACGGACGCTTCGGTTTGCGTCGAGCCGAAGGTCGCTTCCGCTTCGCCTACGGTGGAATACACGTTCATAATATTGATGATCTGGGTCATCTTCAGCATCTGGAGCACACGTCCGTCGGGCGCTACAATCGCCAGCCTGCCACCGGCCTCGCGCATCTTTCCCGATATCAAAGCCAGCATCCCGATTCCGGCGCTATCGATGTAGTCGACACGGGCCACGTCGAAGATCGCGCGCAAATGGCCGTCTCCCACCAGGTCGTCCACCAGCGCTTCCACCCTCTGGCTCTCGCGGCCCATCGCCAGCTTTCCCTTTAATTCCACCAGGCGGATGCCCGACGCCAGGTCCTCTTCGTGAATTTGCAGAAGCATAGCAGGTTCCGTACAGCATATCGCGGTTGTCACGGTTCCACAACCGATAGAATTGTGGCCGGTGCGTTTCCTTCCAACCGGTTGTTCACGAACAGAAAGAGGAACTCTTTGTTCTCCCGCGCGCGGCCGATCAGGATACGCATGGATTCCCGCGCTTCCGGATTCGGGTCCTGGACTTCCGTGTACGGCGCAAAGATCTTCACCGCTTCTTCGTACACCCGGCCGCGGCGCAACAGCGCGCGGCAAACCTGAAAACCGGCAGTCGCCGAATCCGGAAGCGCCATCTGGTGGCGCAGTTCCGGCATCCGCGACCAGGCGTTGTAGACGTGGGCCACTCCGTGGCTGCGCAGGCAGGCGAAGTAATCCCTCTCCAGAAACTCCGGATTGCGGATCTCCACCGCGTACCGGAACTCCTTCGGCAGCGCGGCCAGGAAAGGATTCAGGCGGTCCAGAAACGCGCTCAGCTCTTCGAAACTCTTCCGGCTGAACGCACCGAATTCGAAAATCAGCACCGCGGTCTGCTCGCGGTACGGCAGCAGGGGGCGAAGAAACATTTCGCGGAGCATGTGGGCGTCCAGGAACGCTTCGTTTTCGCGCCCGGCCTGTGGGCCATAGCGCGCATGAGCGGGAAACACTTTGCAGGTTACCTGTTCCGGCACCTTGAAGGCGAAACGAAAATGGGGCGGCGTCAGCGCGAACAGTTTGCGCCAGAACTCCCCGGCGGGGAACTGGTAGAAAGCAAAATCGCCGCACACCGTGGGGAAGGTCTCGGCGTATTCCTTCAGGCATTCGGCCTCGAACAGTTTACGCGAAAACCTGCCACGGGAGAGGTAGCGTTCCCGCGAGTAGATCTGTCCCAGCCAACCTTCGTACTTCCAGGAACTGCCTCCCACGTAGATGCGTTCCCCGGCCAGGGTGCCGAGCCGCGATGCGAGGGCATCGCGATCGAAGCCGCCGGGTTCCTGAAATAGCGGGCCTACCACGCCTGTGCGGACCGGAAGAAGTACGGGTCGGCGCCCGCTTCGATCATGCCGCTGGGGAACAGGCGGATCATCACAGGCGCGGCGCCGCTGGCGAATCGCGAGCGCATCTCGATCTTGTGCCCGCGCGCGCGCAGTTCTTCCACTACGGCGGCCGGAGTGCGCTCGTCCAGCAGCAGGCTGCCGGGGCTCATGGCGTGATTGTCGAAACTCGCCACCAGGTGCTCGGTCTGGAATCGCGGCGCTTCCACGGCATTTTCCATATTCATGCCCCAATCCATGGCGTACAGCAGAACCTGGAGTAAAGCTTGGTCCTGGTTGTCGCCGCCGGGCGTGGAGAGGGCCGCCACGCTGTTCCCGGGTCCGACTACCAGCGTGGGACTCAACGTCACGCGCGGACGTTTTCCGGGCGCCAGTTCGTTAGGATGGCCGGGCACCAGCAGAAAGCTTTGCGCCCGCTCGCTGAGCGGGATTCCGGTATCGCCGGCGATCACCGAAGGCAGCCAGCCCCCGGAAGGCGTAATTGAAATCGCCACGCCATCCTTGTCGATGGCATCCACGCAGGTGGTGTCTTTGGCCAGCAGCACATCGTCGATTTTGCGATGCGGGATGTCGGCCAGGGAAGGATGCTTGGGCGGGTTCGGCTCCACGTTTCCCGGGCGAAACTCCATCGATGCCTCATGGGTGATCAGCTTGCGCCGCTCCGCCCCATACTCTTTGGACAGCAACCGCTCGGCCGGAATCTTGACGAACTTGGGGTCGCCGTAATATGTGTCGCGGTCGGCATAGGCCAGCTTCAGCGCCTCCACCAACGTGTGGATGTAGTCGGCCGAATTCAATCCCATACTCAGCAGGTTGTATCCTTCCAGAATGTTAAGCGCCTCGATCATCGAAGGACCCTGGCTCCAAAAGCCGGGCTTGTAGACCGTATAGCCGTGGAAGGTGGTGGAGACGGCTTCCTCCGGCTCCACACGAAAGCTGGCCATGTCTTCGTAACGGATCAATCCGCCGTTCGCCTTGGAGAATTCGTCGATTTTGTGCGCCACTTCGCCGCGATAGAAATAGTCACGCACGGCGTCGATGGCCTTGGCGCGGCTGGCGCCGGCGGCCAGCGCTTTCCTTTCGGCTGCCACCATGCCGCGCAAGGTGCGCGCCAGATCCGGCTGGTGGAAAATCTCGCCCACCTGCGGTACGCGTCCCTCCGGCATGTAGACCTTCTTGGAACTGGGCCAGGCCTCCAGATAGCGAACGCCGGCGCGAATGGTATTCACACGAATCTCGTCGATAGGGTAGCCGTCGGCCAGTTCAATGGCCGGTTCGGCCGCGTCGGCGAACGATTTTGTGCCGAACTCGCGCAGCGTCACCAGGGCGCCTTCAATCATGCCGGGAATGATCGCCGAAAGAATCCCCGCCACCGGCACCCAGTCCTTCAGTCCGTGAGGCTCCGGCGCTTCTACTATCTCGTCGGGCTGCAGTTTGTGCTTCCGGTAGAAATCCGCGGTCCCTAGTTTGGGCATGGTGCCCACGCCGGCGATGGCATACACTTTACCCGCCTTGGTGCGTACCAGAATGGGAGATTCGCCGCCCATGCCGAAATGCGAAGCTTCCGTGACCGATGCCGCCAGCATGGTGGCGATTCCAGCGTCGACGGCGTTGCCGCCTTGCACAAACAGCCGCATTCCCGCCTCTGTGGCGTATTCGGTTCCCGCGGCGACGGCGCCATGGGTACCCCGGGATGAGATCTTCACCGGCCGCGAAGGGGGAGAGCCGCGTTGCGCCCAGCCGGCAGGTACCAGCATCGCCAAAAGAAGGGAAACCCAAAGTTTCGTCACAATCATCCTATTGTAAGAGATTCCTTCCGGAGCGGTATAATTTCATCATTCGTGAACGAGTTTGAGCCCCAGCAGCCCGCCGCGCCAAAAGACGAGGAGGAGCCGATGCTGTTTTGTCCGGTCTGCTCCATGCGGCTGGCCGGTTTGAAATGTAAGCTGGTGTGCCCGCAGTGCGGCTATTACATGAGCTGTGCCGACTATTACTGAGTGCCCAACATGTCTGAGATCGCAGCCCAACTGGAACGATATCGCCGCGGCGCCGAACTGCTGGCCGTGGTTTTGACCGGTGTTTTCGGAGAGGAAGAAGATTTCGCCGTCGCTCCCGGCAAGTGGAGCATCCGCCAGATTGTGGCGCACCTGGCTGATGCGGAAATGGTGGGCGCCCACCGTTTTCGCCAGGTGATCGCCGAGGATACGCCTACTCTGATCGCGTACGATCAGGATGCGTGGACCAGGAACCTGGATTACGCGCGGCGCAAACCCAAACAATCACTGGAAACCTTTCGACGCATCCGCGCCGAGAATTACGAATTGCTGAAAGGGCTGCCGGAGAGCGCCTTCGATCGCGCCGGCAACCACTCCGAGAACGGCCGCATGACGCTGCGCGCCTTGCTGGAGGGCTACGCCGGCCACGCCGAATCGCACGCGCGCCAATTGCAGGAAATCCGCGAAGAGTATAAGAAGGTCAAGGGGAAGAAGTAGCGGCGAAGCGGTGGATCGCCTTGGCCTCGGCGTCAGTAAACCGCAGGCCTCCGTGAGCCGCCAAAGCCAGTTCCCGCGCGCCTAAGTGCGACTTCATCACCCCATCGTGCGAATGCGCGTGCGGACCCAGCAGCAGGTGCCCCAGTTCGTGGGCGATGGCGGCGCTCAGCACGGGGACAGTGTCGATCTTCAGGCAATCCACCAAAGCGCGAATCCCCTGCCACGTGACCGCGGCATAACCGCCGTCGTTACTGGGTTCGTTTGTAATTAGGGAAAAGCCCAGAACGCTCTCCGGTAGTTTGGCGGGGCGCTCGCTCAGCAATTGCAGCCAGAATTCCGAAGGCCCCAGCCTGCCGCGGCAGGCTTCCGGCGCGTCGCAATCTACCCAGATCACTCGAACACGGGCCCCGTGGAAAATTTCACCCGCCGTACTTTCCGCCGCTGCCACGGTTCGCTCGGGAATGTGCGCCAGATTCAGGACTCGAACTCTGATGTCAGGCGGCCCGCATGTCGCCGACAGGCAGCCCAGCATCAATGCAAACAGCAGCCTCACAATCACCTCGTGAGCCGAGTGTGCGGGGAATTCTTGCGAACTTCGATTATCCGGAGGTACTTTCGCAGTCGCGAATTTGTCGCGGAGTTAACAAATGGCCGCGCGACGTTTCGAATACGCCGGCGTCTTACCGCCAGGACCGAACGATGTCCACCTGCCGCTTTCGCACGGCGCGCATCGCGCGCTTTGCCGATTTTGAACTCGACCTGCGTGCCGGTGAACTGCGCCGCGACGGTAGCCGCGTGAGGCTGCAGGAACAGCCCTTCCGCATCCTGGCTATTCTGCTGGAGCATCCCGGAGAGGTGGTGCTGCGCGACGAAATCCGCAAGCTCCTATGGCCCAACGATACGGCAGTGGAGATAGGCCACGGCATCAATGCCGCAGTGCTGCGACTGCGGGAAGCATTGGGCGAATCGGCCGGAAGCCCCCGCTTGATCGAGACTCTGCCGCGGCGCGGCTACCGGTTCAACGGCCGGGTGGAGTGGCAAAACGGGTCGCCGCTCACCGTCGCAGGCAGCGACCCGCCGGAGTTGCCCGGCAGGATAGTCTCCCACTATCGCGTGCTGGACCGCCTCGGCAGCGGCGGCATGGGCGTGGTCTATCGCGCCGAGGATTTGCAGTTGGGCCGGCAGGTGGCGCTAAAGTTTCTCTCTCCGGAATTTGCGGACGATCCCAACGCGCGCGGCCTTTTCCAAAAGGAAGCGCGGGCCGCTTCGGCGCTGAATCACCCCCATGTGTGCACGGTCTACAGCGTCGAGGAATGGGAAGGACAACCGTTCATGAGCATGGAATTGGTGGAAGGCGAGACGCTGGAGGCACGGCTGCTAAAAGGGCCCATGCCCGCCGGGCTGGCGATTGGGTTGGCCATTCAGGTGGCCGCGGCTCTGGATGCCGCCCATCGCAAGGGCGTGGTGCACCGCGACCTCAAGCCTGGGAACCTGATGGTGACCGGCAGCGGCGTCAAGGTGCTGGATTTCGGCATCGCCAAGATGGATCGCGGGACCTCGACCAGGGGCGGTGGGGGGCTGGGCACGCCGCAGTACATGTCGCCGGAACAGGTGCAGTGCAGGGAAGTCGACGAGCGTAGCGATATCTATTCTCTCGGGCTGGTGCTGCGCGAAATGATCGCCGGAAGTAGCGCGCCGCCGCATCTGGAGCATGTGCTCGCCCGCTGCCTGGCACAGGACCCGGCAGCGCGCTGGCAAACGGCGGGCGAATTGAAGGCGCAGTTGGAGCGTGGGCCTGCTCCGGAGCCGCGCCGCCGGAGTCGCCTGGCCATGGCGATTGCAGCGACGGTCGCGGTGCTCTGCCTTGCTCTTTTTGCAGCGACGATGCCGTGGAGACACGCTCCGGTGCAGTTCATCCTGACCGGACCGGTGGAAGCCAAAGGAACCGGACTGAAGCTGGCGCCGGATGGCCGCACGCTGGCTTTCGTTTCCGGCGGGCAGCATTACTTACGGGCGCTGAGCCGGGGCGAAGCGCAACTGCTGTTTGTGCCCGCCGGTCCCGGTGTGCCGTTCTGGGCGCCCGACGAGCGGTCGATCGCAATAGCCAACGGCAACCAGTTGGTCAGGGTCGCGACAGCGCCCGACAGTATCCCCACCACGCTGGCTCGCGTGAACACCAACCTGGATGGCGCATGGGGTTCCGACGACACCATTCTAATCGGACTGGTGAACGATGGCCTGTATCGCGTCCCCACCGGCGGCGGCGCGCTCTCCCGCCTAACCGTTCCCGATGGCCGGCGCGGCGAGACGCGTCACCTGATGCCGCAGTTTCTGCCGGACGGCCGCCGCTTCCTTTACATTGCCGGCAGCGACAAGCCTGGTAACTCGCGACTGTGGGCGGCCTCGCTGGATTCGCCCGGGCCGACCGAGGTGATGCCGATGCAGTCGAATTTCGTCTTTGTGCCCTTTCATTCCGGCGATCCGCGCGGCACCCTGGTGTACTTGCGCGATCGCGTGCTGGTGGCGCAGGACTTCGATACCCGGAGATTGAGGCCCACCGGCGAGGCGCGCGCGCTCGCCCCCATGGTGGCGGCCAATATTGCCATCGGCACGCTCGTGAGCAACGGCGATTTCTCAGCCACACCCACTACGCTGGTTTACCGCTCCGGCGAAGGTATCATAGTGGTCCGAAACTGGAGGTAATCTGGGAGCCATGGATGCTGGCTCCTGGATTCGGGACTTTGCTTATGGTTTGCGCCTGCTGCGCAAGAATTTCGGCTTTACGGCCCTGGCCGTGCTGACGCTGGCGTTAGGAATCGGCGCCACCACCGCGGTGTTCAGCCTGGTGAATGCCGTCCTGCTGCGCGCCCTGCCCTATCGCGACCCTGGCCGCCTGGTCTTCCTGTGGGAGCCCGTTCCCAAACTTGCAGACGTTCCGCTGGAAGGGTGGGGGATCTTTAACGGCGACTTCTACGACTGGAAAAAACAAAGCCGGTCATTCGACGGCCTGGCACTGTTTACTACCGATCGCATCAATCTTTCAGTGGGCCGGTCGGCGGTCCGCGTGATTGGCTCGCGCGTGACCGGCGAGTTCTTCCCGCTGCTCGGAATCGCGCCGGAACTCGGACGGGCGGTGACCGCCGATGACGACCGGCCGGGCAAAGGGCAGGTCGCGGTGATCAGCCACGGGCTGTGGGAATCGCGATTCGGTTCCGATCGCGGGGTGCTCGGGAAGGAGTTGCAGCTCGATGCCAAGCCGTATCGCATTGTCGGCGTGATGCCCGCGGGCTTCGCGTTCCCGCATGGCACCGAGAGCCTCGAGACTCACGGCAAAGCCACCGACATTTGGATTCCCTGGGCCATGACACCGGAGGAAGCCGCCGCACGGGACGACGACCCCGGCAACGGTATCGCGCGCCTCCGCCCCGGCGTTTCGGCGAAGCAGGCGCAGGCCGAACTGAACGTCATCACAGCGTCGCTGGACAAACTGCATCCGCAGTTTTTTCAGGGCTGCGAGGCCGTAGCCCGGCCATTCGATGTGGAGATCACCGGAACCTCGCGCCGAACGCTGCTGATCCTGATGGGCGCGGTGTTCCTGGTGTTGCTGATCGCGTGCAGCAATGTAGCCAGCCTGGTTCTGGCGCGCGCGCAGGGCAGGGCGCTGGAGGTTGGGGTACGGACCGCGCTGGGGGCGTCGCGCTGGCGCATGGTTCGCCAGTTGCTGGCGGAGTCGTTGTGCCTGGGCGGCGCCGGCGGAATCCTCGGCGTGCTGGCGGCGTCTCTCGCGATCCGGCTCTTGATGCACGTCAGCCCCGGCAACGTTCCGCGGATCGAAGAGACTTCGATGGACGGCCGGGTTCTGCTTTTCGCGGTTTGTGTTTCGGTGGTCACCGCGGTTCTCTTCGGTATGTTTCCGGCGCTCTCCACTTCGCAATGCAATTTGCACGAGGTACTGAAGAGTTCCGCTAACCGCACGGTGAAGAAGAGCGCGGGACGCTGGCTGCGCGGGCTCGCCGTGGCGCAGGTAGCGCTCACGTTCGTCCTGCTGACGGGCTCCGGCCTGTTGATTCGCAGCCTTCTGAAAGTGCAATCCGTGGACAATGGCTTCACTGCCAATTCGACGTTGACCATGGGCATCCGGCTCGACGACAGGTATCGCCGGGCGAATCAGATGAACGGGTTCTTCCGCAATGTGATCGATGGGGCCGGCGCCCTGCCGGGTGTGGAAGCCGTCGCGGTCATCAATCAGCTCCCGCTCGGCGGCGGCGAGAGGCTCAGCACGCTGGAAATAGAAGGCCATCCGCCGGACGGCAAAACGCTCTTCGAAAGCCGCGATATCACGCCTCGTTATTTCGCGGCCATGGGCATCCCTATTGTTGCCGGACGAGCCTTCACGGAAGCCGACACGTCCGGGAGCCCGCGCGTCGCCATCGTCAGCCGTTCCCTGGCCAGCAAGTATTTTCCCCGGCAGAACGCCGTGGGCAAGCGCCTCCGAGGGGACGACAACTGGCGGACCATTGTCGGAGTGGCGGCCGATGTGCGCCAGTACAATCTGGAAGCCGCGCCGCCCATGCAGGTCTACTCGCCGCTGTGGCAGAGCGGCACCCCCTCGGCGTCCGTCGTGGTACGAACAAAACTTCCGCCGGATCGCCTGGCTTCGGCCATGCAGACGTTGGTGCGGCAGATCGACCCAGCGGTGGCCGTTGCCGACGTGGGCACCATGGGCCAGTTGCTCTCGCGAGCCACCGCCGCGCGCCGGTTTCAGACGCTCCTGCTCACGGCCTTTGCCGGCGTGGCGTTGTTCCTTTCGCTGGTGGGCCTGTTCGGATTGATGGCCTGCCTGGTGGAACAAAGGACCGCCGAAATGGGCATACGCATGGCGCTGGGAGCGCAGCCCGGCAGCGTGCTGCGCTTGATTTTGAGGCAAGGCTCGAAGCTCGCATTCGCCGGCATCGCGCTGGGCTTCGCCTGCTCCTGGGCTTCCACGCGTGCCCTGGCGAGTTTACTCTTCGAAGTGACGCCAACGGATGTGCCGACGTTTCTGGCGGTGGCTTTTGCCTTTGCCTTTGCCGCGGTGGCCCTGGCCGCCTGTTATATCCCGGCCCGCCGCGCCACGCGAGTGGATCCCATGGTCGCGCTGCGGTGCGAGTAGAAAACAAATCTTGTTTTATCGGCGTTCAGTCGCGGTAGGGACGCCCGTTGCCGGACGCCCCCCGCACAGCTCCGTACGGGCGCACTTTAGCGCATACGGTCCCACCTCGGGTGCATGGCGTCAAAGCGAACTCCAGGTTCAGGATGCAGAATCCGCGGCAGTTGAAGTAGCCCTGCACCACCGACCGCAGCCAGTCACCGGTCTCGGCAATCCGCTCATGCCACCGCTTGCGCAACTCCTGCCGGACATACCAATTTCAGTTAACAGCCGTTCCCTCGCCCCCCATGATAGAATCTGACCAAGCTGCCACTTTCTGAGGCAAGAGGGGATTTAACAATGTCACTTTGTATGCTTACTCGCCGGAGCCTCGTCTTCGGCGCCGTGGCTTTTCTCATGCTGTTCACGGGACTCGCCTTTCCTCAATCCACTGGGACTATTCAAGGCACCGTCGTCGACGCCACCGGCGCATCCGTGCCCAATGCTCCCATCACCGTTCACAACGAAAAGACTGGCGAAGAGCGCGCCACCACCACTGAATCCAGCGGCATCTATCTCGTGCCGTCGCTCCCCGTCGGTGTGTACCGCGTTTCCGTCAAGGCCCCCGGCATGTCGCCCATGTCCGCCACCAACGTCGAAGTCCCCGTCGGCAGCTCCGTGCGCCAGGACTTCTCTCTCAAAGTTGCCAGCAGCACCGAAGTCGTCGAGGTCACCGGCGCCGCGTCCGTCATCGATACCAACTCCGTCTCCATCAGCGATGTCGTCAATCAGCACACCGTGCAGGAAATCCCGCTCAACGGCCGCCACTTCGTCGACCTCGCCCTTCTCGTCCCCGGTTCTGTCGTCCCGCCGGCCAACGGTTTCCTGACGGCGCCCTTGCGCGGCCAGGGCTCGTTCTCTTTCAATTCAGCGGGCGCGCGCGAAACAAGTGTCAACTTCATGGTCAACGGGATCAATCTGGGCGACCCCAGCCAGAACCAGATCACCTTTCAGCCCACCATCAACACCGTTGAAGAATTCAAAATTGACAATTCCACCTTCAGCGCCGAGTACGGCCGCAATTCCGGCTCTATCGTCAATATCGCTACCCGCGCCGGCGTCAATGTGTGGCACGGCGAAGCCTTCGAGTTTGTTCGCAACAACGACCTCGACGCCCGCAATTTCGGAAATCCCACCTTCACCGGGTCTGGCGCCTCGCTGGCGTCGAATCCGCAGTCGCCCTTCAAGCGCAACAATTTTGGCGGCGATGGCGGCGGAGCCGTCCTCAAAGACAAAACCTTCGTCTTCCTCACTTTCGAATCCACCCGCCAGCGCCAGTCGGTACCCCTTTCCTCCACTACCCTGACGTCCGCCCAGCGCGCCCAGGGGCTCGCCTCCAGCGATCCTATCGTGCAGAAGTTGATCCCGCTGATTCCGCTGGCCAATTCCGGCACCAATCAGTTCATTGCCTCCGCCGTGGCCCCCGTCAACATCGAGCAGGGCACCGCCAACGTCCGCCAGGTGTTCTCCGAAAAACAGCAGATCAACTTCTATTACGCTTACCAGCGCGACCAGCGTAATGAGCCTCCTACCACCGATGGCAACAGCTTTCCCGGCAGCGGTGACCAGCGCAATGGCAGCCGCCAGTTGCTCACCATCAACGACACCTGGACCATCAGCCCCACTCTGGTGAATGAAGCGCGGGCCGGGTACAACCGCATCCACATCACCTTCGTCGGCGATAACACGGATAGCGCCACGTCTTTCGGAATCAATAGCGGCGTCACCGCCCCCATCGGACTGCCGCAGATTTCCATCGCCGGCGCGTTCACCTTCGGCGGTATCGGCGGCTTTCCGCAGGGTCGCGGCGATAACGTCGAAGCGGTTTCCGATACCCTGACCTGGGTTCACGGCAGTCACACCATCAAAATGGGCGGTGAATTCCGCCGCCAGAATTCCGACAACTTCTCTTATACGCCCGGCAGCTTCAACTTTTCCAACATCAACGCGTTTCTGGCCGACCAGGCCAACGGCTTCTCCGTCAATACCTCCAACCTTTCCAACCGCACCTACGGCAATTCCATCGGTGCTTTCATCACCGATACCTGGAAAGTGAAACCCACTCTCAGCCTCACGCTCGGCCTGCGTTACGACTGGTATGGCACGCCCACTGAGGCGCAAAACCGCTTCGTCGTGTTCGACCCCGCCAACGATACGCTGCAGCGCGTCGGACAGTCCGGCGGACCCTCCCTCGCCTATAACCAGAGCAAGAATTTCGAGCCTCGCCTGGGCCTGGCTTGGGATCCCTTGAAGACCGGCCGCACCGTCATTCGCGCGGCTTATGCCATCATGACCGACCAGCCGACTCTCGGATTGGTTACCGGTCTTGTCTCCAACCCTCCCAATGCGTTTCCCATTTCCTTTTCACCCAGCACCGCCACCCCCTTTGTCACCTTCGCCAACGCCTACAATTTCGCCAGCGGCAGTGTCGCGCCCTACTCGGTGGCGCATGGTTACAAGGATGCTTATGTCTCGGACTGGAACGTCAACCTCCAACAGCAAATTGGCCATAGCTACGGATTGACTGTCGGCTATATGGGCAACAAAGGCTCCGATCTCAATATCGAGCGCAATTACAATCAGCCCATCAACGGCGTGCGCCCGTACCCCGCTCTCTCCGCCTCCAGCCCCATCGATCCGGGCTTGCCCCTTTCCAATATCGCCGTCTACGAAAGCGTCGGGAACTCCATCTACAACGCAGGCTGGGTGGAACTGAAGAAGGTGTACAGCAGCGGCCTGACGCTGGATGCCAGCTACACCTATTCCAAATCCATCGATGATAATTCCCGTGCCCAGCAGGGGCTGGTCATTCAGAACAGTTACAACCTTCGCGGCGACCGCGGGCTTTCCGATTTCGATGTCCGCAACCACTTCGTCGTCAGCGGCGTCTACGAGCTTCCCTTCAAGGGCAGCCGCTGGAAGGAAGGTTGGGAAGCTTCGGTGATCGATACCGCCCAAAGCGGTAATCCCATCAACTTCCACATCGGCAACGCCACCTTCGCCGGTGCGGGCGTTCTCCGGCCCAGCGTCACTGGACCGGTCCAGACCGGTTTCTCGCCCGGCATCAATGGCAGCGCCACTTCGGTGACTTACATCCAGAATCCTTCCGTGTTCGTCAACCAGGGCACCACTCCCGGCACTACGCTGGGATTCGGCAACCTGGGCCGCAACGTGGTCATCGGCCCCGGATTCCTGAACACCGATGTGGCGATCACCAAGTTCACCCACCTCCATACTTCGGCCGAACGCAACGTGGACCTGGTGATCCGCGCCGAGGCCTTCGATGTGTTCAACCAGCACGACCTGACCCAACCGAATTCGGTAGTGGGCTCGTCCGTCTTCGGCCTGATCACCGCAGGCACCCGTTTCCCGGCTGGAGACTTCGGAACCTCCCGCCAGCTCCAGCTCTCCCTGAAGCTGCAGTTCTAATCATGGGGGGCGCCGGCGATGGACCGGGTAAAGGCGCGGTACTGCCGGGTTGCGTGGCTCTGCGCTCGGCTCAGTCTTCCCGCAGAGCGGACATGGGCTCCATGCGCGATGCCCGTAGGGCTGGAATGTAACTGGCGAGCAGGGCGACTGCCGCCAACAGGATCGCGGCGAACGCGAGCGTTGTGGGATCGTACGGCTTCAGGCCGAACAGCAAGGCGCCGGCCGCCCGTCCTGCCCAAAGTGCGAGGCCTGTTCCCACCACCAGCCCCACGGCCAGTAGGAGCGTCGCTTCGCGGAGCACCAGCATGACCACGCGTCCGCGGTTCGCGCCCAATGCCACCCGCACGCCGATCTCGTTCCGCCGCCGTGCCACCATGTACGCGATCACGCCGTAAAGCCCCAGCGTCGCGAGCATACCGGCCAGAATTCCGAACGCTCCGGCGAGCATGGCCATCAGCCGGTCGCGCAGCAGCGACTCCCGGATCTGCTCCGCCAGCCGGGAGAACTGAATGCCGATCGCCGGGTGTACCCGCGAGACCACGCTCTTGGCGCTGCGCACAATTTCGGCGGGTGGCCCGGCGCTGCGCACCACGAAGGTCACGCCCGGTCCGGGCTCCCCGTCCTGCGTTTCCGGAAAGAACGCCAGGGGCATGAACTCCTCGCGAATCTCGTAGTACTTGGTATTTCGGACCATGCCCACCACCTGGTAAACCGGGTCGGGTTTGCCGGCCTGCCCTTCCACGCGAAACGATCGTCCCACCGGATTGCCGCCGCCGAAGATGATACGCGCGAATGCCTCGTTGACAATGGCGATTTTGGCCGCGCCCAGCGTGTCGCGATCGGTGAAATCGCGGCCGCCCACCAGCCCGGTGCCCATGGTTCGAAAATAATCCGGGCTCACACGGTTGAAGAAGCAATCGGTATGTTTGCCGTTGGTGCCATCGGCCCAGGCATTTTCATCCCATCCGCTCCCGCTCACCGGAGTGAGATTCACTTGCGCGGCCGAGACCACGCCGGGGGTGGCGCGCAACCGGTCCAACAGGTCGCGGTAGACCAGGGGGAAGCGGTCCTTGGCGTAGTGCGCGGGGCGAAGGTCCAGGTCCACTACCGTAATGCCCTCGGCGTGGAAGCCGGCGTCCACGGAGAGAAGCTTCCGCAGGCTGCGCACGAACAGCAGCGCTCCCACCAACAGCACCAGGGAGAGAGAAACCTGCGCCACTACCAGGAGCCGGCGCAAGCCGAACCGCTCGCGGCCCGCCGAAAGGCCGCGGCCGCCCGCGCGCATCGCCGAGGCGGGCGAGATGCGCGTGGCTCGCAGCGCCGGCAACAGGCCGAACAGCAGACAGGTGCCGGCCGCGACCGCGGTAGTGAACGCCAGCACCCGCGGATCCAGCCCCAGACCTACGAATACCTGGTTGTTCGGACCGCTTAGGAAGGCCACCAGGCCGCGGCTCAACGCCTGCGCCAGCAACACGCCCAGCAGCGTGCCTGCCACCGATAGCAGCATGGCCTCCGCCAGCAATTGCCCGATCAACCGCGCGCGCGATGCGCCGATGGCCTGGCGAATGGCGATCTCGCGCTCCCGCACACTGGCGCGCGCCAGCAGCAGGTTCGCCAGGTTGGCGCAGGCGATCAACAGCACCAGCCCGGTGGTCGCCAGCAGCAGCCACAACGGCGATTCATACTCGCGGCGCAGTCCGGATACGCCCGTGGCGCCCGCTGTGACGTCCAGTTTGTTTGCCAGGTATCGCTTGGCTTGCTCGGGCCGGTAGGTGGGCGGCAGCGTTGCCTGCATGAAGCCCGGCGAAAGCGTTTGTAGATACGTCCTTGCTCGCTCCACCGTCCATCCCGGTTTCAGGCGGCCCATGGCGGAGAGCCAGAAGGCCGATTTTCCGGGAATCCGGCCGACCCCCTTGCCATCGGAGTCGAACAACGGGTCGGCGCATACGGGAAGGGCGACGTCGTACCGGTGGCCCACCTCGACTCCGAAAAATCCGGGGCCGGTCACCCCGATCACCGGGAAGGGCCGGCCGTCCAGCATCACCGTTCGTCCCGGGGCGTCCACGGCGCCCCCCAGTTCGCGCTGCCAGAACGCATAGCTGATCACCGCTCCGGGAGAGCCGCACCCCAGGCGATCGTCGTCCGCGTTGAAGACTCTCCCCACCAGCGGCTGCACACCGAGGACCCGGAAAAAATCGCCGCTGACGAAAAGCCCTTCGGCGTACCGCGCTTCGCCGCCCAGGGTGAGATTGAAGCGCGCGGCGCTCCAAGCCAACAGGCCGGAAAATGGTTCCGAGTGGTCGCGAAGCTGCTCCCATTGCGTGTACGTGAAACGCGCGCTGCGCGTGGAGAACCATCCGGAGCGCATGGACCCCTTGGCGAAATCGATGTATGCCAGTTCTTCGGGCCGCTGCACCGGCAGCGTGCGCAGACGAACGGCGTTGACCAGTTGGAAGATCGCCGTGTTGGCGCCGATACCGAGCGCCAGAGAGAGCACCGCCACCAGCGCGAATCCCGGATTCAGGAGCAGTTGTCGAGCGCCAAAACGCAGATCTCGCCACATGCTGTTCAGACGTTACACCCGCCCTGCGGTTGGGAAGTTTTTTCCGGCTGCCGCAGCCGCCGTGATATTAGTAAGTGGTGGAGGTTTCCCCCGGGGAGGTCCTTATGAAGGCACTGCTCCTGTTGCTGCCCGCATACCTTGCCGCCCAGACAGGCTCCACTGACCTGCTTTCCGGCACCTGGCTCAACGAAAACCATCAAACCCCCGGCGTCACCCAGTTGACGGTGCGGCGCGACGGCGCCCGGACCATCGTGCACGTGTGGGGAGCGTGCTCGCCCGTGGACTGCGATTGGGGCGAAGCCGATGCCGAGTTGTGGAACGGCATCCCCCTGGTCATCTGGAAGCACGGCTTCTCCGATATCCACATGGAGTTGGTGCCGCAGCCCGACGGGCGTCTGGTGGTGGTCTACCGTTCCGAATATCACGATGAGTCCGGCCGCACCGATGCGGGGCAGGCCGAGTTTTATGCGCGCCAGGAGGAGAAGCCGGACTCCGCGGACACCCTGGCCGCCCGGGCCCTTCTGAAATCCGTCGCCGAAAAGTATCGTGCCCTGAAAACCGCCCGCTTCGAATCCACCCAAACCGTGCATCGCTCCACCGGCAAGAGCGAAATCCGTTCCGAAACCTCCACCACCCTGTTCTTCTCGGCGCCCGATCATGCCCGCGTGGAGACCCCGCGTTCCACACGCATCGAGGACGGAACGGTCGATTGGGAGCTGTTTCCCAGTTCCAACGAATATACCCGTATTCCGCAGGCGAAAGGTTTGAGTTCCCGTTTCCTCCCGTACGTGCTGCTCGATACGGTTCGCGGCACGCCGGTAATCTCCGGCCACGAGCAACTGGATGGCGTCAACTGCACCACGGTGCGGATCGACCTGGGGCGCGGCATCCGGCAGGAGTTGTGGATCGACGATGCTACGCGCCTGGTCCGCAAAGAAACCTTCAACGATGCCTCCACCCGGCGGCAGACCGTATATACGGTGGCCCGCACCGATGAAAAGCTGGACCCGGCCCTGTTCACTTACGATCCGGCCAGGACCAACGCCACGGACCGCAGGCAATCCGCGCGCGAAGCTCCGGTCTCGCTGGTGGGCCGGCCCGCGCCGGAATTCGCCCTGCGCGATCTGGAAGACCGCGAAGTGCGCCTGGGCGACCTGCGTGGCAAGGTGGTTCTGCTGGATTTCTGGGGCACCTGGTGCGGCTACTGCCGGGAAGCGTTGCCCGCGGTCGAGTTGCTGCATCGCGCCGCGGAGAGCAAGGGCCTGGTGGTGTTCGGCGTGGATTCGGAAGCGCCCGCGCTTGCCCGGGAGTACGTCGCGAAGTACAAGTACACCTTCCGCACGCTCGCCGATCCCAACGATGCCCTGGCCGCGCGCTATCACGTGAACGGCTGGCCTACCACCGTACTGATCGATCGCGAAGGCAACGTAGCGTTCTACGACGAAGGCGGCGAGCAGGAAAAGCTACGGGACGCGCTCCTCAAACTGGGCGTCTGGTGAGGCGTTTCCAGCGGTAAAACTAAAATCTTTCATCCCGCGGCTCTTCTATACTGGATGGCGTGAGACACAAATTCCTGCCTGCTCTGTTGCTGGCCCGTCTGACCGTTCCATTGGGCGCCCAGACCACGCCGTTCTTCAATGTACTGGATTACGGGGCCAAGCGCGGCGGCACGGAATCGTCCACCGCGGCCTTCCGCGCGGCCATTCAAGCCTGCGCCAAGGCCGGAGGCGGCACCGTCTGGGTGCCTGCCGGGCTGTATGTTTCCGGGGCCATCGAGTTGGTGAGCCACATGACCCTGCACCTGGATGCCGGCGCCGTGATTCGCTTCGCCGCCAACCGCGAAGAATACCCGCTGGTGCAAAGCCGCTTCGAGGGCGTGGAAACACGCGCTCCGGCCGCGATGATCGGCGGCCACAACCTCGAGGATGTTGCCATAACCGGCCGCGGCACGCTCGTGGCCGATAATGCGGCGTGGCGCAAACTGGTGGCCGATCCTTCCTACCGCACGGCCTGGAACAACGTGCTGAACCTGCTGGAGAAGAAATCGCCGGTCTCCGAGGAACTTCGCCGCACCGCTGAATTATCGCTGCGAGCCGATTTCATCCGCCCGGTGGAAAGCAAGAACGTGCTGATCGAAGGCATCCACATTATGGGCTCGCCCATGTGGGTACTCCACATGCTCTATTGCGAGAACGTAGTGATCCGCAACGTGGTGGTGGAGAGCTTTCCGGGCGCCAATACCGATGGCGTGGATATCGATTCCTGCCGGCACGTCCGCATCTCCGATTCCTATTTCGATACCGGCGACGACGCCATCTGCCTGAAGAGCGGCAAGGATGCCGACGGCCTGCGCGTGAACCGGCCCACCGAGGATGTCGCCATCACCAACTGCACCATTCATCGCGGACACGGCGCCGTCGTGCTGGGCAGCGAAACGTCCGGCGGCATTCGCAACGTGGTGGCCAGCAACATTGTGGCGCAGGGAACCGACCGCGGCATCCGCATTAAGAGCACGCGCGGCCGCGGCGGCCTGCTGGAGAATATCCGCTTCGATAACTGGATCATTGAAGACACGCCGAACCCCGCCATCGAAGTGACCAACTATTACACCCGCGCGCCCGAAGAGCCGGTGTCCGCACGCACGCCTGTCTTCCGTAACATCACCATTGCGAATGTCACCATCAATCGTTGCCGGACGGCGGTGAGCATCGAAGGGCTGCCGGAGATGCCGGTGCAGAATCTGCGGCTGATCGATATCACCGGCAATGCCACGGAAGGACTACGAGCCTTCAACACCAAAGGTCTGGAACTGCGCAATGTGCGGATCGACGCCGGCAACGGCATCCCGTACCTGATCCGCGATGCCGCGGAACTGGATCTGGACGGACTGCAAACCCGGACCCCCAAGGCCGATGTGCCGGTGGTGCGGCTGGATAAGAGCAAAGGAGTCACGCTGCGCAACAGCGTTGCATGGCCCGGCACGGGCGTGTTCCTTTCGGTGGCGCCGGAGATGAAATCGGAGGTCACCCTGATGAACAACAACCTGGCGGGGGTGGCCACACCGGTGAAAGAGGAGTCCCTGGACGCCTGGAAATCGATCAACACGCCGGACCGGCCCAGGCAACGGTGAGCTTCCTTACTTGGACTCGGTGATCGACGTTACGTTGATGGTGTCTTTGGTCCGCTCGCCGGTTACTACAACGCTGAAATAGGGCTTCCTCCCGACCTTGCGAACCAACTCCGCGGCTTTGGCATCGCCCGCGGCATCGAATGTCAAACTGCTCCAATCCTGCCGCACCACCGCGAACGCCTTGGTCTTGGCGCTGGGGGAGCAGTAGCGGACTTCCAGATTCATATCGCGATCGGCGGTGCTTGTGGGGTCGGCCGGGTTCACGTTGCGCTCTTCACTGGCATAACACTTGGAATCGACCAGCACTCCCGGCCAACTGTCCGCCAACGCCGGCGCCGATGCCAAAAACAGAAGGCAAGCAAGCCGCGGGCTCATCGAACCCTCCTGTCCTGTTGGACTGCGAAACAGCCGCCTGGGTTTCGTGATTCAGAATTTGGCGGGGGAACGCGCGCTTGCCCGGAAGCCAGATCGTCTGGAGATGACCCGCGCGCCTGCCGCACTTTCGCAGTACAATTGCAACAAGCAGATGCTGTCCCTACGCACCAGTCTCCTGGGCCTTGCCCTTGCCACGTCCGCCCTGGCGGCCGACGCCAGCTTCGAAAAAACCGTCGCGCCCGTCTTGACCACCACCTGCTCTCCCTGCCACAACGACCAGTCCGCGGCCGGCGGCCTGATGATCGGCGCATTTACCAAGCCCGCATCGCTCACCGAGAACCGCGACGGCTGGGACATCATTCTCCGCAAACTCCGGGCCGGCCAGATGCCGCCGAAAGGCGTCCCCCGCCCCGCCCAACTCGACGCCGCCATTCAATTCCTCGAGGCCGCATTCGATAAAGCCGACCGCAACGTGAAGCCCGACCCCGGCCGCGTGACCGCCCGCCGCCTGAACCGCGCGGAGTACACCAACACCATCCGCGACCTGCTGGCGGTGGACTTCCGCGCCGAAAAGAACTTCCCCACCGACGACCTCGGCAGCGGCTTCGATAACGTGGGCGACGTCCTCACCGTCTCGCCCGTCCTCATGGAAAAGTACCTGGCGGCAGCTCAACACATTGCCGACCGCGCCATCTCCTCCGGCCCTCTGCCTAAGCCGCTGGAAAAGACCTACGCCCTCAAGTTCAAGAACGTTCAGCGCCTCGACCCCGATACCATCGAGGCCCCGGTCCGTATCGATTTCGACGGCGACTACGAAATTCACTTCGGGTTGCAGGGCGAACGTGGCCCGGACGCCAAGCCGGTCAAGCTCGCCTTCTATATGGACGGCAAGCTGCTCCAGACCATCGACGCCGAAACCAGGCCCTCTAAGCTGGTCTACTTCGATCCGTACTCCGAAGAGACCATGCGGCTTCCCCTGCCCGAAGGCGACCACGTGTTCCGCGCCGCGTTCCTGGACGACGACTTTGTCAAGACGCTCACCGGCAAAGATCTCTTCGATCGCAAGAAAAACAAGTTCCCCGATTCGATGACCTTCCTCGGACCCTACCCATCGAAGATCGAAAAGGCCAGCCGCAAGAAGATCCTCGTCTGCGATCCGAACTCCGGCCCCGCGTGCGTCGAAAGAATCGTTTCCACTCTCGCCCGCCGCGCCTACCGCCGCCCCGTCACGCGCAAGGAGGTGGCCTCGCTCATGCGGTTCACCGCCCTGGCGAAATCCGAAGGCGAATCGCCGGAACAGGGCATTCAACTCGCGATCCAGGCCATGCTGGTCTCGCCCAACTTCCTCTTCCGCATCGAGCACGATCCCGACCCGGCCGACCCCACGCGCGTCCACGCGGTGAGCGATATCGAACTGGCCTCGCGCCTGAGCTATTTCCTGTGGAGCTCCATGCCCGATGAGGAACTGCTTTCCTCGGCCGAGGCCGGCAAATTGCACGAACCCGCCGCCGTGGACGCCCAGGTCAAACGGATGCTGGCCGATGAGCGCTCCGCGGCCCTCGCCGATAATTTCGCCGGCCAGTGGCTGGAACTGCGCAACCTCGACGTGGTCAAACCCGACCCGCAAAAGTTCCCCGCCTGGGGTCCCGAGCTGCGCGACTCCATGAAAGCGGAAACGCGCCTGTTCTTCGATTACGTGCTGCGCGAGAACCGTCCCATCTCCGACTTTCTGGATGCCCGCTATACCTTCCTCAATGAGAAGCTCGCGAAGTTTTACGGCATCGAGGGCGTCGCCGGTCCCGATTTTCGCCGCGTGGATCTCACCACCGGCCAGCGCGGCGGCCTTCTCGGTCAGGCCGGGGTTCTCACCGTTTCCAGCTATCCCACGCGCACCAGCGTAGTCATCCGCGGCAAGTACATCCTGCAAAATATTCTGGGCGACCCGCCTCCGCCTCCGCCCGCCGATGTTCCCCCGCTCGACGAAGCCGCCGTGGGCACGTCCGCATCCCTGCGCCAGCAGATGGAAACGCATCGCGCCAGTCCGGTGTGCGCCTCCTGCCACAACAAAATGGATCCGCTCGGCTTCGGCCTGGAAAATTACGACGGTATCGGCCACTGGCGCACCATGGACGGCAAGTTCCCGGTGGATGCCAGCGGCACGCTTCCCAACGGCAAAGTCTTCGACACCCCGGCTGCGATGCGCGCCGAACTGATGAGCCAGCTTCCCGAATTCTCGCGCTGCCTGGTGGAGAAGATGCTGACCTTCGCCCTCGGCCGCGGTCTTCAGCCCTACGACCGCCGCACCATCGACGACATCGACCGCAAGCTCGCGACCTCCGGCTATCATTTCCAGTCCATCATTTACGAGATCGCCCGCAGCCTGCCGTTCGACGCGCGGCGCGGCGAAGCCGTCCCGTAGCGTTGCGCGGAGCTTCTGTTGCCAAAACGATGTGGGAGAGCCTAATCTGAATCCGGCGAATCCGTCCAAGCAACCATGACCCGCGTAGCCCATGTGTGGATGATCGCACTTCTCGCCGCCGGCGCCCCTGCCGCCTGGTCACAGGATGCGCGTCCGGCGTACGAAGCAGCCTCGGTCAAACCCAACAATTCGGGCAGCGGCAGTAGTTCCAGCAACGGGTCCAAAGGCCAGATTGTCTTCACCAACGTATCGCTGAAACGCCTCATCGAGCGCGCATACGACGTCAAGCCGTTTCAGGTGACCAGCCCCGACTGGGTGGAGAACCTGCGCTTCGATATCGCCGCCAAGTATCCGCCGGACACCAAGCCCGAAGAACGCTCACTCATGCTGCGCTCCCTGCTGGAAGACCGCTTCAAGCTGGCCGTTCATCACGATTCGAAGGAAATGCCTGGCTTTGCGCTGGTCGTAGCCAAGGGCGGATTCAAACTCAAGCCGGTAGAGCCTGCCGGCGGGTCCAGCGCGAAAGACTACGGCGGGCGCGTCCGAACCCTCACGGCGAAGCAGACCTCCATCGCTGCTGTCGCCGACCTGCTGGCGCGTATCTTGGGTGAAACCGTCGTCGACAAGACCGGCATTGATGGTGTCTATGACTTCGAGTTCAAGTGGACCGCCGACGATATGGACGGTTCCACCAGCAGCACCAGCAATGGCGACCCGGCCCCGTCGCTGTTCACCGCCATTCAGGAGACGCTCGGTCTCCGCCTCCAGGCGCAAAAAGTCCCGGTCGAAATCATCGTGGTGGACCACGTAGAGCGCGTACCCATTGAAAATTGATCGTCCACCCGGTAGCCTCTTCCTGCCCTTGCGATTCGGATAGAATCGTCTCTTCGAGGTGCACATGCCGAAATCGCCAAACTGGCTCCTTGTCTTTGCGCTGGCCGGCTCGCTCCACGCGGCCGTCAAACTGCCCGCCCTGATCTCCGATCACATGGTGCTGCAAGAGGGAGTGCCCGTCCGCATCTGGGGCTCGGCCGACCCGGGCGAAAGCGTCCGCGTGGAATTTCAGGGTCAGGCGGTCACCGCCAAAGCTGCCGACAACGGCCAGTGGTCGCTCTGGCTCAAGCCGCTGTCCGCCGCCGGTCCGCTCGAAATGAACGTCAACGGCACAGCCATTAAAGACGTGCTGGTGGGCGAAGTCTGGCTCGGCTCGGGACAATCCAACATGGAGTTCGCTCTCAACCAGGCCAACAATCACGAAGAGGAAATCGCCCGCGCCGATTACCCGCTGATTCACGTTTTCCTGGTCAAACGCATTGTCGCCGATCGGCCGGCCGAAGACGTAGCCGGCACATGGCAGGTCTGCACGCCCGAAAATGCGCCGCGCTTCTCCGCCGTGGAGTACTTTTTCGGACGCGCCCTGCACAACTATCTGCACGTGCCGATGGGCCTGATCGAATCCTATTGGGGTGGCACACCGGTGGAATCGTGGACCAGCGCGCCGGCCCTCAAGTCCGATGCCGCGCTCCAGTATGTCGGTGAGGAATGGGATAAGGTCTTAGCCGCGTACCCCGCCGCCAAGGCGACCTACGATCAGCGTGTGGCAACTTGGGAGAAAACCGCCGCCGAGGCGCGCGCCGCCGGTAAGACTCCGCCCAATCGCCCCGGCGCGCCGCCCGGACCCGGCCATCCCAACACGCCCGCCGGACTGTATAACGGGATGATTGCGCCGCTCACGCCCTACATCATTCGCGGCGTCATCTGGTATCAGGGCGAAAGCAATGCCAACGAAGCCCACGCCTGGCGCTATCGCCGCATCTTCGCCGGCATGATTCAGGATTGGCGCAAGCAGTGGGGCGAGGGCGATTTTCCGTTCCTTTTTGTGCAACTGGCCAATTTCCGCAGCAACGGCTGGTGGCCCGTGCTGCGCGAATCGCAAACAGAGACGCTATCGCTGCGCAACACCGGCATGGCCGTCAGCATCGACATCGGCGACGGCGGCAACATCCATCCCAAAGACAAGCAGGACGCAGGCATGCGACTGGCCTTGGTCGCGCGCCATGTGGCGTACCACGATAGCGCGGTCGAATACAGCGGCCCTATGTTCCGCCAGGCGACTCCGGAAAACAGCACTCTGCGCGTCTGGTTCAGCCACGCCGACGGCCTGCAGGCTAAAGGCAACGCCGCGCTCACCGGCTTCACCATCGCTGGCGCCGATGGCAAATTTGTACCCGCCGATGCCAGAATCGAAGGCGCCACCATTGTTGTATCCAGCACCGAAGTCGCCAGCCCTGTAGCCGTTCGCTATGCCTGGGCCGACGATCCCGTTTGCAACCTGATCAACCAGGCCGGTCTTCCCGCCGGCCCCTTCCGTTCCGACGAGCCCGCTTATGCGCAATAACCTGATTGCTTCCCTGGCCCTGCTGTCGGTCTGCATTCCCGCCGCGTCCCAAGGCCATCCGGACGCGAACTTCGACGAGGCCAAAGTTCCCAAGTACACCCTGCCCGACCCCCTGACCCTGCAAAACGGCGACAAGGTGAAGGACGCGCACACCTGGGTCAACAAACGCCGTCCCGAAATTCTGGCCATGTACCAGGAAGATGTTTTTGGGCACAGCCCGGCGGCGCCCGCCAAACTGGAATACGAAGTGGTCTCGGTGGAGAAACAGGCGCTGGGCGGCAAAGCCGTCCGCAAACTCATCACTCTGTCGCTTGCCGGCAAGAAAGTGAATCTGCTGCTTTACCTGCCGGCCGGCGCCACCAAACCCGTGCCCGTATTCGCGGGCCTCTGGTTCGCCGGCAACCAGACCGTGGCGCTGGATCCCGGTGTGCCCTTGTCCGAAGAATGGAGCACCGATCGCACTGCCCACAAGATCATCCACAAAACCGCCGCCGAAAGTTCGCGCGGCAAGTGCGCGCAACAGTGGCAGGTGGACCAGATCCTCGCTCATGGCTACGGCCTCGCCATCGTGTACTACGAAGAAATCGAGCCCGACATTCCCGGCGCGCTCACTTATGGCATACGCCCTCTCTTCTTCAAGCCCGGCCAGACAATTCCATTGGCCAGCGAGTGGGGCGCCATCGGCGCCTGGGCGTGGAGCCTCAGCCGCGTCATGGATTACCTGGAAAGGGATCGCGACGTGGACGCCAAACGGGTCGCCCTCATCGGCCATTCCCGTTTGGGCAAGACCGCGCTCTGGGCCGGCGCTCAGGATACCCGCTTCTCCATCGTGATCTCCAATGAATCCGGCGAAGGCGGCGCCGCCATCAGCCGGCGCGATTTCGGCGAGCGCACCAAGGACCTCAACACGCACTTCCCCCACTGGTTCGACTCCAACTTCTCCCAATACAACGATCGCGAAAACTCCATGCCGTTCGATTCGCACATGCTGCTCTCGCTGATCGCGCCGCGCGGTCTCTATGTGGCCAGCGCCGAAGGCGACCAGTGGAGCGACCCGCGCGGCGAGTTCCTCGGCGCCGTGAACGCCGGGCCCGTCTACGAACTGCTGGGCAAAAAGGGACTCGGCACAGACCGGATGCCCGCCGTGCACCAGCCCATCATGCACGATATCGCCTACCACATCCGCGCCGGCAAGCACGACGTGACGGCCTACGATTGGGACCAATACCTGAAGTTCGCCACCACCCAGTGGAAGTAACGGCGTTCCACTCCGCGTCTTCCTCCGCGCCTCAGCGGCTCCGCGATGAGATTCGTTTTTTCTCTGCGAACTTTTCTCTCCGCCGGTCGTATTAGTCGGTATGAAGCAGTTGCAACAGGTGGGCCGCCGCCTGCGGCGCTCGCCGGCGTTCACCGGCATCGTCATCCTCACCCTGGCCGTCGGCATCGGGGCCAATGCAGCCATTTTCAGCGTACTGAACGGCGTATTGCTGAAGCCCCTTCCCTTCGCCGATCCCGGCCGGTTAGTGGGCGTGTGGCAGACCGCGCCCGGCCTGGGCATCAAGCAACTGGAAGCCGCGCCCGCCACCTACTTCACCTATCGCGAAGAGGGCCGCGCGTTTCAGGACATCGGAATCTGGCGCAGGGACAGCGTCAGTGTCACCGGCATCGCCGAGCCGGAAGAGGTCCCCGCCCTCGAAGTGACCGATGGGGTGCTGCCCGTGCTGGGCATCGCGCCCATGCTGGGCCGCGGATTCACCCGCCAGGATGATTCGCCGGGCGCACCCAAAACCGTGATCCTTTCCTACGGCTACTGGCAAAAGCATTTCGGCGGCGACCCGTCGGCGTTAGGCCGCATCCTGACTCTGGATGGCGACCTCCGGCAGATCATCGGCGTGCTTCCCCGCGATTTCCGCTTCATGAATTTCCAGCACTCGCTCGTTCTGCCGTTTCAGCTCGATCGCTCCAAGGTGTTCGTGGGCAATTTCAGTTACCAGGCGGTGGCGCGCCTCCGGTCGGGCGTAACTCTGGCCGCGGCCAATGCGGACGTGGCCCGCATGATCCCGATGCTGATGGACAAGTTCCCGCCCGCGCCCGGCATGAGCCCCAAAATGCTCGACGAGGCGCGTCTCGGCGCCAACGTGCATTCCCTGAAAGAAGATGTCGTCGGAGACGTCGGCACCGTGCTCTGGCTACTGATGGGAACGGTCGGCATTGTCCTGTTCATCGCCTGCGCCAATGTCGCCAATCTGCTGCTGGTGCGCGCCGAAGGTCGCCAGCAGGAATTGGCCATCCGCGCGGCCCTGGGAGCCGGCTGGATGCAGGTAGCCCGCGAACTGCTTCTGGAAAGCCTGACCTTGGGATTGATCGGCGGCGCGGCGGGACTGGGTCTCGCCTATGCCGCCCTGCGCCTGCTGGTGCGCCTGGGCCCATCCAGCTTGCCGCGGCTGGATGAGATCGCCATCGACTTGCCCGCCCTGCTCTTCACACTCGCAATCTCCGTGGGCGCCGGACTGTTGTTCGGCGTTCTCCCGGTCTTCAAATACGCGGGACCGCGCCTCGCCGGTACTCTTCGCCAGGGAGGCCGGAACTCCAGCCAAGGCCGCGAGCGCCATCGCGCGCGCAGTGTGCTGGTGGTCGTGCAGGTAGCGCTCGCCCTGGTGCTGCTCATCAGTTCCGGCCTGATGATCCGCACGCTGGTGGCATTGAAACACGTGCCCCCGGGCTTCACCGATCCCACCGCCGTTCTGACCCTGCGCGTCTCCATGCCTACGGCGCAGCTACGGGAGCCGGAGCAGGTCATCCAGGCCGATCGCGAAATCCTCCGCAAAGTCGAGTCGCTTCCCGGAGTGGATTCCGCCGCCTTCGGCAGTTCCGTCACCATGGACGGATTCCACGACAACGATCCGGTTTACGCCGACGGCAGGGTCTATTCGGAAAGCCAGATTCCCGCCCTCCGGCGGTACAAATTCGTCTCTCCCGGCCTGTTCCGCGCCATGGGCAATCCGCTGCTGGCCGGCCGCGACTTCAACTGGACCGACAACACCGAGCGCCGTCCCGTGGTTTTGGTGTCGGAGAATCTGGCGCGCGAATTCTGGGGCTCGCCCGGCGCCGCGCTCGGCAAGCGCGTCCGTGAAAACAGCAAAGGCGTATGGCGCGAGGTGGTCGGCGTAGTGGGCAATGAGCGCGACGACGGCGCGGACCAGCCGGCCAATAAAACAATATATTGGCCCATTGTCGTGAACACGTTCTGGGACCAGAAAGTCAACGTGCAGCGCTATCCCGCCCTGGTGGTCCGCAGCCGCCGCGCCGGTTCCGCGGCTTTCCTGAAGGAAGTTCAACAAGCCGTCTGGTCCGCCAATCCGAATCTCACCATTTCCAGCGTTCGCACCCTTCAGGAAGTCTATGAGCGCTCCATGGCGCGAACCTCGTTCACGTTCATCCTGCTGACCGTCGCCGCGGCTATGGCGCTGCTCCTGGGCGTGGTCGGCATCTACGGCGTCATCTCCTATGCGGTATCGCAGCGCACCCGCGAAATCGGCATCCGCGTGGCCCTCGGCGCACAGCAGCGCGAAGTGCGCGCCATGTTCGTGCGCCACGCTCTGTCGCTCACCGGAATCGGAGTGGCCTGTGGGTTGGTCGTGGCCGCCGGATTGACGCGCCTGGTCTCCACCCTCTTGTTCGGAGTCAGCGCCCTCGATCCGCTCACATATGGGGCCGTCTCCGCTATATTGGTAGCGGCGGCGCTTCTGGCCGGCTATATCCCCGCCCGCCGCGCCACCACCATCGAGCCCGTAGATGCCCTCCGCGCGGAGTAGCTACGTCACCGGACCCGGATTGAATGGCGAGAGCGCATTGCCCAGGCCCCAGTGCTCGGCCCAGGTTTTTCGGCCGCTCGCCACATCCAAAATCAAGTGGAACAGCTCCCAGCCCACCTCCTCGATGGTCGCCTGCCCCGTAGCGATTCTGCCGGCATCGATATCGATCAGGTCGTGCCACTTCTCCGCCAGCGCCGTGCGCGACGACACTTTCACCACCGGAACCAGCGCCAGCCCGTAAGGACTGCCTTCCCCCGTCGTGAACACGTGCAGATTCATCGAGGCGAGCTGTTGCGTGCCGCAGATGAAATCGCTCGCCGGCGTGGCCGCGAACACCAGGCCTTTGCTCGTTACCTTTTCGCCATGCCCCGCCACCGCGCGCAATGCCGTGCTGCCGGCTTTGGCCACGCTGCCCAGCGCCTTCTCCACAATATTCGCCAGTCCGCCCCGCTTGTTGCCCGGCGTGGTGTTGGCGCTGCGGTCCGCCATGCCGCGCGCCAGATACTCGTCGTACCAGCGCATCTCGCGAATCAGATCGCGCGCCACTTCCGGCGTCTCCGCGCGCGGCGTCAGCAGGTGAACCGCGTCGCGAACCTCCGTGATCTCGGAAAACATCACAGTCGCGCCGGCGCGCACCAGCAGGTCGGCCGCATAGCCCACCGCGGGATTGCACGTGACGCCGCTGAACGCATCGCTGCCGCCGCATTGCAGCCCCACCACCAGGTCCGCCGCCGGACACGTCCGCCGCTGCCGCCGGTTGAGCCGTTCCAGGCGCTTCTCCGCGGCTTGCAGAATCGCCGCAACCATCTCGCCGAAACCGCGCTCGTCCTGCAAGCGAATCACGTTGCCGCTTTCCAGAATCGGCAATTCGCTCGCGAACAGCCTCGCCGGTTGCAACTTCTCGCAGCCCAGACTCACCACCAGCGGCTCACCGGCAAAGTTGGCATGCATCGCAATGTGCCGCAGCGTGCGAATCGGTACCGCCGCGCCCGGCGCGTCAATCGCCACGCCGCAACCGTAGGAGTGCGTCACCGCCACCACGTCGTCTACATTCGGGAAGTGAGGTAGAAGCTCCGCCTTGATGCGGCGCACGGCAAACTCCACCGTCGGAGCCACGCATTGCACGGTGGTCGCGATACCAAAGACGTTGCGCGTCCCCACACTGCCATCTGCATTGCGATAGCCTTCGAAGCTGTGTCCGTCCAGCGGCGGGAGCGGCGCGGGTACGGCCGTCGCCAGCGGCAGGTCGTCCAGCGAAGGCGCCACCGGCATCTCCAGCATCTCTTCCCGCACCCACGATCCCGCCGGAATGGCCCGGTTGGCATATCCGATTACCGAACCGTACCGCAGCACAGGCTCCCCCGCCGCCAGATCGCTCAAGGCAATCTTATGCGACTGCGGAATATGCTCCCGGGCCTCGAACCCCTCCGGGTCCACAATAATCGCCACGTTGTCGCGCAAGTTGACGCGGATATACATACAGCTTTCAGCTTAACCCTGGACCTCATCGTCCTGTGGACCCTTGCCACCATGGGTCCGCGGCACGCCTATGCCATTGCCGGCCGCCTCCGGCAGATTTCCGAGGACCTGCTGAATCTCAACCAGGGGACGCTCTATCCGGCGCTGGTCCGGCTGGAGCAGCAGGGCTGGATCAAGGGCACTTGGGGAACCACGGAGAGCAAGCGCGAGGCGAAGTTTTAAGCCATCGCGCGGGCCGGGCATAAAGCGCTCGGTGAAGAGACCGGGCGCTGGCGCCAGCTTTCCGGGCTGGTAGAAAAGCTGCTGGCCGAAGGGAATTAAAAACCATGAGGCGCTTCCTCGCAAGATGCTACGCGCTGTTGCGGCCCGCGCGCGCCGAACTGACATGCTTGACGGCGTCCCTGTCTACGTCGCCGCCGCTGGCAGCGCCGTGGCCGCGCTATTTGACCGCGACCATCGCCGCGCCCCACAGGTGTGTCGCCGGATCGTAGACAATCAGGCGCATCCGCTCGATGCCTCCGCCTACCGCGTGCTCCCGGGTCAGCAGGATGCCGTCCTTCTTGGCCGCGGCGTTCTGCTGTTCGTTCATACTCACGTGCATTACGTCCGGCGGACTGATCGATTTCGGCCCCAGCGCGCCGTAGTCCACAATCGCCAGCACCAGGTCCGTTGCGTACTTGCCGTCCTTCGGTAGCACCAGGGCGTCTTCGTAGTTCACTCGAATCTCCAGGTCCTGGAGCCCGTTGACGTTCCCCTTCGCCGCCGTGGCCCGCAACCCGATCTCCGGCGAATCGAACGGACTCGATACGGCATTCTGTAGCGCTACGCGCATGGCTTCGGTGGGGTCCGGCCGGTCGGCGTAATACCCCTCCGGCGCCAGCAATTCGATCCCCTTCCGCCCGGTGGAAACCTTCAGTTTGTGGAACTGGCCATCCCAGCTCTCATCGGACGGAAGGTACCCCAGGCTGTACTCTCCACGCCAGCCATCGGTCGCCTGCGCCACTGCTTTACCGGTGCTATTGGCGGTGTACAACCTTCCGCCGGTCAGCTTCGCGATGGTTTGCAGCGTCTCCACGCTGGCCAGTTCGCCGGTCGAAGGCACGGCCGATGTCGAGGGATTCACGGTGAATACCGTGACCTTCTCGCGCGTGCATACTTTGGCCAGCTCCCGCAGCATAGGTTTGTAGTCGAGCGCGTCCCCGCCGCTCGCCACACGCAGGGAAATGGGAACTCCGCGCGAGATCCACACCACGTTTTTGGGTCCCGGTAGCAACGCCAGGCTGGAGATGATCGTGTTCAACGCCGCGAACGTCCGCCGCACACGTTCGTCGTCGGTGAGCCCGCCCTGCCGCAGTTGGTTGGCGTTCTTCAGCGCCTCGCTCATTTCCAGGCGGATATTCTTGGTCCACGGTTTCCCGGCGGGGCGGATATCGGCCGCTCCGGCCGGCAGGCCATGCACCGTCTGTATCTTCAGGTCCGGAGTCAGCAGGTAGAAATAAAGAAAATCGCTGGACTCGCGCGCCTGCAGCGATTTCACGATCTCATCGGCGGCGAACGTTCGATTGGTGATGTCGGCGTTCAACAGGTCGAACAGGATCAGGGTGCAATGCGATACCGTGCCCGGCGCCGGCCGGATGGCATCGAAGAACACCAGCGGTTGATCTTTCCCGGCGTCTTGAATCTGAAAATCGGCCCTGGTCAAATCTGCGGCGGGCTGGCCGTGGCCATCGAATGCGGTGACATTCAGCCGGACGATTCTTGGCTGGGCGGCAACGGATCCGGCGAGAGCCGTTGCCAGCACCAGTCCCCAAAACCGAGATCGCAGTCTCTCGCTTCGCATCATTTCCGAATAGTCTCCAGAGGATTGGTAACTTCCAGACTAGCCGATTTCAGCCCATCCCTCGAGGTTGCGCGCGGTGCCATCTTGCCTGGCGGTGGTTTCGAAGATTTCTGATTTACCGCGGCGGCGGATTTAATGCGCCGCGCCGCTGAGGTCGAAAGCGTCCAGCTTCTGGCCGTCGGTATCGATCGCCTCGACGTGCATCGCCTTGCCGTCGCAGCGGAAGCGGATGAAGTTCTCGGTGCTGACCACTTTCTGCGTGATGCCCTCCGGCGGTTTGCTCACGTCATACAGCGGCGCGCCGCCGCCTCCGCTGATCAGGTAGTGGATGCCGTTCTTCAGATAGTGCTGATAGTTGTGGTCGTGGCCGAACAGCGCCGCGGTCACGTGCATCTGCTCCAGCAAAGGGATCAAGGCCTTCATGTGAGGACTGGCTTCCTGCCGGCTGGCCACCGCGGACATCGGCGGATGATGCGCCACCACGAACCGGAACGCGGCGCTCTGATTCTTCTTCAGGTCCTCTTCCAGCCACGCCGTCTGTTCCTTCCAAAACGCCTGCCGGCCCACCTCGCTCGGCGCAACATTGGCGATGTCGCTATTCAGCATGCAGAAATGCGCGTTGCCCCAGGTGAAGGAGTAGTAGGCCGGCTGCTGGAAGAATTCGTAATAGTCGCGGGCGTTGCGTTCGTGATTGCCGACCGTGGGAAAGATGGCAGCTTTCCGCAACAGTTCGCGCTCAATGTCGAAGAAAATCGGCCATAGTGAGTTGTCAGCGCCATTTTCCACCATGTCGCCGGTCTGCACGATAAAGTCGGGCTTCGAATTCTTCAAAATCGCTGCGATCACTTTGCGATGCGCGTCGGCGCGCGTCCGGTTATCGCCGTACAGAACGAACTCGAAGGGCTGGCCGGCGGCAGGCGGAGTCTTGAAGGATCCCGTGAGCCCTTCTCTGCCGGGCACGCTGTATTCGTAGACCGTGCCGGACCGCAGGCCGGTGAGCGTTACGCTTTCGGCATGAAGGGCGGGCGCGCTCTTCTGTTCCGCGGCTCCTTGCACCTTGACGGATAACTCGCCGGTCTGCACGATCCACACCACCGTGGCGGTGCGGGCATTATCGTTCACCACCAGGGGACCGCCGGCTACGGTATCGGCCGCCGGCAAGGCAACTGTGCCCGCAAGCAGGAGAAGCGTCAGGGTTCGCGAGGAAGTCATGTTCTTACGACCCTCCCACGCCGCGCCCTTCCGAGTCAAGGTCAATCCCAGCTCTTGAGTTTGGGCCAAAGCTCCCGCAAAGGAGTTTTGAGGCCGGTGCAATAGAACACGTCGAAGTGCTCGTACGGCATTGAATAAGGGTGCTCGACGTGGGCCGCGTCCTGCACCGTCGTGCAATTCTGTTCCAGATCCCGCCGCCTGCCGTCCATGACGATGATGCTTTCGCCGGTATAGTGGCCAGGCCCCCATAGGAAGTAGCTCTGGTGCCCGCTGATCGCGGGCGGCAAACCATATTCCGGTCCGAAGCGGTCGATGGCGCCGGCCTGCCCGTAGTTCTGGCCGAAGATTGCTGTTTTGGTGCGCACTTCCGGCGGCAGGCCGTTGTAGACGCGCGCTACCGTGGCCGTCATTTCCCGCCATCCGAACTGGTCGGCGAAGATCTGCGGCAGCGGTCCCAGTTTTTGCGTCTCCAAGCGGGGCTGCTCCAGGTGCAGCCACCGGGTGTATGCGATGTAATTCGCCGGAGACAGAATCGGTATGGCGATAGGGGCGAGCAGGGCGCCAGTCACCAGCAATAAACCGGGCCAGGCGAATTGCAGCCACACCGCTCGCGGTCGCGCCAGCACTCGTTCCCACCACACGGCGCCCCCGGCGAACAACAGCGGGTACGCCGGAAACAGGTAATAGATGCGCGGGCTCATGGCTACAATCGCGGCGGCGGTGAAAAGCCAAGCCCATCCCAGCGTACGGAAAGCCCTCCCGGCTCGAGAGAAGAAATAGAACCACAGCCCCGCCAGCCACAGCGGCACGGTGAGTGGATGCATCGCCAGCGCTTCCTGCGCAAAGAAGGCCACCGGCCCGAGCGGCACATCGCGGCCGCTCCGGCGGATATTCTGCTGCAATTCCAGAAACGGGAAATGGTGCTGCGCGTTCCACATCAGGTTCGGCAGGAACAGCAGCAGCGCCAGGGCGCCCGCGATCCAAAGCCAGGGACTCGTGAACGCCCGGCGTTGCAGAGTCAGCACCAGTCCTACGACGATGCCGCCGCCGAAAAGGAGCATGGAGTACTTGTTCTCCAGGCCAACGCCGGCCAGCAGGCCGAACCAGATCCAGAGTCTCTGCTTGCCGGTCTTCACGATGCGGATCGCCAGGTTCGCGCACGCCAGCCAGATTACGGGCTCGAAGGCATTCATCGTGAACAGATTGTCGAGTCCCAGGATGCCGGGCGCTACCAGTACGGCAATCGCGGCCAACGCCTGGGCAAAGCGTTTGCCGCCCATTTGGCGGGCGATCAGCGCGGTGAGTGCCACCTCCGCCGCGCCTGCTACGGCCGGCAGGAAGCGTAATGCCGGAAGTGAGTCGCCCAGCAGGTGGAGCACCAGCCAGGCCATTGCCGCAATCAGCGGCGGCTGATCCACGTACCCCCAGGCCAGGTGATGCGCGCAGGCCATGTAATAGAGTTCGTCCACAAAGAATCCGTAGGAACGGCCGGCGTACAGGTGCAGACATAACTTGGCGGCTGTAACGCTCAGTACAAGGGCGCCGGCGGTGATCGTCACGCCTCTGCGAGAAGGAGTCATAAGCATCCGCATTACCTGAATCGTAACCAGTGTGTAATGCATTTGTAACCTATATTCTGGGGATAGCGGCGAGCCTTCGGCGATAATAAAGTTATGGTCTCGTACAGTGATCGTACGGAAATCAAAATCTTAAACCCACAGAGTATAGCGTGTGAAGCGAGAGGTTGCGATAGAGTGGCCGCTTTTCTCTTCCGCACCGGGGATGGCCCCATCAATGCCTATTGCGAACTGCACGGCTCTGAAGCGGCCGGTAAACTCGGCGTTTCCCTGCCGGAGCGTTCACACAGGGTACTCCGCGCCGGTTGGAGCTTCTAAAAGGTCAGTCATGCGGTTTTCCCGCGCGATCGCGCCCAGGTAATACGCGCTCGGCTTGATGCGGCGCTCCTGGGTCAGGCGATTCACGGCCACCAGGCCGAATTTTGGACGGTAGCCCATGATCCACTCGAAATTGTCCAGCAGCGACCAGTGAATGTAGCCGCGCACGTCGATGCCATCGGCAAGGCAGCGCAACACGCCACTCAGCGCCCGCCGGATGTATTCCACGCGGCGTGAGTCGTCTTCGGTCGCCACTCCGTTTTCGGTGATATAGAGGGGCACGCCGCCGCAGCGTTCGTGGGCGTATCGGAGACAGATCTCCAGCGCTTCGGGCCAGAATTCGTAGCCCATCTGGGTGAGTTCGATGCCCTCCTCCGGCCCCAGGTCGCCGCGCTTCCCCACGCGGCAGCGCGTGTAAGTCTGAATTCCCGCATAGTCGCTCTGCGCCGCCGCCTTCAGCCACTCGTCGTAGACCTCGCGGCATTTCTGGTCGCGCTTGTTCTTGGGTCCGGTAGCCTGTTCGTCCTGCAGCGAGATATTGACGCCTACAGGATAACTGCCCGGGCCGGATTTCATGGCCGCCCGCGCGCGGTGATGGGCGCCGATCATCGCTTCCTGCAATTTGGCGGCATCGCCCAGGAAGAAGCAGCCGAAGCGATTGGAACCTACGGCGCGCGCGGCCTGCCTGCCCATGCGCAGCACTGTGGGGAAAGGGATATCGATATTCGATATCCAGCGCAGCAGCATCGGCAGATTGGGCTCATTGAAGGTGCTGGCGAACCCGATAAGGTCGCCCAGGTGCGCGGCGGCGCGTTCGCAATAGCGTGCGAACAGGTCTGCCGCCGGCTTCTTTTCCCACCCGCCCATGGCGGCAAACCATCGCGGAGAGCTGAAGTGGTAGAAGGTCACCATGGGAGTCACTCCGTATTCGTGGCAGGCGGCCAGCACGCGGCGATAGTGATCCAACGCGGCGAGGGAGAAGTGATTTCGCTCCGGTTCGATGCGGGCCCACTCAACAGAGAAGCGATAGGTGTTCAGGCCGAGCGAAGCCAGCAGGCGGATATCCTCCCGAAAACGGTGGAAATGATCGCAGGCATCCAGTGAAGGTTCCACAAACAGAGTCGGCTGGATATGTTCCAGCACCCAGAGATCGCTGTTGGTGTTGTTGCCTTCCACCTGGTGCGCCGCCGTGGCCGCTCCCCAAAGAAACCCCGGGGGAAACTGGTTCATATTTCGCGCCGCCGGCGAAGCACACACATGAGCGTTAGGTATAACACGAAACCCAGAGGCACACAAATGCAGAACCATCCCGCGATGGCATGCAGCACCATGCTTCCCAGGTGCGATGCCGGGCCGAGGAAGCGCGAGCCGGCGCGCTCCAGCGGGAACAGCAGCAGCCATTGGAGCGGCGAGGAGATTTGATTCACCAGTTGAAGCGCGGGCACGCTCACTTTGAGGCAGAGCGCGGCGCCCAGGCATAGAACAGTAGGGAGCCCGAACACCGGAAAGGTGCCCAACACCAGACCTACCGCCAGAATCAGAGCCAACCGCTCGGCGGAGAGTCCTTTGGTGACGGCCGCGAGTTTCCTGACGGATTGGCGCATCTTCAAGGCAAAACCTCCGCGCGTTTCGACAACACCATCCGCAAGGCCATTCGCATTTGCGCGGTGGCGAAGAACTGCACCGCTCCGGTAACCGGGGGAACCATCCACGGCAGGCGTCCGCCCCACAGCGCTGAAAGCGAGCGCGCCATGCCGTCCTCGCCGCGATAAAATACGCGGTCCGTCCAGCATTCGCGCCCGGGATACTCGGGATAAGGGCGGACAATGTCCCATATCGTTTCCAGCACACGAAGGGCCATCGGCTCTCTGTACTGCGGCATAAACAGCACCGAACTGCGGCCGTCGCGAATTTCCCCCGCGAATTCAGCGAAAGAATCGGCGTTCGTCAGGTTGATGCAGGCGGAAGGCTCGCCCCCGTGGCGATCTCCACCCGAAATCAACGGACGCGACCAGGCGGCCGCAAGCCCCACCACCTCGGCATTCTCTCTCCACTGGCGCGTGCCGTTCAATTCGAAGGCGTGAATCCACTTGTTGCAGTGCTGCAACATGACGGGAAGAGCCCGGCGATGATCCGCGTCTTTCACTCCCTCCTCTAACCAATAGGGATGATTGAGCACGATTAACGATTCTTTCCGGTGTGCGATTTCGCGCAGAATCTCCGGCAATTGAAGGTCGTCCGGCGCCGCGGTGTAGGCGGCCAGGGCAGCCAGCCAACGGCGGGCGGATACGGCGGGCAGATTGTGAATTCCAAAGTGAAAAATGGTGCGTTGATAGGGAACCGTCCACTCCACCGAAATCGGCACATCGTAACTCATGCGCAGGCCAACGCCGGCTTCGATATTGTCGTGATCGGTGAGCGAAACCATCGGCCGCAGACCGAGTTTCTCGATCTGTTCCTGCTCCAGGCGCAGCGCGCGGGACGGAGTCAGCGGCGGCGTCCACCAGGCCCGCGCGAAATCCACGGGCCGCGGCCCGCGTTCGTAGCGCCTGACGATTTGCGAGACTCCCGGGACATAGTGGAGATATCGCGGCAGAAAGTTGAGACACTCCTCGGAGTGCATGGTGTGGCCGTGCAGACAGACTCCGGAGCGCCACGAACTGACCCGTGCGGCATCCCTCCAGAAGAACTGAACATTCTTCATGAGCTTCTCCCGATGCCAGTTTCTCCGGTGGACGGTTACAATTCGTTCGCAGAACCGTGGCTTTTGTACAAAACATTTCTCTGGTGCAATGTTCTGGTAGGAATTCGGGAGCCGGATTAACGCGTTTGCAACGAGGCTGTGACCTGGATGCGCTCCGGGACGCCCATTTTTCGGTCCGATTCGAGAACGGTGGCGATGCCCTTGCGGAAATCGTCCGGCGAGACCGCTTCGCCCAGCGCATCGCGTGGATCCACGATGGCGATCGCGCGGGGAAAGGCGGCAAGCAGCAGACCGGCGACATCGTATTTCCGGAGCACCCCGGGAATCACCACTTCCGAGACGTTGCGATGCAGCGGCTGATCGACAATCATGCGATAAGCACCCAGCGTCTTCTCCACTGTGACGGCGTGGATTCGGGAATCGAGGACCGCGGCGTGCAGCGCGGCCATTCCGCTCGCGCCGTCGCCATACACGGAGATGGCGGACCGGTCCACATCCTTGCGGGCGCATAACCAGTCGAGCGCGTGGATAGCATCGTCGATCCGCATGCCGACCAGCGTCTTGCCCACCAGAAACGCCCGCAACGACAGCAGATTGAAGGCGCCGAGGTACGGAGACTTGATGCTCTCCGTGCCGGCCGGCGTGGGTCGCGGCTCGACTGCCAGCACGATGTGCCCCGATTGCACCCACTGTTCCACGACCTTGGGAGATGCGCCGAGCATCAGCACGGCCGGCTTCAGGTCGGAGTGTTCCGGCGCCGTCAAGGTGCCGGGCGCTTCGTCCGGCGGCGTGCCGCCCGGCTGTGCAGTGGCGCCCGTCAGCGTCCGGATATCGCTACGCAGGCGTGTTTGCAGACGTTCCAACTCAGCGCGGCTGCTCGCCCTTGGCGCGGCAGCCACGACCGATTCGGCGCGTTTCTTGTTCAAGGAGAAAATGGCCTCGCCGCCGATGGAGGTCGAGACCTGACCGGTGGGAGTGCAGATCATGTCCGCCGGATGTTCCGGCCGCAGCGGTGTGTACGTGGCTTCCGCGGCCGCGCCTTTGAGATTTTTGGTCATAAAACCGAGAATGGCCGGCGCGATCGGGCCCAGGTTGCCGTGGCCTCCAGGGCCGGTGATCCACTGAATGCGATCTTCGGCGCCGTACAACGTGTAGACGCGTTTGGCTTCCTCGAAGGTTTGGCGCGCGCCTTCGAAGGGAAACATATCGCTGGTGGTGGAGACGATGGCGTAGGGCTTGGGCGCGGCCAGTTCCACCCAATCGCCGAAATCGAGTCCCCGCTCGATGAAGTGCGGGATGCTCTGCTCGGCGTCCTGCACGCCGGTGGGCGCGTTTAGCAGCTCTTCGAAGCTGGTGATGTAACAGGCGGTGGCCGCCACTTTGACGCGGTCATCCAGCGCGGCAAAGTATGCCGTGGCGGTGCCGCCGCCGGAGCAGCCGAAGGCGCCGATATGGGCGGCATCCACGTCTTTGCGCGCCACCAGGTAGTCCACGGCGCGCATGGCGTCATTCACCATGTAGCGGGCCAGGTCGTCACCCAGGAGCATAGCCGGAATGTTGGCTTCTCCGTGCTCGCCGGTGGGGTTGCCGACGCCGGAGGCCTTTTTCTGCGTATCGTAATATTGCAGCCGTTCGCCCTGCCCAAGCGGGTCGTACGCCAGCGCGACGATGCCGTTGCGGGCGAGATTGCCGCCCCAACTCCAGTCCTCGGTCTTCCCGGCGGGACCATGGCCGGGCGCAATCACAACGGCCGGAAACGGGCCGGCGCCCGATGCGGGCACGTAGACATCGGCCGTCACCCAAAAGCCGGGGAGACTTTCATACGCGATCTTTTCCACGGCGAATCCGTCCGCCTGCACGGCCCCGAAGGTTTTCACTTGCGGGACACCGTGACGTTCCGGCAGACCGCCAATCAGGCGCAGAACTTTCGCGCGCACATCCGCCTTTCTGTGTTCCGCGTCGGCGCGAGTGTGCAGCCGTGAAACCGCCTCGCGGCGCGCGGCGAGTTGCGTATGCGCGATTCCGTTGAGATACGCGATGAGTCTGGCGCGGGCATCGCCGGATTGCGCGAGCAGGCTTGCGGCGGCAAGCAGGACGGCGGGAATCTTGTTCTGCGTCATCGGTCCCCCAAAGGAGTATACTGCGCTGACGAGAGGACCTGGGACATGAAGGTAATCTGTACGGGTTGTTTCGCCGCCATTTTGTGGGCGCAGGGGCCGGTGCGCTCCCCGGAAGTTGCGCCGGACCGGCGGGTCACGTTTCGCGTGCTGGCGCCCAATGCCAGCCAGGTGAGTTTGACGGGCGAGTTTCAACACGGAAGCAAAGCGCTTGAAAAGAACGAACAGGGCATATGGAGCATCACGATCGGTCCGCTGGAGCCGGAGATCTACAATTACAACCTGACGATTGATGCGGTGCGCACGATCGACCCGAACAATCCCAACGTAAAGACCGGATCGACCCCGAGCACCATTGCGAGCATTCTGGAAGTGCCGGACGGGCAGCCGGCTTTTTACGACGTGAGGAACGTGCCGCACGGCGAGATTCGGATGCACTGGTACGAATCGAAAGCGCTGCACTCCACGCGGCGGCTCACCGTGTACACTCCGCCGGACTACGATCGCGATGCGCGCAGCCGGTACGCGGTGCTGTACCTGTTTCACGGCGCCAATGCCGACGAGACCGCCTGGACCCGCCTGGGCCGCGTCAACCTGATTCTGGACAACCTGCTGGCTTCCGGACGGTGCAAGCCGTTCCTGGTAGTGATGCCTTTCGGATATGGCGTGCCCCCGGGTAGCGGGAATTCCGGCAACACCGCCGCCTTCTCGCGCGATCTGCTGGAGGACGTGCTCCCGTTCATCGAGGCGCACTACCGGGTGGCCGGCGACCGCGATCATCGCGCCATTGCCGGACTTTCGATGGGCGGCGGCGAGGCTCTGGAAATCGGGCTGCGGCGCCCGGATCTGTTCGGCTTTGTGGGCGGCTTCAGCGCGGCCAGCAGCGGGGCGTATCTGCAGCAGACATTCTCCGGGGTGAGCGGCGAACGCAAACTCCGGCTGCTATGGATCGGCTGCGGCAAAGACGATACCCTGTTCGGCGCCAGCGAGCATCTGTCCAAACTGCTGGACGAGGCGCATATTACACACACCTTCCGCCAGAGCGACGGAGCGCACACATGGATGGTGTGGAGGCGCTACCTCAACGAGTTCGCTCCGCTGCTCTTCTGACGCTATTGCTTGAGGGACGCCATGTCGATGACGAAGCGGTATCTCACGTCGCCTTTGAGCAACCGGTCGTAAGCTTCGTTGACCTGCTGGATGGCGATGGTTTCGATATCGCTGACGATGCCGTGATCCGCGCAGAAGTCGAGCATCTCCTGGGTTTCGGCGATGCCGCCGATGCCGGACCCCGCGAAACTGCGGCGCGGCAGAATCAGGTCGAACGCGGAGACCGGCAGAGGCGCTTCCGGCGCACCCACCAGGGTGAGGGTCCCATCGAGTTTCAAGAGGCGCAGATAGGCATTAATATCGTGATTGGCCGAGACCGCGTCGAGGACGAAGTCGAGCGTGCCGGCGTGCTTCTTCATCTGCTCCGCGTCTTTCGAAACCGCCACCTCGTGGGCGCCGAGGCGCAGCCCATCGTCGATCTTCGAAGCCGAGGTGGTGAACAGCACCACGTGAGCCCCGAAGGCGCGCGCAAACTTCACACCCATGTGACCGAGTCCGCCGAGTCCGACAATCCCCACCTTCTGCCCCGGTCCAACCTTCCAATGACGCAGCGGAGAATACGTGGTGATCCCGGCGCACAGCAGCGGCGCCGTGGCGGCGAGGTCCAGCTTGTCTGAGATTTTCAGAGTGAAGGCCTCATCGACAACGATGCTTTCGGAGTACCCGCCGAAGGTGAGGCCGCCGAGCACTTTGTCGGCCCCGTTGTAAGTCAACACCGGAAACTTTTCGCAATACTGTTCCAGCCCGCGCCGGCAACTGGCGCAGACGCGGCAGGAATCGACCATGCAACCGACGGCGGCCAGATCGCCGGCTTTGAACTTCGTCACGTCGCTGCCGGTCTTCACGACGCGACCGACGATCTCGTGGCCCGGCACCACGGGATAGACCGAGTTGTGCCATTCATTGCGCACCTGGTGCAGGTCGGAGTGGCAGACGCCGCAATAAAGGATGTCGATGACCACATCTTGCGGGAGCGGCTCGCGGCGCCCGATGGAAAACGGGGCGAGAGCGGAAGTGGCGCTCTGCGCGGCCCAGGATTTTACGGTTCGGGCCGGCGTGGAGGTAAATAGAGATTCAGTGCTTGTGGACATACTTCCATCAAAGCTCAAGCGGCGCGTTTACACAATATCTAAAGCTGCGAGAGATTCAGGCACTTCGCCACCGGGCCTTGCGGCGCATGCACGCCGAGTACGCCCGCGAGCTGAGCGTGCAGGAATTGGCGGATGCGGCGGGCAGGAGCGCGAGGGCGTTCCACCAGAACTTCAAAGGATGCTGATGGTGCACGAGGCTCTTCGGCCGGAGTCCGATCCGGCAGATGCCGGGAGCGCCGCTACCGGGCGCGGAGTAATAAGAGCCACGGGTCCGCGGTGGGTTTCCGGATGGCGTCCGTAACTTTGCCGTCGAGGGCCTGGGTCTGGCCGGTGCGCGGGTCGAACCAAAGGCCGGAATACGTGGCTTGCAGAAGCTCGCGCTGGAGTTGGATGGTGGGGCCGGCGAGTGAGTACAGCAGCACGGTGTGAAGGCCGGGGTCGGCGAGACACCAGGTTTGTTGCGGGCCGGCGGCAAGGCCATCGGTGGGCTGCATCTGCATGAGCGTGGTGGCGAGGTATTCGGTGACGAAAGCGTCCAGCGGCGTGCGGTCGATGGTCTTGCCCTGCCCGTGGCCGCCGGAGGGATTGAGCATGAGGGCTTCGGCGCCTCCGGCCATGAGCACGGGGATGGGACCGGCGCCGCCATTCCACGCGACGATCGCCTTATCGGGGTAGCGGTCGTGATACTCGCGCACCTGCCGGTAGACCTGTTGCGGGGTGGTGTTGGGCGGGGTGTCGCCGGGGCGGCCGAAATCGCGGCCGATCATTTCGCGAAACGCGAGGTTGGCTCCGCCTTCGGCAGCCCATAGGGTGCCGTCGGGCTTGTACTGCCAGTAGTGCATATCGATGACGGCGACCTGTTTGGCGCGCGCCGGATTGGCGAGGATGGCGTCGGTGATGTCCTTGCTGGTGGCAAGTTCGAGCCGCACCATGCGGCCGGTTTTCTTTTCCCATTCGGCCACGGTGTCCTGGAAGAACTCCTGGAATGCGATCGGGCCGGAGAATTGCGCGCCGAGGCAGAAGAAGAGGTTGCGCACGCCGGAGAGTTCATCTAGTTCGTGCAGGATGAGCGCGCGATGCAAGGCACGGCGGGTGGGATTGACGATGTCGTAGACTTGGTTGGCGACGTGAATGTGATTGCCTGCCTCGATGGGCGGCGGCTCGGGAAGCCCGGTATCGTTGATATTGTTCGCCGGGCGCCAGGGGTAATCGACCCAGTGCGGAGGGATTTCGAGCACGTTGTGGGTGTTGTAGATGTTGTGGTAGAGGACCAGGCCGTGCTGGTCGGAGAGGCGTCCGAATTCCAGTAGACGCGCGAAATACCAGGCGTTGAAGCGGGTGAGATCGAATTTGGAGAGCCCGTCGGAGGCGGTCCCCTGACCGCTGCGCGCCCACGGCATTTCGTAGAACGGGGCCCACACGTTGGCGTCGGGTCGCGAAATGATGGAGTGCTCGTCGCGGCGGCGGTCGTACCACAGGCCGGGGATCATCTGATAGAAGGGCGTACCCTGTTGGACCATGCGGGCAGCCAGGGCGGGCAGGTCTTCGGTGAGGCCAGGGCCCCTGCGACCGGGAACGAAACGGGTGAGGGCTACGCCGCCTACGTCCACTGCTTCCGCGGGCACGGCCTGTCCGCGCCACCAGCCATCGTTGACGATGCCGCCCCAGAGCGCTTTGCCCGCGACGACGAACCGGCCGTTCACGATCTGTACGGCCAGCGCGGGAGGAGGCGGCGCGGGTGCGGCGGGCTTGAGGTGGAATTCGGGAAATGGCGATCCGTCGATGGCGAGCGTGCGTTCGCCGGGCAGCGGCAGTTTCGCGCCAGTGCGTTTGGCGAGCTGCGATTCGTAGAGCGGATCGGTGGAGCGGCTGACGATATTTTCCGCGCCTTCCGGGCCTTGCGCTTGCAGGTCTTTGCCCTGGCTGTTCCAGATGACGGAGTTGGCGGCGGTCCATCCCGCGCCCTGCGAGCGCGTGGAATCTTCGGTGAGGCGGATGCCCGCGCCATCGATGCGGACGCGCTCGTAGAGCACGCCGGATGCCCAGCTTTCGAACGCTCCGCTATCGCCCAGGGCTCCGGTGGCAGTGCAATCGAGGAAGACGTCGGGGCCGCCGGCCAACATGCCGACGGCGAAATCATTCATGCCCTGCTCGCTGGTACAGCGGTAGACCAGCACCTGCTGGCCTTCCACCAGGAAACTTTGGCGGCGGTATCCGGCGGGCTCGCCGATGGGCTGCTCGCTGCGGCAATCTTCAATCGTGATGCGGCGCGCGCGCTGTCCCACGCGGACAGCGGAGGCGGCGAAGTGGCGGACGTCCACACCGCGTACCCAGGCGTCTTCGACGCGGTCCATGGCAATGGCGATCCACGAGTGATCTTCGTCACGCGGGTTCGCGCGGTCGAATTCGCTGTCCAGGGTGACGTTTTCGATTCCGATGCGGGCGACGGGGGCGCTGGTTACGCGGGCCACGGTGGCGCCGCCGTAACGGCGTTCGAGCGCGGTGGTGACAGGGGCATCCAGCGTGATCCGATTGCCGGCGTTATCGACAGAGGCCACCGTGCGGTCCCAGACGAGATTGCGCGAACCGGGAGCCCAATCCAGACGCATGTTGGCGTAGGTGCCGCGGAGGCCGGTCATTTTGAGAGCCGCGATCCAGGCGCGGTCGCTGGGCCGCGTAACCACCACGCGGTCGCCGGTATGAAAGGCAGCGACGCTCGCGAGCGTGAGAACGCGGCCGTCGGCGGGAACGGTTTCGTCGGTGATCGGGACGGGCGGATCGGTGAGCGCGTCCTGGGCAGCGCCGATGGTGAGCAGCGTGCGGCGGCTGTTTCCGGCCGCGATGATGGTGGCGTTCCCGGTGCCGCGCAGCGCCACGCCGCTGGTCCGCATCGTCAGTCTGCCGAATACGCGGTAGCGGCCGGGTTGCAAGAGGACGGCACCATTCGCGGCACGGTCCAGCGCGCCTTGCAGGAGGGCGGTATCGTCACCGCCGGTCGGCCGCACGGAAATCACGTTTGGGACCGCCGGCAGGGGCACGCCCCCACCACCGTAGCCGGCATACGAGAAATCGATCGGGGTCTGGGCGGACGCGGCCGCGCAGAAGAGCGCCAGGAGAAGGGCAATCATCTACTTGATTTTAGGCAATTGCCAGGATTGATCGAAGAGGAGCACCACGTAGTGCGCGGGGCTGAGCGGATTAGGGTAGGCCAGGACGGGCAGATGCTCCGCGGAAGGGGCGCTGTTGCCGGCAACGGCGATGGTCTCCCTGGTCCAGTGGAGCGGCAGTTTCGCGGCGACCCGGGCGATCCACGAATTGCTGCCCGGGTCGCCGAACAGGACTACGTTGTACCTGGCGAAGTCGGCCTGCGTGACGTCCTTGTCGTCTTTGATTCGGGGATGGACGCGATAGTTCATGGCCCACTCGCGATCGAAGTGCTCCAGCGTGCGCAGGGCCTGCCGATTGGCGGCGGCATTGGAGGTTTCGCGCGCGGCATCCACTTCGGCACGCTCGTAGACATTGTCGAGGGCGTCGAGGGTGACCCGGAAGCACTGGTTGTAGCGCGTGGTGTAGGTGAGGAACTTGATGTGGTCCGGGTCCTGGCGGCCCTGGTCGCCGTACTGCTTCAGGAAGGCGTCGAGTCTGGTCTTCACTTCGCGATTCACACCGTGCTGCGTGTCGGCGGAAATGAGAAAAATATCGCGCGTGCCTTTGACGGTCCAATCGTCTTCGGGGCCTTTGGAGGGGAAACCTTCCCTGGCGAGTTGTGCGCGCACGCGGAGGGGGGGATTCGAGCTGGCCGCGATTCTGCGCGGGCGCGGCGCCGCGGGGAGCGCCGACGGTGGCGACCTGGTTATCGGCGTCGCCATCGTGAGCGGCGAGCGGAAGTTGGCCGAGATCGGCGGTGTAGGCGGTGTTGGGGAAGCGGGGCGCGTTGGCGAATCCGTAGATCCCTTCATCTCTCCTCTGAAAAGACAAGCGAATAAACGCGTATGCCAGACATCTATGAGCAGATTCGGGAGCTGAGGACGACGCTCAGGGGACGGGGCATCAGCCAGGAGGAGTTGGCGCAGGCGGTGGAAACCACCGCCAATACGGTCTCCCGCTGGGAGACCGCCACGTACAAACCTTCAATCTCCGATCTGGAGAGGCTCGCTCGCTTCTTTGGAACCCCGATCGCCACCTTCTTCCCCCAACCGGAACCCAGATCTCGAACGAACGCCCTTCTCAGCGCGACGGCGGGCGATAAGCCAGCCGGCCGTTTCGCTCCGCGGCTTCCCTTGCGCCACGCGATGTAGGATTATTTCATTTATTGTGGCGAGTTTTTTCAAGAACCGTGGCAAGAATTTTCAGTAATTGTCAACCTACATGGACCGCCTTTTGAAATTTTCCTGCTAACCCTTCCCCTACTCAGGCGTCTTAGTATTACGATATCTGAGTATGTCTAAAACCGACTCTCTCCAGGGATCGCTCGATCTGCTTGTTTTGAAGATCCTTTCACGCCGGCCCGGCCTCCATGGTTACGCCATCATGACCGCCATCAAGGACCGGTCCGGCGACGTGCTGCGGGCCGAGGAAGGCTCACTTTACCCTGCCCTGCACCGCATGGAGGAGGCCGGGTGGATCCGCGCCCGCTGGATCACCAAAGAAAACGGAAGGCGATCGCGCATTTACGACTTGACGGCGGCGGGCACGAAGCAGTTGGATGCGGAGGAGTCGCGCTGGCAAGAGGTGATTTCCGCCGTCGACCGGGTGCTGAGGACGGTCTGATATGTCGCTCCGGTCACGAATTGCGAATGTGTTCCGAAACGATCGCCTGAGCCGGGAGATTGACGAGGAATTGCGGTCGCACATCGAAGAGGGCATCGCGAGGGGCCGCGACCCCGTGGAGGCGCGCCGGGCTTTTGGCTCCGCCCTGCGGCAGCGCGAACACAGCCGCGATGTGAGGCTGGTGGCCTGGCTCGATTCGCTGCGCGCGGACGCCGTGTTCGGCTGGCGGCAACTGATGAAGCGCAAGGTTACGTCCGCGGCCGCGATCCTTTCGCTGGGGCTGGCCATCGGCGCCTGCACTGCGGCCTTCCGCCTGATCGACGCCCTGCTGTTGCGGCCGTTGCCGGTGGCTCACGCGGACAACCTGTACGCCATTTCCTTTGCGGGAATCAACCCCGACGGTAAGGCCAGGAGCTACGACTCCTGCTCTTATCCAATGTTCCGACAGATGCGCGCCGCGGTTCGCGGCAAGGCCGAACTCATCGCGGTCTCACAGACTGGCCGGGTCGATCTCACATACGGATCGGACCAGGAAATGGAAAAGGCCTACTGGCAGTCCGTCTCCGGCTGGATGTTCCGTGCCTTGGGCCTACGCCCGGTGCTGGGGCGGACGCTCACCGAAAACGACGACCTCACGCCGGGCGCACAACCCTACGCGGTGCTCTCTTTCGACTATTGGACGCGCCGCTTTGCGCGGGATCCCGGCGTGATCGGGCGCTCGTTCCGGAAAGGCGACTCGCTGTACACCATTGCCGGCGTCGGCCCCGAGCGGTTCACGGGGACCGAACCCGGCATCGTCACCGACATCTTCGTTCCCACCATGATGAACGCCGGCGCTATCCACAGCGCGAATTCGTTCTGGCTACGTATTCTGGTGCTGCCAAAGCCGGGCGTGGCGGTGGATCCGCTCCGCGCACAACTCCACTCCGTGTACTGGGCGTTCGAACACGAGCGAGCCAAGGGGTTCGTCAATTACACCAGGCAGGATATGGCGACCTTTCCGCAAGATCAGTTGCTGCTGGAACCGGCTGCGGCGGGCGTTTCCGGAATGCAGAAGGATTATCGCCGGTCGCTGGCGGCCCTCGGCGTGCTAGTCGGGCTGGTACTGCTGATTGCGTGCGCCAATGTGGCCAATCTGATGACCGCGCAGGCGGCATCGCGGGCGCGGGAGATGGCGCTGCGCGTTTCGATTGGCGCCGGGCGTCTGCGGCTGGTGCAACTGGTTCTGCTGGAGAGCGCGTGGCTGGCACTGTTGTCGGCAGCGATGGGCGGAGTGTTCGCCTGGTGGGCCGCGCCCTTCGTGGTGGCGCGGATCAACCCGGAATTCAATCCGGCGCGCCTGGTGCTCCCGGCGGACTGGCGCGTTTTCGGATTCGGCACGGCGTTGACCGCGGCTGTAACCCTCTTGTTCGGACTCCTGCCGGCGCTGCGCGCCTCGGCGGTGAAACCGGCACTCGCACTGAAGGGGGGAGGGCAGCCACACTCGGGCCGCCGGTCTATGCACGTGTTGATTGCGGTGCAGATGGCTTTCTGCGTGCTGGTTCTCTTCGTCGCCGGGCTCTTCGCGGCAACGTTCGAGGGCCTTTCCCATCAGCCCGCCGGTTTCTCCGCGGAGCGCCTGCTGGCGCTGGAAGTCGCGTCGCAAGCCGGCCAGCCGGCGGTGAACTGGGAGCAGGTGGCCGGCCATCTGCGCACGGTCCCGGGCGTGGAGAAGGTGGCGCTGGCGGGGTGGCCGCTGCTGAGCGGCACCATGTCCAACAACCATGTCTCCGTGCAGGGAGCGACTCCCGGCAGCGTGCTTTGTTTTTTCCTGAGTGTTTCGCCGGGGTGGGTGGACACGATGCGGATTCCGTTTCTAAACGGCAGGGATTTCCGCCCTGGCGATGCTTATCCGGGTGCGGCGATCGTCAACCGGACATTCGCCCGGCAATATTTCGGCGGAGCCGATCCGGTGGGCCAATCGTTTGAGACGGTGGGAGCCAAAGGCGAGCGGACTCGCCTGGAAATTGTGGGCTTGGTGGCGGACGCGCAGTACCGAAGCCTGCGCGAGCCCGTTCTGCCGGTGGCCTATATACCGTTTCGCTCAGCGCCTGAACAGTCCAGACGTTCGGCGACGCTGATGGTGCGCACGGCCAGCCAGGATCCGAGGGCGCTGATATCGATTCTCCGCCAGGAAATCCCGAGGGCGCGGGCAGGCTTCCGGTTGAGCACAGCGTTCACTCAGGAATCTCTGGTAGCGGCACAGACTGTTCGTGAGCGGCTGCTGGCGGCGCTGGCGCTGTTCTTCGCGGGCGTGGCGCTCCTGCTGGCGGGCGTTGGGCTCTACGGCGTACTGGATTACGCGGTGCTTCAGCGGCGGCGCGAGATCGGCATCCGGATGGCGCTGGGCGCGCGGCCCGGCGACATCGTGAGAGGTGTCACGGCAGAGGTTTACTGGATGGTGTTAGCGGGGGCGGGTGGCGGAATCGTTTTGGGGATGGGCTCGGCGAAGTGGGTCGCGACGCTGTTGTTCCAGGTGAAGCCCACGGATCCGGCCATGCTCCTGTTGCCGCTGGCTACGATACTGGCGGTGGCGCTGGTGGCGGCGCTGCCTGCGGCGATGCGCGCCGTGCGGATCGATCCCGCCACAATGCTGCGTTCGGAGTAGGTGTCTGATATGTCCATATGGTCACGAATTACGAATGCGTTTCGCAGCGAACCACTGAGCCGCGAAATCGACGAAGAGTTACAGTCGCACATCGAAGAGGCCGTGAGGCAGGGCCGCGACCCGGCGGAAGCGAGCCGGGCATTCGGCTCCCCACTCCATCAGCGCGAAGCGAGCCGCGATATCAGACTCGCCGCGTGGCTGGATTCTCTGCGCTCCGACGCCGTCTTCGGCTGGCGCCAACTCATGAAGCGGAAGGCGACGTCGGCCGCCGCGGTGCTTTCGCTGGCGCTGGCGATCGGCGCCTGCACCTCGGCATTCCGATTGATCGACGCAGTGTTGCTGCGCCCCTTACCGGTAGCCCACGCCGACCGGCTGTACGTACTGGAGCGCCTCGGGACGGACCCGGCGGGCAAACCAGGCTCGTCCGATGCCTGGGCCTACCCCTCGTTCCAATTGATGCGCGCCGCGGTGCAGGGGCAGGCGGAACTGATCGCGGTCTCTTACGCCGAGCAGGGCGATCTCACCTACCGCACCGATCAAGAGATGGAGAAGGCCGAATTCCAGTTCGTTTCGGGCCGGATGTTTGACGATTTCGGCCTGCGGCCCGCCCTCGGCCGGTTGTTCACTCAGAATGATGACCTGAAGCCCGGAGCGCATCCCTACGCTTTACTCTCTTACGATTACTGGGCGCGACGGTTTGTGCGCGATCCGCATGTAGTGGGCCGGACCATGCGGATCGGCGATACGCTCTACCAGATTGTGGGAGTGGGCCCGGAGGGTTTCACCGGAACGGAAACCGGGACGGTGATCGATATCTTCCTGCCGGCCATCATGCATCCGGCAGCCATCCACGATGACTGGACCTGGATGCGGACCCTGGCGATTCTGCGGCCGGGGGTTGCCATGGAACCCGTTCGTGCGCGCCTCGACGTAACTTCGCGAGCGTTCGAAGCGCAGCGGGCCAAAGGCTTCAAGGGCATGACGGAGGAGAGCATCAGAGAGTTCCTGAATCATCCGCTGGCGATGGAGCCGGCCGCTTCCGGGGCGTCCGGCTTACAACAGGAATACCGCGATTCGCTGATCGCGATGGGTGTTCTGGTGATGCTGGTGTTGCTGATCGCCTGCGCCAACGTGGCGAACCTGTTGACCGCGCAGGCTGCTTCGCGAGCGCGCGAAATGGCCATGCGGGTTTCCATCGGCGCGGGGCGCCGGCGCCTGATGCAACTGGTTTTGGTGGAGAGCGCGTGGCTGGCGTTGGTGTCGGCGGCGCTGGGCGGCCTGTTCGCCTGGTGGTCGGCGCCGTTCGTGGTGAGCCGGATCAATCCGCCGGATAATCCGGTGCGGCTGTTTCTGCCGGCGGACTGGCGCGTGTTCGCGTTCGGCACGGCGCTCACGGCGGTGGTGACACTGCTATTCGGCCTGGCGCCGGCTCTGCGTGCGTCGTCGGTGAACCCGGCCAGCGCGCTCAAGGGCGGCTCAGACCCGCATGCGCGCCGCCGGTTGATGCATACGCTGATTGCCGTGCAGGCAGCCTTCTGCTTCCTGGTGCTGTTCATGGCCGGACTGTTTGGGGCCACGTTCGACCGCATGTCTCATCAACCCACGGGATTTTCGGCCGATCGCGTTCTGGCGCTCGAGACCGTGGCACACCGTAACGAAGCGCCGGTTGTTTGGGACCAGATGGCGGGCCATCTGCGCGCGGTACCGGGCGTCGAATCGGTGGCTCTGGCGGGTTGGCCGCTGCTCGCGGGCGGATCGTGGAACGGCTTCGTTTCCGTGAACGGCGCGCCGCCCGGCCCGGTCATGGCCTACTTCCTGCATGTTTCACCCGGCTGGATCGAGACCATGAAGATGCCGGTTCTGGAAGGAAGAGACCTACGCCCGAACGAAACATTTCCCGGCGCCGCCCTCGTTAACGCGACCTTCGTGAAGCAGTTCGTGCGGGGCGAGAGTCCCATTGGAAAACTGTTCGCGAAGGGATCGCAAGGGTTTCAGGTGGTGGGGGTAGTTGCCGACGCGCCTTACGAGAGCATGCACGAACCGATTCCGCCGGTGGTCTATGTGCCCATGCAGACGGTTGTAGGCGGCGCGCTGCAACCGATGCGCGGCGCGACGTTTATGGTGCGCACGGCCAGCGCGAATCCGTTGGCCATGGCATCCACTCTGCGCCGCCAGGTGGCTCAACTGCGCAGTGATTTCCGCATCAGCAAGATCCGCTCGCAAGCCGAACTGGTGCGAGCGCAAACGGTACGAGAGCGCTTGCTGGCCATGCTGGGCCTGTTCTTTGCGGGCGTGGCCCTATTGCTGGCCGGCATCGGACTCTATGGCGTGCTGGATTACTCGGTGGTGCAACGGCGCCGGGAAATCGGCATCCGTATGGCGATTGGCGCGCGGGCAACTCATATCGCGCGCGGCGTGATCGCCAACGCGTTGTTGGTAGTCGCGGCGGGAGCGGCGGCGGGCCTGGCGCTGGGCATGGCGTCGGCGCGATCTATCGCATCGCTGCTGTACCAGGTGAAGCCTACGGATCTAGCGATGCTGGCGCTTCCCACGGTTCTGATTCTGGCGGCGGCGCTGGTGGCCGCGCTACCGGCGGTGATCCGCGCCGTGCGTATCGACCCGGCCGCCACTTTGCGTTCGGAGTAAACCATGTCTCTCTGGTCCCGCATCGCCAACGTATTTCGAAACGATTGCCTGTCCGGCGAGATCGACGAAGAATTGCAGTCGCATATCGAGGAGGCCGTCACGCACGGGCGCGACCCCGTGGAAGCGCGCCGGGCGTTCGGTTCCCCGCTGCGCCAGCGCGAGGCCAGCCGCGATGTCAAACTCGCGGTGTGGCTGGATTCTCTGCGCGCGGATGCGGTCTTCGGCTGGCGGCAACTCATGAAGCGAAAGGTGACTTCGGCGGCGGCCATCCTGTCTCTGGCTCTGGCCATCGGGGCCTGCACCGCGGCCTTCCGGCTGATCGACGCCATGCTGTGGCGGCCGTTGCCGGTGTCGCATCCGGAGCGATTGTATGTTCTGGCGCAGGCTGGCATCGGCCCCGGCGGCAACTGGAGAATCAGCGAAAGTAGCGAATACCCGTTGTTCCGCCAGTTGCGCGCCGCGGTGAAGGACCAGGCCGAACTGCTGGCCATTTCGTACTCCAGCCGGACGGACCTGACCTATGGGCCGGATGAAGAGATGGAAAAGGCCTGGCGGCAGTACGTCTCGGGCTGGATGTTCGATTCGTTCGGACTCAAGCCCGCGGCCGGCCGGCTTTTCACCGAAATTGACGACCTGACGCCGGGCGCGCATCCCGTGGCCGTGCTCTCTTACGACTATTGGACGCGCCGCTTTAACAAAAACCCAAAGGCCATCGGGCGCACCGTCCGTATCGATAGCACCCTGTATGAAATTGTTGGCGTCGCGCCGGAGGGTTTCACGGGCACCGAGCCCGGCGTCGGGATCGACATCTTCGTGCCCACGATGATGAATCCGTATGTCACCCGCTCGGACGCAAGCTGGTTCCGGCCCTTCGTTCAGCTAAAGCCCGGAGTCGCGGCCCAACCGGTTCTGGAGCGGCTGCGCGTCCCCTTTCAGGCCAACCAGGAGGAACGGTCGAAGGACTTCAAAGGCAGATCGAGAAGCGTGATCGCGAACTTCCTCCACCAGAAGTTGATCCTGGAACCGGCGGGCTCGGGCACTTCCGACATGCAGAAGGACTATCGCAGCGCACTGGCCGCCCTGGGTGTGCTGGTGGCGCTGGTGCTCCTGATTGCATGCGCCAACGTGGCCAATTTGATGATGGCCCAGGCCGCGGCTAGGGCTCGCGAAATGGCGCTGCGGGTCTCCATCGGCGCGGGCCGCTGGCGACTGGTGCAACTGGTGCTGGTAGAGAGCGCGATGCTGGCGGTTCTAGCCGCGCTGGTGGGTGGATGGTTCGCATGGTGGGCCGCGCCGTTCGTCGCCGGCAGGATCCGGCCGGCCAACGATCCGGCGCATTTGTATTTGCCGGCGGATTGGCGGGTGCTGGCGTTCGGCCTGGCACTGACGCTCTGCGTGACGTGCCTCTTCGGACTGGCGCCGGCGCTTCGCGCCTCGTCAGTAGAGCCTGCCGGCACACTCAAAGGCGGCGACGATCCGCACTCGCGGCGGCGGACGATGCATTCGCTGATCGCCCTGCAGGTGGCCTTCTGTTTTGTGGTGCTCTTCCTGGCGGGACTGTTCGTGGCGACATCGGGACGCCTGTCGCATCAGTCCACCGGCTTTTCGTCCGAACGGCTGCTCACGCTGGATGCCGTGGCGGCGCGTCCCCAGAGGCAGGCGCTGTGGCAGCAGGTGGCCGATCGCTTGCGCGCCGCGCCGGGGGTGGAGACAGTGGCGATATCGGCCTGGCCGCTGCTGAGCGGGAACGGATCCAACGGCTTTATCATGCTTAACGGCGTCCCGGTCAACGATACCCTGGCGTACTTTCTGGGTGTCTCTCCCGGCTGGCTGGACACGATGCGGATTCCCTTTGTGGATGGGCGGGACTTCCGGGCGAATGACACTTCTCCGAACGCGGCGATCGTGAACCAGGCGTTTGCCAGAACGTATTTCAACGGGGCAGACCCGGTGGGCAAGTGGTTTGAGAGGCCGCAAGGGACAGCGTTCGCGCGCTATCGAATTGTGGGCCTGGTGCGCGACGCGCGCTACCGCAATATGCGCGAGCCCATTACGCCAACGGCGTATGTGCCGCTGGCACAGAGCGACCCCAAAATGGATCCGGCCTCGGAAACGTTTATCGTGCGCACGGCCAGCGCCAACCCGCTGGCGCTGGCGCAGTTCCTGCGGCGGGAACTGCCCCGCGCGCGGCGGGAGTTTCGCGTCAGCAATATCCGCACGCAGCAGGAACTGGTGGAGCAGCAAACCATTCGCGAACGGCTGCTGGCCATGCTGGGATACTTCTTCGCGGGCGTAGCGCTCCTGCTGGCGGGCATTGGACTGTATGGCGTGCTGGATTACTCGGTGCTGCAACGGCGGCGCGAGATCGGCATCCGCATGGCGATTGGCGCGCAGGCCGGGCAGATCGCGCGGAGTGTTACCGCGGACGCGTTCCTCATGGTGCTGGCGGGAGCGCTGGCAGGCCTGGCGCTGGGCGAATCGCTGGCGCGATACATTGCGTCGCTGCTCTATCAGGTGAAGCCAGGCGATGCGGCCATGCTGGTGTATCCTGCCTGCCTGATTCTGGCGGCGGCGCTGGTGGCCGCAGTTCCAGCAGTGATCCGCGCGGTGCGCATCGACCCCATCGCCACGTTGAGGCAGGAGTAAATAATGTCATTGTGGTCGCGCATGGCAAATGTATTTCGCGGGGAACGGTTGAGCCGTGAGATCGACAGAGAATTCGAGTCGCACCTGGAGGAAGCCGCTGCGCAGGGGCGCGATGCGGCGGAGGCGCGCAGAGCTTTCGGCTGCCGCCTGCAACTGCGGGAAGCAAGCCGCGAAATCAGGCTCTGGGCGGCCCTGGACAATACATGGCAGGATGCCCGCTACGCCTGCCGCGGGCTGCGCCGCAATCCCGTCTTTGCGTTCACCGCCGTCATTTCCCTGGGCCTGGCGATTGGCGCCAATACGGCGATCTATTCCATTGTCGACGCCGCCCTGCTGCGCCCGCTGCCGGTGCCGCAGCCGCAACGGCTGTTCACGCTGGAAGTGTCCGGCGACAACGATACGTTCAGCTATCCGTTATACGAACAGCTTGGCGAGGCCGCTGGAGATTCCGCTCGCCTGGCGCTTCTGGACCCGCCAAATCGCGTGGAAGCGCAAGACTCCGCCGCGGGCGCGCCGTACGAAGAGGTAGTCCGGCAGTTCGTATCGCCGAATGTCTTCGACGTGCTGGGTGTTCCACCGGCAGCGGGCAGGCTCCTCTCTGCGTCCGAAGATCGGTACCCTGCGCCCAGGGCCGTGGTCGTGCTGAGCCATGACTACTGGCGGCGCCGGTACGGCGCGGATCCGGGCGTTGTGGGGCACAGACTCAGCGTGGGCGGCAGGGCCTATTCGATCCTGGGCGTCGCCCGCGAAGGCTTCACTGGCGTCGAACCGGGCAAGTTCGTGGATGTGTGGCTGCCCATTACGCTCGGGTGTGGCTCTCATCCTGGACAAATTGAGATGAATATTCCAGAATAGTCTGGCG
>JARLGM010000001.1 GCA_031292755.1 Candidatus Sulfopaludibacter sp.
CCCTAACCCCCCTTTCGACCGCCAGGTTTCCCACCTCATTCCACCACGAACGTCTTTCGTGGCTTAAAGCTCCGTGCTTCCTCGGTGTCCTCCGTTTCTCCGTGGTGAAGTCCCCCGCTACCAGTTAAACTCTCAGTTCATGCCGGCTGATGAATTCATAAGTCGGTGGCAGCATTCCGCCGCCGCCGAACGGGCGAACTACGCACTCTTCCTCTCCGAACTCTGCGATTACCTGGACATCCCGCGACCCAACCCAGCCGTCGCCGACCCCAGCCAGAATACCTACGTCTTCGAGCACCCCGTAACCTTCCGTCACCCTACCGGCCTCTCCAGCGTGGGATTCATCGATCTTTACAAACGCGGCTGCTTCGTCCTCGAAGCCAAGCAGGGCAGCCCGGCTCCGGAGCCATCGCTCCTTTTTGAGATGCCCCATCGCCGTGGAACCGCCATTCGCGGCACGGCCGGCTGGGATCAAGCCATGCTCCGCGCCCGCAACCAGGCCGAGCAGTACGCCAAGGCGCTCCCCGCCGCCGAAGGTTGGCCTCCCTTCCTCATCACCGCGGATGTCGGCTACTCCATCGAGCTCTTTGCCGATTTTTCGGGCACCGGAAAAGCCTACGTCCCTTTCCCCGATTCGCTCACTCACCGCATCCCACTCGAACAACTCAAGCTCCAGCTCATCCGCGACCGCCTCCGCGCCATCTGGCTCGACCCGCTCTCGCTCGACCCCAGCCGCATCTCCGCCATCGTCACTCGCGATGTCGCCTGGCACCTCGCCAACCTCGCCCGGTCCTTGGAACAGGACCACCCCGCCGAAGCCGTCACCCCGTTCCTGATGCGCTGCATCTTCACCTTCTTCGCGCAGAACATTCACCTCCTGCCGCCCGGTAGCTTCTCCCTCCTCCTCCAAAGTCTTCGCGAAGATCTGGCCAATTTTACGCCCATGGTGGAATCCCTCTGGCGAACCATGGATTCCGGCGGCTTCTCCCCCATCCTCCGCGAACACGTCATCCGCTTCAACGGCGGTCTCTTCGAATCCGTCGAAGCCCTCCCGCTGAACCGCAAGCAGTTCGATATCCTCTGTCTCGCCGCCGCCGCCGAGTGGAAAGACGTCGAGCCCGCCATTTTCGGCACCCTGTTGGAGCGCGCCCTCGGCCAGCGCGAGCGCCACGCCCTCGGCGCTCATTACACGCCCCGCGCCTACGTCGAACGGCTCGTCATCCCCACCATCGTCGAACCGCTCCGCCAGGATTGGGCCGATGTCCAGGCCGCCGCCCTCACCCTGGATCGCGCCGGCAAGAATGCCGACGCCATCGCCGTCCTCGCCACCTTCCGCCGCCGCTTGTGCTCCCTCGAGATCCTCGACCCGGCCTGCGGCTCCGGCAATTTCCTCTACGTTGCCCTCGAACACCTCAAGCGCCTCGAGGCCGAAGTCAACGAACTGCTCGAAACCCTCGGCGAAACCCAGCAGGCCCTCCACGAAACCGGTCTCACCGTGGACCCTCACCAGTTGAAAGGCCTCGAACTCAATCCCCGCGCCGCCGCCATCACCGACCTCGTCCTCTGGATCGGCTACCTCCAGTGGTATTTCCGCACCTGGGGCGCTTCCACCATGCCCCCCGAACCCGTCATCAAGCGTTTCCACAACATCGAGCACCGCGATGCGCTTCTCGCGTACGACAGCGTCGAACCGGCCGTCGAGGAACAGGGCAACGCCCGCACCACCTGGGACGGCGTCACCATGAAGCGGAATCCCATCACTGGCGAGGACGTTCCCGACGAATCGGCCCGCCGCCCTGTCCTGACCTATATCAACGCCCGCCCCGCCGAATGGCCCTCCGCCGACTTCATCGTCGGCAACCCGCCCTTCCTCGGCAATTGGAGAATGCGCGGCGAACTCGGCGATGGTTACGCCGAAACCCTCCGCTCCGTCTACAACGAAGTCCCGGAAACCGCCGACTACGTCATGTACTGGTGGCACCGCGCCGCCCAACGCGTCCGCGCCGGCAAAACCCGCCGCTTCGGCTTCATCACCACCAACAGTCTCCGCCAGACCTTCCAGCGCCGCGTCCTCACGCCGCACCTCACCGATCCTTCCACGCCCGCCTCTCTGGTCTTCGCCATCCCCGACCACCCCTGGGTCGATTCCGCCGATGGCGCCGCCGTGCGCATTGCCATGACCGTCGCTCAGGCCGGCGCCCGCGAAGGCCGCCTCCTGCGTGTCGAGTCCGAAGAAGGCGGCGACGGCGAAGGCGCCGCCAAAGTCGAATTCTCCGAACGCCACGGCCTCATTCATTCCGATTTGACCATCGGTCCGAATCTCACGACTACCGTCTCGCTCAAAGCCAATGAAGGTCTCAGTTGCCCGGGCGTAAAACTGCATGGTGCTGGCTTCATCGTGACGCCGGAGAAGGCGCGGGAACTCGGCTTGGGCTCGGTTCCCGAACTCGATCGCCACATCCGGCAATACCGAAACGGCCGCGATATCACCTCGCGCCCTCGTGGCGTCATGGTCATTGACCTCTTTGGCCTCTCCGCCGAGGAAGTGCGAAGCAGATTTCCCGCCGTTTATCAGCATGTAGCCGATCACGTGAAGCCCGAACGGGATCAGAACAATCGATCCTCGTACCGCGACAACTGGTGGATCTTCGGTGAGCCGCGCGCCGACTTCCGCCCTGCCTTGAAAGGTCTCCGTCGCTACATCGCGACCGTCGAAACCGCAAAGCACCGCTTCTTTGTTTTCCTGGACGCAGCCATCCTCCCGGACAATATGCTCGTCAATATCGCCACCAGCGACGCTTACGTGCTCGGGGTGCTCTCCAGCCGTATCCACGTTGCGTGGGCTCTCGCGGCGGGCGGCCGACTCGGTTTCGGAAACGATCCTCGCTACAACAAGACCCGCTGCTTCGAGCCCTTTCCCTTTCCCGACCCCACCGAATCTCAGCGCGAACGCATCCGGTTCCTGGGCGAACAACTCGACGCCCACCGCAAACGCTGCCAGGAAGCGCATCCCAACCTGACCATGACCGAAATGTACAACGTCCTCGAAGAACTGCGCGCCGGCCAACCCCTCAGCGCCGCCAGCCAGCTCGTTCACGATCTGGGACTCGTATCGGTTCTGCGCGGCCTCCACGACGATCTCGATTCCGCCGTCTCCGCCGCCTACGGCTGGCAGCCCGACCTCCCCACCGAGGACATCCTCTTCCGCCTGGTCGAACTCAACAATACCCGTGCCGCCGAAGAACGCTCGGGCCTGGTCCGCTGGCTCCGCCCGGAATTTCAAAAGACCTCCGGCACCCAGGCCGGCCTCGGCGTGGAAATGGAAGAGGAGGAGCAGGTGCCCGCCCGCACCGGCCGTCCCGCCTGGCCGCCTCATCTCCCCGAACGCGTCCGCGCCGTCCGCGATTATCTGATGCAGGCGCCCGCCCCGGTCGCGCCCGAAACCGTCGCCCGCAACTTCACCCGCGCCCGTACCCCGGAAGTCACCGCCATCCTGGAAACTCTCGCCGCTCTGGGACAAGCCAAGCGGGACCAAGCCGGCTATCACGCGTAAGATAGCCTCCTCTTCCGGTGCATAATATGAGAGATAGGATGGAAATCAGCGATATCCAGGTGGATGAGATCAAGCTTACAGATCTCTGCCGGCAGTACCGGGTTCAGGAACTTTCCTTGTTCGGGTCAGCCGCTCGCGGAGAACTGCGCCCGGATAGCGACATCGACTTACTGGTCCAGTTTCTGCCCGTCGCCGGCATCGATCTGGTGGATTACGCCGGCCTGATGTTGGATCTGTCGCGTCTTCTCGGCCGCAAAGTAGATCTGGTGTCGAAGACCGGTCTCAAACCGCTAATCCGCGCTTCCGTGCTGGAAGAAGCGCGGCTCTTGTATGCGGCATGACAGCTTGTTCCTCGCGGACATCCTTTCGGCTGTAGACCACATTGCCGACTTCACCTCTGGAGTCGATTTTCCAGCGTTCCAGAAATCGGAACTGCTTCGCAGCGCCGTAGTCCAGAAACTCGCCACCATCGGCGAGGCGGCCGCGCGAGTCTCCGAGGCACTGAAGGCTCGAATCGCTGCCCGGTCTTGCGAGAGCAGATCGCTGGCATCCTCGCAGCAGAATCCGGCGATCTGCCAGCACGATGAATTCCCCCCTCCGTGCTTTCTCCGTGTCCTCCGCTTCTCCGTGGTGAAACCCCCACCCCATTCACACCGCAAACAGGGTTTTAATCCCCCCAACTCCAATCACTTCCCCTCCCAGTCCCAAAAGCCCACACGGCTTGGACCCCGGCCTGCAAAGCCGCCCCGGCCCCCGGCCCCCAGACCCTGGCCCCCCTCTTGTGCTCCTCCATCCCCCGCTTAAAAGATGTCCAGGTCCAAAATACTTGTGGATTTTTACGACAACAAGGTCTTATAATATGACTTAAGGAAGTGAATCCCATACTAGTAAGGAGGGGCGAGTTGAGTAGTCCAACCACCACCACCAGGCCCACTGTCACCATCGACGGTAACGAAGCCGCCGCATACGTTGCGCATCAGATCAACGAAGTCATCGCTATATATCCCATTACACCTTCATCCAACATGGGCGAATGGGCGGACCAGTGGTCCGCCGAGGGTAAGGCTAACATCTGGGGCACCGTGCCAACGGTGGTTGAGATGCAAAGCGAAGGAGGAGCGGCCGGAGCTCTTCATGGCGCGTTGCAGGCCGGGTCCCTGTCCACTACCTTCACGGCATCCCAGGGCCTGTTGCTGATGATCCCCAACATGTTCAAGATCGCCGGGGAACTCACCAGCACCGTATTCCACATCGCTGCCCGCGCCCTGGCCACGCATGCCCTGTCCATCTTCGGCGACCATTCCGACGTGATGGCCGCCCGCTCTACGGGCTTCGGCATGTTGTCGTCCAACTCGGTCCAGGAAGTCATGGATATGGCGCTGATTGCGCAGGCCGCCAGCCTGGAATCGCGCATTCCCTTCGTCCACTTTTTTGACGGGTTCCGCACTTCGCACGAAGTCGCCAAGGTCCAACAGCTCTCCCCGGACGATCTGCGCGCCCTGATCAGCGACGAGTTGGTGCAGGCCCACCGCGCCCGCGCCCTTTCGCCCGACCGGCCGCAACTCCGCGGCACCGCCCAGAATCCCGATGTCTATTTCCAGGCGCGCGAAGCCTGCAACTCCTACTACCTGGCCACTCCCACCATCGTGCAGAACGCCATGGATAAGTTCGCCAAGGTGGTGGGCCGCCAGTATCGCCTGTTCGATTACGTGGGCGCCGCGGATGCCGACCGCGTCATTATCATGATGGGCTCGGGCGCCGAAGTGGCGCATGAAGCCGTGGAAGCGCTCAACACCGCCGGTCAGAAGGTGGGTCTGCTGAAGATTCGCCTGTTCCGGCCCTTCGCGGTGGAGACCTTTGTCGCTGCCCTGCCTGAATCGGTGAAGTCCATCGCCGTCCTCGATCGCACCAAGGAACCCGGCGCTACCGGGGAACCCCTGTACTGCGATGTCGTCACCGCGCTATCCGAAATGGGCGTCAGCAAAAAGGTGATCGGCGGGCGCTACGGCCTGGCCTCCAAGGAATTCACCCCGGCCATGGTGAAGGGCGTGTATGACGAACTGCTCAAGCCGTCGCCCAAGAACCACTTCACCATCGGCATCAACGACGATGTTACGCATACCAGCCTGAACTACGATGCCGATTGGTCCACTGAAGAGCCCGGCACCGTCCGCGCCATGTTCTTCGGACTGGGCGCCGATGGCACCGTGGGCGCCAATAAGAATTCCATCAAGATCATCGGCGAGGAGACCCCCAACTACGCGCAGGGCTATTTCGTCTACGATTCCAAAAAATCCGGCGCCATCACCACGTCGCACCTGCGCTTCGGACCCCACCCCATCCACTCCAGCTATCTCATCAGCAAGGCGAATTTCGTGGCCTGCCACCAGTTCTCCTTCCTGGAACGCATCGATATGCTGAAGTACGCCGAGCCGGGCGCCACCTTCCTGCTCAACAGCACCTTCGGCGCCGATGAAGTCTGGGATCACCTGCCCCGCCTGGTGCAACGCCAGATCATCGAAAAGAAGCTGAAGTTTTACGTCATCGATGGTTACGAAGTGGCCCGCGAAACCGGCATGGGCGGTCGCATCAACACCATTATGCAGACCTGCTTCTTCGCCATCAGCGGCGTGCTGCCGCGCGAAGAGGCCATCGAAGCCATCAAGTACACCATTAAGAAGACCTACGGGAAGCGCGGCGAAAGCGTGGTGCAGAAGAACTACGCCGCCGTCGATGCCGCCCTCAGCCATCTGCATGAAGTGAAGACCCACGCGCAAGTCACATCCACTTTCGATCTGCGCCCGTACGTGCCCGCCGCCGCCCCCGGGTTTGTCCAGAAGGTTACGGCCAAAATCATCGCCGGCGAAGGCGACGACCTGCCGGTGAGCGCCATGCCCATCGATGGCACCTTCCCCGTCGGCACCGCCCAGTGGGAGAAGCGCAACATCGCCCTGGAAATCCCCGAGTGGGATCAGGACCTCTGCATCCAGTGCGGCAAATGCGTGCTGGTCTGCCCCCACAGCGTGATCCGCGCCAAAGTATACGACGAACCGGCGCTCGCCGGCGCGCCTGCAACCTTCAAGTCCGTTCCGGCCCGCTGGAAGGACATGAAGGAGCGCAAGTACACCTTGCAGGTGGCGCCCGAAGATTGCACCGGCTGCACCCTGTGCGTGCAGGTTTGCCCGGCCAAGAGCAAGAGCGAGGTCAAACACCGCGCCATCAACATGGTGGCCCAGCCGCCGCTGCGCGAAAGCGAAGCCGCCAATTGGGACTTCTTCCTGAAGATTGCCGAGACCGAGCGCACCGTGCTCTCGCTCAACCAGGTGAAGGACGTGCAGTTGCTCCAGCCCCTGTTTGAGTTCTCCGGCGCCTGCTCCGGCTGCGGCGAAACTCCCTACATCAAACTGATGACCCAGTTGTTCGGCGACCGTATGATGATCGCCAATGCCACCGGCTGTTCCTCCATTTACGGCGGTAACCTCCCCACCACGCCGTACTGCACCAACGACGAAGGCCGCGGCCCGGCCTGGTCCAACTCGTTGTTCGAAGACAACGCCGAGTTCGGCCTGGGCATGCGCCTGGCCGTGGATAAGCAGAACGAATACGCCCGTGAGCTGGTATGGCGGCTGGGCTTCACCATCGGTGAAGACCTGGCGCAGGCCATCATCCACGCCGATCAGAAGACCGAGCAGGGCATCTTCGCCCAGCGCGAACGCATCAAGACCCTCAAAGCCAAGCTCGCCGCCATCGATAGCCCCGAAGCGCGCGACCTTCTCAGCATCGCCGATGCGCTCGTCAAAAAGAGCGTGTGGATCGTGGGCGGCGACGGTTGGGCGTACGATATCGGCTACGGCGGGCTGGATCACGTCCTCGCCTCCGGCCGCAACGTCAACGTCCTGGTGCTGGATACCGAAGTCTACTCCAACACCGGCGGGCAGGCCTCCAAGGCCACCCCGCGCGGCGCCGTGGCCAAGTTCGCCGCCGGCGGCAAACCGATGGGCAAGAAGGATCTCGCCATGATGGCGGTCAGCTATGGCAGCGTGTACGTGGCCCGTATCGCCATGGGCGCCGGCGATATGCAGACCATCAAGGCATTCCAGGAAGCCGAAGCCTTCAACGGGCCTTCCATCATCCTCGCTTACAGCCATTGCATCGCTCACGGCTACGACCTGGCCTACGGCATGGACCAGCAGAAGGCAGCCGTGAATTCCGGCTACTGGCCGCTGTTCCGCTACAACCCGGACCTGGTGGCGCAAGACAAGAATCCCTTCCAGCTCGATTCGCGCGCACCCTCGATCGGCGTCAAGGACTTCATGTACAACGAGACCCGCTACACCATGCTGGTCAAGAGCAACCCCGAAGAGGCCAAGCGGCTCCTGGGTCTGGCGCAGGAAGATGTGGCCGCCCGCTGGAAGCTGTATGACTACATGGCTCACGAACCCGCTAACGGCGCGGAGGTGAAAAAATGATCGACCTTTCCAAAACCATCGACCTTTCCACGACCTACCTGGGGATGAAGCTGAAGAATCCCCTGGTGGCTTCGTCCTCGCCCATGTGCCAGGACGTGGGCAATATCCGGCGTCTCGAAGACGCCGGAGCGGCGGCCGTGGTGCTGCAATCGCTCTTCGAAGAGCAGATCGAACAGGAGTCCGATGAACTCGACCGCTTCATCACAGAATCGGCCGACATCTCCGCCGAGGCCACCAGCCACTTCCCCGATCTGCTGTACAAGGTGATGGGTCCGGATGCCTACCTGGCGCACATCGCCAAGTGCAAACAGGCCGTCAAGATTCCCATCATCGCCAGCCTCAACGGCACCACCAAAGGCGGCTGGATCCAGTACGCCAAACAAATGCAGCAGGCCGGCGCCGATGCGCTGGAACTGAACATCTACTACATTCCGGTGGACCCCAACACTACCGGCGAGCAGGTGGAGCAGAAGTATCTCGACCTGATCGCCGCGGTCAAGAGCGAAGTCAAAATTCCGGTGGCCGTGAAGATCGGCCCCTACTTCAGCTCCATGGGGCACATGGCGCAAAAGCTGAACGCCGCGGGTGCCGACGGCCTGGTGCTGTTCAATCGCTTCTACCAGCCCGACTACGACCTGGAATCGCTGGAAGTGGTGCCCAACCTGATCCTGAGCAACTCGCACGAACTGCTGCTGCGCCTGCACTGGATCGCCGTCCTGTACGGCAACGTGGATGCCGACCTCGCCCTCACCGGCGGAGTCCACAGTGCTACCGACGTCGTCAAAGCCATGATGGCCGGAGCCAAGGTCGCCATGATGACCTCCGCTTTACTCAAACGCGGCATCACCTTCCTCGATACCCTGTGTACCGAACTCCTCATCTGGATGGGCGAACATGAATACGATTCCATCAAGCAGATGCAGGGCAGCATGAGCCGCAACTCCGTACCGCAGCCCAAGGCCTTCGAACGCGCCAATTACATGAAGGTCCTCAGCTCTTACGCGTCGAGGTAGGACAGGCCTCGGGCCTGTCCTACGCCTGCGCCACCGCATCGGCGCGCCGGTATGCGACGAAGTAGGCCGCTGGAACCATGATCACCGTCATGACCAGCGACACGCTCATTCCGCCCAGTACCGCGCGCGCCAGCGGCGCATAGGATTCGCTGCCCGCCCCGAGTTTCAAGGCCATCGGCAGCAGCCCGATGATGGTCGCCAGCGAAGTCATCAGCACCGGGCGGAGCCGCACGCGCGCCGCCTTCACCACCGCTTCCCGGACAGTCAATCCCTCGTCGCGAAGGTGGCGCGTGAACTCCACAATCAGGATGCTGTCGGACACCGTCATGCCGATCAGAATCATCAGCCCCATCAGGGACATCACATTCAGCGTCGTCCCGGTCAGATAGAGAATCAGCAGCGCTCCGGTGAGTCCGGGCGGCACCGCTGTCAGAATCAACAGGGGATCCAGGAACGACCGGAACTGCGCCACCAGAATCAGGTACAGCAGCACCACCGACAGCGTCAGGCCGATTCCGAACCGTTGGAAGCTCTGCTGCATTCCTTCTACCAGCCCGCGCAGCGTGACCGTGACTCCCGTGGGCTTCGCGGTCTGAGCAATCAGGCCGTCGATGCTTTTCTTGATGCGGCCCAGATCCTCGCCCACGGGTTGCACGTAGATGTCGATCACCCGCCGCAGAGCGTAGTGGTCCACCTCCGTCGGCGATTTCATCCGGTGAATCGCCGAGACCATATCCAGCCGGGTCGAATCGGCTATATGATCGCCGTGAATCGGGATGGCTCTCAGGTCGTTGAAGCTCTGGATCTGCGTCTCCGGATACTGCACGGTCAGCATGTAGTCGTTGCCGGTCTTCGGGTCGATCCAGTAGCTCGGTGCGATCATGGTGTTCGACGTGAGCGCCGTGATCACGTTGTCGACCACTTCCTGTTGGGACAAGCCCAGCTCCGCCGCCCGCACGCGGTCGATATTCAGTTGGATGGCGGGATAGTCCAGGTCCTGCGGGATGTAGATGTCGCCTACATTGGGAATCTTGCGGATTTGCCGGGCGAGTCGCAGAGCGGTACCGTAGCTCGCTTCCATGTCGGACCCCGCCACCTGCACGTCAATCGGAGCCGGCATGCCCATACCCAGAACGGCGTCTACCAGCCCGCCCGCCTGGAAGTAAGCCGTGATCTCCGGCATCTCCTCGGCCAGGCGTTTGCGGACGCGCGCCATGTACTCGTAGCTGCCCACCTTGTGATCTTCCTTGAGGCTCACCTGCACGGTCGCCGTGTGCATGCCCGAGTTGGTGGTATAGATAGCCGAGAAATCCGGCGTGGACCCGATATTGGAAACGATCATCCCGAGGTCCGCCGGAGAGACCTCTTTGCGGATCAGGTCCTCTACCTTCGCCACCTCCTGCCCGGTGACGTTGATCCGTGTGCCGGACGGCAGCTTCACGTTCATCACAAACTGTCCCGGATCCGTGCGCGGGAAGAACGAAAGATCCAGCAGCGGGAAAATGAAGAGGCTCAGCACGATCAGCCCGCTCAGTCCAAACAGAACAGCCACCGGCCGCTTCAGCACCACGCTGATCACCCGGTCGTAGAAATCCAGGAAGCCTTCGAATTTCGGGTTGAACCAGTCGTTGAAGACCTGTAACGGCCCGCGGCGGTGCTTAGGAGCCGGCGCAACGTGGAGCGGCGGTTCCAGCGTGTCGTCCAATTCCGGGTGCGGCCCGTGGTGGCCCACGTGCGACGCATTGATGAAGCGCGCGCAGAACAGCGGCACCACCGACATGGCCACTGAATACGAGGCCAGCAAAGATAGCACTACGGCCAGTGCCAGGGCGGAAAACAGGTACCGGCTGACTCCGTACAGCAGCGTTACCGGAAAGAACACCACGATGGTGGTCAGGGTCGAAGCCAGCACCGGAAGCGCCACTTCGTTGCCGCCCTTTTGCGCCGCGACCGCCGGATCTTCGCCCAATTCCAGGTGCCGGTAAATATTCTCCAGCACCACCACCGAATTATCGATCAGCCGCGAGAATGCCAGCGCCAGTCCGCCCAGCACCATGGCGTTGATCGAACTGCCGCCCATCGAAAGCAGAATGAAGGCGGTGAGCGCGGAAAGCGGGATCGAGAAGAACACCGCCACCGTGGCACGCATGCTGCCCAGAAACACCAGAATCATGATCGACGTCAGGAACAGCCCGATGGCGCCCTCGTGGATCAGCGTATCGATAGCCGTCTTGACGAAGACGGATTGATCGAACACCACGCGGCTGACCAGCGCCTTGGGCACGTCCAGAAGATTGGCCACCGTCGACTTGACTCCGTCCACCACTTCGATGGTGTTGGTGTCGCCGCCCTGCTTCATCACCGGGATGAAGACCGAAGGCTGGCCGTCCACGCGCACCACGTTGGTCTGGATTTCGTGGCCGTCTTCGGCATAGCCGATGTCGGCGACACGTACGGGGTTCTGCCCCACGGTCTTGATGGGCAACTGGTCGATTTCGGGCACCGAGCTCAACTGGCTGTTGGTATAGATGTTGTAATCCAGTTGGCCCAGTTGCACATCGCCCGCGGGCAGAATCAGGTTGGCCGAATTCACCGCGCGCACCACATCCATCAGGCTCAACTGATGGGCCTCCAGCTTGTACGGGTCGGTGTAGACCATGATCTGGCGGTACTTGCCGCCGAATGGCTGCGGCACGCTGGCGCCGGGCACGCTGGCCACCTGGTTGCGGACCTGGAACTGAGCCAGGTCGCGCAATTGGGTTTCGTTCAGCCCTTCGCCCTGGAATGTCACCAGGCAGACCGGCAGGCTGGAAGCGTCGAACTTCAGGACCACCGGCGGCAGGGTGCCGGGCGGCAGGCGGCGTAACTGCGCCATGGCCAGGTTGGAAATGGTGGTGACGGCGGAATCGGCGTTGGTGCCGGGCTGGAAAAATACCTTGATGATGCTCACGCCCGGCAGCGACCGCGATTCAATGTGCTCAATGCCGCTCCCCAGGGTGAAGAACCGCTCGAACCGGCTGGTGATATCGGTCTCGATCTGCTCCGGCGGCATGCCGGAATAGAAAGTGGCCACCACCACCACCGGGATATTCATCGCCGGGAACATGTCTACCGGCATGCGCACCAGGCTGGTGACCCCGACTACGGCAATGATCAGGCAAATGACAACGATGAAATACGGGTTGCGGATGGCAAAGCCAGACGTAGGATAGGCCTCCCGGCCTGCTGGGACGTATCTGCCCCATTGCTCCATCGTAGAAACAAAAGGCGTTACCAACCATACCCGGCTTGGGGTATATTGCAGGGAAGCGTCCGGTACGGCTACCGTTCCGCCGCGTATTGCTTGTACAGGTCGGCTACGTGGCCTGTTTCGGCGTCGCCCGGATGCACCACCACGCGCCAGCGGAAGTGCAGTTTCTGCCCCTTCGGCAGCTTCCACTGGCTCTCTTCCTGCTTGGGGTCGAACGCATTGCGGCCGAACGGGTTCAGCGCGAACAGGCCGTAATCCCGGGCGTGCCAGTACGTGGGATGGCGCGGATTCTGCGGATTGTCGAAGATCGCCACTCCCAGGCGCTCGCCTTCCAGTTCGGCGGTGTAATCCACCCAATTCGACCGCTTGCCCCAGATGTTGGCCATAGTGGCGCGGCCATCGGAATCCACCATCCGGCCGCCCTTCCTCTCAGTGAAGTTGTCGGCCAGGCGGATGGCGAAGGCGCCTTCCTTGGTATCGCCGAAAGTCAGATCCTCGGCCGCGGTCAGCGTGATATCGAAATCGATGGTGCGCAGTTTCGGGTCGGAGTAGAAAGTCATAATGCGATCCTCCACCACGAGCGTCTTACCGGCCGGGTCGCGCCACTCCATCGTGGCGGTGAGCGTGCCGGAGCGGTCGCCATCCTTGTACTGCGCATTGCGCACCACGATGCGCCCGATGTGCGGCTTGGTATACGACGGATCGTTCTCCCAGAACTTAGTACCGTTGACGTCGTCGTAGGAGAACCACAAGCCCGTATGATGCAGGTGGTCGTGGCTCTCGCCCGCCACTTCCTCCATGGGGAAGCGGCGGGTCACAATCTTGCCGGACGCGCTCCGCAAGGGGGCCAGAAAGGGCCGCCCGTAATCCTCGCCGTAGTGGAAGGTGGTGAACGGCTTCTTGTCCACATCGATGCTGATCTGGTCGCGCGAGAACCGGACTTGCGCGGGTAGGCAGGCACACAGGGCAATGCCAAGAACAAGGGTGGATCGCATGATTCGACCAGTGTACCGCTTGCGGCGGAAGGAGGATAATGGCTCTCTATGACGCTGAAGATTCTGACCGCCGCTCTGCTTCTGGCGCAAGCTGCCCCGGCGGCGCAACCGCTGCCCGTATTGCGCACCGAGCCTATCCCCGGAGGGTCCATTTTCTGGGTCAAAAATACCGGCACCCAGCCGGTCACCGCGTTCCTGATCGAACTGGTCAACTACCCCGGCAGCTACTATTCGCTCTGGCAGGATGAAGCCGCCGCCGTCCTGATCGCACCCGGCGCCGAAAAGCGAATCCAGGTGACCAACATGACCGTGGGCGCCGTTCCCGACTACGTCAAGCTCCAGGCAGCCCTCTTCGCCGACGGCAGTTCCGCCGGGATCCCGGAGAAGGTCACCCAAATGGTGGAGCGCCGCCGCTTTACACTTGCCACCATCCGCGAACTGATCGCGCGGATCGAAAAGGCAAAGGCGTCATCGACCGCGCCCGCCGATCTGATTGCCGCGTTGAAACAATGGGCCGAATCCCTCCTGCCGGCCCGCCGCGCCGACCCCACCGCGCAAACCACCATTAACAATGCCGCTGCCCGGGGCGCGATTTCGGAAGCCGCCGCCTTCCTGGAATCCCACTCGCCCGAAGAAACCCTGGCCCATCTGCGCGCGAACGAAAAATCCCTGGCCGCCGGCAAACCCGCGCTTTAGCCTTGCGCCGGCACAGTACCTTCTTCATCGTTTGGTAATGATGACCCACATAGAAATTTTCAATTGGACTGTACTTCGGCAGAACGGTACGGTGAATACATGGGGACTGCTACGATGGCTTCTTCCGAATCCGTATCGATCTTCCACCGGATCAGCAACATCGTCAGCTCGGATTTGTCGCTGGACGAGATGCTGGGTGAAGTGATCGGTCTGACTGTTCAGGCAACCGGTTGCGATGCGTGCCTGGTTTACTTGATCGACCACGAATCCAATGAGGTCGTTCTGCGCGCGTCGCAGGTGCCGCACGTGACCGACCTGGGTATGCTGCGCATGAAGGTAGGCGAAGGCGTGACGGGCTGGGTCGCGGAACACAAATCCGTGGTCGCATTGAGTTCCAACGCCGCTCAGGATGCCCGTTTTAAGCGCTTCCAGGGGCTGATCGAAGATACCTACCAGGCATTCCTTTCGGTGCCGCTGGTGAGCGGCGGCGAACTGATCGGAGTGGTGAACGTTCACCATCGCGAGTCCCACGAACATACTACGGAAGAGACCGGCATCCTGGTGTTCATCGGGGAACAGTTGGGTGTCACGATTTCGAAATCGCTGTTGACCGAAGAAAATGCCCGTCTTCTGGAAGAGACCCAGGAGATGAAGCGGGAACTGCAAACGCGTAAGCTGGTGGAGCGGGCCAAAGGAATTCTTCAGCAGCGCCATGGCATCACCGAAGAAGAAGCCTACCTCCGCCTGCGCAACCAAAGCCGCCGGCTCCGTCGCCCCATGAAGGAACTGGCCGAGGCAATCATCCTGTCTGAAGATTTGAACCGCGAAGAACAGACCAATTAATCAAGGGCCAAGCCCTTTCTGCTTTTAGAAACCCGCGCGGGTGAATTGCGCCCGCGCACGGCTTCTCCCCGCCTGAGAACCAACACCAAAAACATTCGGAGGTTTGCTGTGCAAAGAAAAGCTTTGCGCCTTTTGGGCGCAGTATCGCTGGTTCTCTGCGCCGTGGTGCCGGTCGGGGCGCAGGATTACGAATTGCCGGTTTTGCGAGTGGAATTGAAATGTGAAAACTGCGGCGTCAAACCCGAGTATACGCTCGAACTCCACGAACTCCGGGGACGCCAGAAGGTGGAGACCGCGGACCTCATGGCCGACGGCACTTTCACCCTGCGCCACGTTCCCTACGGCGATTACCAACTGATGGTTACAGACCCCGCGGGCAACATGGTGCACCAGGAATTCATCACCGTCAGCCAGATCATGCAGGCCATCACGGTTCATGTCACCGCCCCCTTGCGGCAGCGCCCTCCCGAAGGACCCGTATCGATGGCGCAGTTGCAGCATCCGCCCACCCGGAAAGCGTTTCAGGCGGTTCTGGCGGCGCAGAAATTCTCCCGGGCAGGGAATCACGAAAAAGCGGCCGGGGAATTGCAAAAGGCTGTTGCACTCTCGCCCTACTACACCGATGCGTACATCAACCTGGCCGCGCAGCACATCCGCCTGCGCCGTTACGCGGAGGCCCGGGACGAATGCAAGCGCGCGCTGGAAGTGGGCGGCCCCACTCCGTTGCTGCTCACCAATCTGGCATCCGCGCAGTATGGTCTGAAGCAGCTCGACGATGCCGCCGGTTCCGCGCGCTGGGCCCTGAGGCTGGAGCCCGGCTATCCGCAGGCGCACTTCATTCTCGGACTCATCCTCTCCGTGGACACCCGCACGGTCCACGAGGGGCTCCAGCACCTTCAGAAGGCCGCGGAGACCATCTCCAGCGCCCAGGTTGAAGTCGAAAAGGTGCAGGACGTGCTGACCCGGACGGGAATGTAGCGGTGGATGGTTACCGGCTTACTGGCCGCTCGATCGCCTCGATCGCGGTGGCGAATTGACTGGGAGAGTCGATGTCCAGGGCCTTGCCTTTCAATTCGCCGACGGCTTGGCTGACAGTGTCGGGCAACCGCTCGGGAGAATCCGGGATGACTAGCCGGTCCGATAGCAGATACCCGTCGAGTAGCTTGCCGGATGCGATATCCGATCCTTGATCCCCCGTGAGCCCGCCCTCTACCGGCTGGGGAGCCCGGCAAGACAGGTACAGAAAGAGCGGCGCCGCTCCGCTGTGAGGTTCCACTGACTTAGCTGGTAATTTGTCGTGAAAGCGCTCGCGCGGCCCCAGGAAGATCACCACATCGGACGGGGGATCTGCGCGCAGTTCCCCGTTGATCAGGCCCGCCAGCAGATCCACGTGTCCGGTGCGGCTCTGGAGGACCTGGACGTCCACCTTGCCCAGCTTGAGTTGGTTCAGCGTCCGGGCGACCTCGTCAATGGATTGGAGCGTGAACCCATCGCGTCGCAACAGTTCCTTCTGCTGCTCCAGGCTGAACACCACCAGCCGAACCGACGACGCCGGCACGCGCTCCAGCAGGGCGGAGAGCGCGCCCAACAGCATCACCTGGTCGCTGGAATCGATCATGCTCGTAGCCGAACGGCCGAACGTGAGCGGCGCGGCGCCCAACAGAATGGTGAGGCGCTTCGGCGGCACCGGATCGGGTTGTCGCGCCGGGCCGGCGCCCAAAGAGAGTTCGGTCACAGGGTCCGGCGGTATTGCCAGCTTGATATCGCGCCCTGCGTGACCCAGGCGGGCGTCGATTCACCAACTCTTCATGCACTTGCGCCCCTGGTCGTCGAACAGCAGCCAGTTGACCTGGTAGCGGCCTTCCCCCACGAAAAATCCGCCGCCCGACTCACCATCCATATCGGTCCGGGGAATCGCCGGCAATGCCAGACGATCGATCAGGTGAACCGGTTTCCGGGACCCCTCCGGCGTCACCGTAGTCAGCACGGTCAGGCTGTGACCGGGTCCGGCGAACTGACCCAGCGGAAACCGGAAAACGTAGCCGGCCTGGAGCCGGAGCCTGAAACTGAGCACGGGCTTGATGGGACCGACAGCGCAGTCCAGCCACGGGTCCGTTTCATCCGCGGGAACTTGCGCCAGTGCGCCTCGAATCTGCTCCGCGGTGGTGAGCGTTTGCGCCCCAATCAGCGGCGATAGCATAAGGACCAGCAGGACGTAGCGCATCTTCCCCTTCGCCCGGGTCCGACCCGAACGGGGATGTAAGGACCGGATAGTTACCGGCCGCCCGGCCCCTCGATCGCCTGGATCGCTTTGGCGAATTGACTCGGAGAGTCGATGTCCAGGGTTTTTCCTTTCAGTGTGCCGACGGCCAAGCTGACAGTGTCGGGCAGGCGCTCTGGAGCACCCGGAACCACGTTCCGCACAGGACGCTCATTTCCGTGAAGCCTGTCCCATATCGGCGTCTCGTCGAGCAGCACGCCGGATGCGATATCCGATCCTTGATCCCCCACGAGCCCGCCCTCTACCGGCTGGGGAGCCCGGCAAGCCAGATACAGAAAGAGCGGCGCCGCTCCACTGTGCGGCTCCAGCGCCTTTACCGGCACTTTGTCGTGAAAGCGCTCGCGCGGCCCCAGGAAGATCACCACATCGGACGGGGGATCTGCGCGCAGTTCCCCGTTGATCAGGCCAGCCAGCAGATCCACGTGCCCGGTACGGCTTTGGAGGACCTGAACGTCCACCTTGCCCAGCTTGAGTTCGTTTAGCGTCCGGGCGACCTCGTCAATGGATTGGAGCGTGAATCCATCGCGTCGCAACAGTTCCTTCTGCTGCTCCAGGTTGAACACCACCAGCCGGACAGACGACGCCGGCACGCGTTCCAGCAGGGCGGAGAGCGCGCCCAACAGCATCACCTGGTCGCTGGAATCGATCATGCTCGTAGCCGAACGGCCGAACGTGAGCGGCGCGGCGCCCAACAGAATGGTGAGGCGCTTCGGCGGCACCGGATCGGGTTGTCGCGCCGGGCCGGCGCCCAAAGAGAGTTCGGTCACAGGGTCCGGCGGTATTGCCAGCTTGATATCGCGCCCTGCGTGACCCAGGCGGGCGTCGATTCCCCAACTCTTCATGCACTTGCGCCCCTGGTCGTCGAACAGCAACCAGTTGACCTGGTAGCGGCCTTCCCCCACGAAAAATCCACCGCCCGACTCACCGTCCATATCGGTCCGGGGAATCGCCGGCAACGCCAGACGATCGATCAGGTGAACCGGCTCCCTGCCCCCCTCCGGCGTCACCGTAGTCAGCACGGTCAGGCTGTGACCCGGTCCGGCGAACTGACCCAGCGGGAACCGGAAAACATAGCCGGCCTGGAGACGGAGGCCGAAACTGAGCACCGGCTTGATGGGAGCCACCGCGCAGTCCAGCCATGGGTCCGTTTCATCCGCCGGAACTTGCGCCAGTGCGCGTCGAATCTGCTCCGCGGTGGTGAGCGTTTGCGCCCCAATCAGCGGCGATAGCATAAGGACCAGCAGGACGTAGCGCATCTTCCCCTTCAGGATACGATCTCCCGGGTCCGGTTGGCGTTCTCAAATCGCGGGTTGATGCAGACGTCTTTGCGAATCCCTTCGCGATAGCGCTGCCGCCATGCCCCGGGGCTCTTCCCCTCGGCGGCGGCGAACAGGCGGGTGAAGTGCTGCACGTTCTGGAAGCCCACCCGGACCGCGATTTCTTTGAGCGAATAGTCCGAATACTCGATCAGTTCCTTGGCGCGCGCCAGCCGGTACCGCTGTAGGTATTCAAGCGGCCGGACGCCGAGTGCGTTGCGGAAATGCAGCCGCAGCGAACGGTCGCAGCAACCCAGCGCATCGGCAATGTCGCTGACGCCCAGGGAGCCGGCATAGTTCTTCTGGATGTAGTCCAAACCCCTGCGCAACAGCGAATCCTGTACCAGTTCGTGCGAGTCCACGGGCGCCGCGGGCCGCTCATCGACGCCGCTGTGATGACGCAGGTAAAGCAGCAGAATCTCCGCCATCAGTGCGCGGCACACGTCGCGGTACAGCGGCTTCTGGCGTTCGCCTTCAAAGCGAATCCGCTCCAGCAATTCGGGGACGGGCGAATCGGCCATGTTGGCGCAACTCGGTGCACGCAGCAGCGCCGTCCGCAGCCTCGGGTTCCGCACGCAGAATTTGATATCCAGTGTCTTGATGACGGCGGACGCGGTGGCGCCGTGCACCACGCCGGGTTTTACCAGCAGCAACAGGCCGGGGCGCAGCGCAAAGGTGTGGTCTTCGAGCTGGAATGCTCCCTTGCCGCCGAGCACGTAGAGCATCTGGAAATAGTTATGGCGATGCGGCTCCAGTACCCAACCCGGCTGATAGTCATAGCGGGCCGTCCATAGCACGTCGATGGCGGAGCCCAGCATGGCTCCTACTCCACGCTGCGCGCGCGCCCTTCGAGGCGCGGGGGGTTCTGCCCGTCGGCGAATTCGAAGCCCGACAAATATGCCAGGCGCAGAATTTTGACCATCTTCTGAAAGTTGATTTTCTCCACTGTGTCGGTCACCTGGTGATAATCGGGATGAAAGCCCGTGAACCACCAGACGGCCGGAATATCGTGCATCAGGAACGGATACTGGTCGCTGCGAAAGAGCACCTGCTGGGTGGAATCGCGGTCCCATTTGTAAGTGAGGTTCAGGCCCACGATCTTGTTGTTACGCTCCACGGTTTCCCGGTAATCCGGGCTGTAGTGGGTGCCGATCAGGCCCAACTGGTTGGATGTGTCCGCGGATATCTCCGGCTGCGGCACGTCGGGATTGACCGGCGCTTCGTTGCGGCCGATCATATCGAAGTTGATCTCGGCGCGCGTAGTGGCCAGCGGCCGCAGCGGATGCGCCACATAGTAATAGGCGCCCAGCAGTCCGCGCTCTTCGGCCGCAAAGACTACGAACAGGATCGAACGCCTGGGCTTCTGCGGATTGCGGGCAAAGGCATGCGCCAGGGCGACCACGCCCACCGTCCCGGAGCCGTTATCGTCGGCGCCGTGCATGATGCCGAGCGGCCCCACGCCATCGTGATCGAAATGAGCGCTGAAGACGATGGTCTCCGCGCGCAGGGTGGAGTCGCTGCCTTCCAGCAGGCCCGCCACGTTGTACGAGTTGGCCCGCTTGCGGTCGGAGACCACGGTGTGCAGGTCCAACCGGACGCCTGGAATTTCGAAGGAGGCTGGAGCGGGCTTGCTATCGATGGCGCCCTGCACGGCGGCGGGAGTTTTGCCGGCGGCCGCGAACAGCCTGGCGGCCATGGCGCCGGAGAGGGCGAACGCCGGGATGGCCGTGCCGCCATCCGCCAGGGCTTCCGGCGGAATGCGCGGCCGCAACTGCTGCTGCGCGCCTCTTCCTGCCCGGCCTGCCCCGGCGCGCCCGTTGCCCGCATGGTTGGGGTCGGCCATGGTCATCACGGCCACCGCTCCATGGCGCTGCGCGTTTAGGATTTTCGAGTAGTTATTGGCGTACCGCGTGTTGCCGCGGCCATTAAAAATCGAGTTGGCGTCAGACTCCTGCGGCTCGTGATTGAAGATCAGGACGATTTTGCCTTTGGCATCGATCCCGGCGTAATCGTCGTAGCCCAGTTCCGGAGCCGTGATGCCGAAACCCGCGAACACTACCGCGCCCGAGACCGTCGTCTCATTGGAGAAGGTTCCGGTGGCGTCCGGCGCGTAAAACGTTTCGGTCTGGCCTCCCTGCCGCACTGTGAGGGCGGTTTGGGCGCGGTCCATTTGATACTCGATCAGCGGTACCGGCTGGAGGTACGAATCCCCGGCGGCGGGTTTCAGCCCGGCCTTGGCAAACTCGCTGGCGATCCATTGGATGGCTACTTCCGATCCGCGCTCCAGAGAGCGGCGGCCCTCCAGCGCGTCGGACGAAAGGAAAGTCAGATCGGCCTTCAACGTCGCGGGCTGGATGGAATCATAACCCGCCTGCAGGCGCGAGGGCGTCTGGGAGAATAACAGGATCGAAACCAGAAACAGCGCGAACACCCGCATGGAGAACCTCCTGAATGAATAGATGGTATCCGAGCGGCGGGGCCGGAGCAAGGTAGTGAAAGGCGGGTGAAAAGGGGGGAGGCAGGGCAGGACAGGCCGCGAAGCCTGTCCTGCATCGCTGAGGAGAATGAGTAACTAGAACTCGATCTTGGTATTGGTGTCGCGCAGCTCGATGGATTGGATCTGGTCCACGCCGTTGTCGGTCTTGGTGTCGACGGCGGTGTAGCCGAACTTGGTCGAGCCGTTTTCGACCTTCACCGGCACGGTCGCAGTATGGCTGTTGTCCACATTGCGGAATTCCGCATTGGAGCCGTTGACCTTCACGGTGTAGTGGCCCGGGGCGAGCTTGGTCTGACCGGCCAAAGCCGGGTTGGTCAATACGATTTCATAGGTCTTGGCGCTGACAACGGACAGGCTGGCGATAGCGAGAGCGGCGACCATCAGAATGGATTTCATGTAAGTTCTCCTCTTTGTTTTTAGGTTTGTCTTGCAAGCGCTTTGGCTTGCAATTATAAGGGCGAGGAAGGGTAGGAGCGGGTAACTACCGTCCAGAGGGTATATTTGAAGCCTACGAGCAGTCACGTCGATGTCGATGTTCAGGAACTCGGCATAAGCTCCGTTCACTTTCACCAGGCAATGTAAGTTCTCCTCTTGTGTTTTGTGCGATTTGCAAGCGCTTTTATTCCGTCAGCCTGATCTGCGCGATTTTTCGGCCCTTTCGAGGTAGCCTGAAAGAGTACGGCTTACGATGCTGGAACAACTGCTGACGGAACAATCCAACCCCGCTTCCGCGTCGATTGACGCCCTGCCCACCGAGGAGGTTCTGCGCATCATCAATCGCGAGGACCAGAAGGTGGCCTGCGCGGTGCAAGCCGAGATTTCCGCGATTGCGCGTGCCGTGGACGCCGTGGTCGCCGCGTTCCAACAGGGCGGCCGCCTGTTCTACATCGGCGCCGGCACTAGCGGACGGCTCGGCGTGCTGGATGCCTCCGAGTGCCCGCCCACCTTCAGCGTGCCGCCGGACATGGTGCAGGGGATCATAGCCGGCGGTGAATCGGCCTTGAGCCGCGCCGCCGAGACCACCGAGGACGACCCGGCCATAGGACGGCACGACCTCACGGCGCGCGGCTTCACCGGACGCGACGTGCTGGTGGGCATCGCCGCCAGTGGCCGCACACCGTATGTGCTCGGCGCGGTAGCCGAGGCGCGCCGCCTGGGCGCGGTCACCGTCGGCATCAGTTGCACACCGGATTCCGAGCTCTCGCGTGCGGTGGAGATCGCCATCACCCCCCTGGTAGGGCCGGAAGTGGTGGCCGGCTCGACGCGGCTGAAATCCGGTACCGCCCAGAAACTGGTATTGAACATGCTTAGTACAGGGGCGTTCATCCGTATGGGATATGTTTACGGAAACCTGATGGTGAATGTCCAGCCTAAAAACACGAAACTGGTGGACCGTGCGCGCCGCATCGTGGCCCTGGCGACGGGAGTGCCTTACCCACGCGCGGAAGAGTTGCTGGCATCATCGGGCAACAGCGTCCGCACGGCCATTCTGATGGGCAAGTCCGGTATGAGCCGCGAAGAGGCCGAGCGGCGGCTGGCCGAGACGGGCGGACGCATTTCTAAAGCTCTGGCCGAATAGCTATCGACAAACATGGATAAATTCGTGATTACGGGCGGGAACGCCCTGCAGGGCGAGATCCCTACCAACGGGTCCAAGAATTCGGCGCTGCCGGCGTTGGCCGCGGCGCTGCTCACCGATGAGCCGGTAACGCTGCACCGCATTCCCAAGGTGCGCGACATCCGCACCATGCAGCGGCTTTTGATAGACATCGGCAGCCAGGTGGAGGTGGATGGCGAAACCGTGCGCCTGCACACGCCGCGGATCGTATCGCCCGAAGCCCCCTACGAACTGGTGAAGACCATGCGAGCCTCCAGCCTGGTGCTGGGACCGCTGGTGGCCCGCAGCGGTCGCGCCCGCGTCTCGCTGCCCGGCGGCTGCGCCATCGGCGCCAGGCCTATCAATCTCCACATCTTCGGACTGGAGCAACTGGGCGCGCGCATCAACCAGGCATATGGTTATATAGAGGCCGAAGCGCCCGGGGGTCTGCGCGGCGCCACCGTGCAGTTCGAGCGCATCACCGTGACCGGCACCGAGGATCTGCTGATGGCAGCCGTGCTGGCCAAAGGGGAAACCGTGTTGCACAATGCGGCGCGCGAACCGGAAGTGGTGGACCTGGCGGATTTGCTGATCGCCATGGGAGCCCGCATCGAAGGCGCCGGCACGTCCACAATCACGATTCAGGGCGTGGAGAAACTGCGCGGAGCCGAACACACCATCATCCCCGATCGCATCGAGGCCGGAACTTTCCTGATCGCCGGCGCGATCACAGGAGGCGATGTGACGGTGACCCGCTGCGAGCCCGCGCACCTGGAAGCGCTCGTGTCCAAGCTGCAACAATCCGGGGTGGTGGTGACACAGCCCGATGCCTGCACGCTCCGCGCGAAGAGCGGCGGTCTGCACTCCGTCGATATGACGACTGAAGAGTTTCCCGGCTTCGCCACGGATCTGCAGGCGCAGTATATGGCCCTGATGACGCAGGCCGAGGGCATCGCCATCATCGTGGAAACCATCTTCGAAAACCGCTTCATGCATGCCCAGGAACTGGCGCGCATGGGGGCAAATATCCGGCTGGAAGGAAGGCAGGCCATCGTCGCGGGGAAACGTGACCTGACCGGCGCGGGAGTGATCGCTTCCGACCTGCGCGCCAGCGCCTCGCTGGTGCTGGCCGCCCTGGTAGCCAAGGGTGAAACCGTTATCGACCGTGTGTACCATATTGACCGCGGCTATGAGAAAATCGAGACGAAACTGGCGCAGGCCGGCGCCCAAATCCGCCGCGTGGAGTGATTCGACCGATGGTGCATAGTCAGGAGTTTCTAGATCTGGTGAAGGACGCGAAATCGCGCGTGAAAGAGACCGACGTTGCGGGCTATAAACAGTTGCGCGAAGCCGGCGCGCCGCACCTTCTGGTGGACACGCGCGAGGATCACGAGTGGACCGCGGGGCACGTCGCCGGCGCCGTCCACATGAGCCGGGGCATCATCGAGCGGGATATCATCACCCAGGTTCCGGACAAAAACACCACCATGGTGCTCTACTGCGGCGGCGGGTTTCGATCCGCGCTGGTGGCCGATAATCTCCAGAAGATGGGCTACAAGAACGCCATCTCGCTGGACGGCGGCTGGCGAGCGTTGAAGGAATCGGGCCTGCCGCTGGAGTAAGGTGCTCCAGCCGGTTCGTCCCTGGTGCGGGCCTGCTCGTCCCTGGCATGTTGGCTTCTCTGACAAGAAGCCGCACAATCCAGGTATGCGCTGTCTGTCTCTTCTGTTGCTGTTTGCATGCAATTCGATGGTGGCGTCCGATGCCGGTTGGTCCGCATACGGCCACGACCTGGGGGGCACCCGCTACTCGCCGCTCAAACAGATCGATGCCCGCAACGTATCCCGGCTCCAGGCCGCCTGGACGTATCGCACCGGCGCGCTGGAACCGGCCACCGGTCTGAATAACAAGGCCGCCTTCGAAGCCACCCCGATCCTGATTGAAGGCACCCTCTACCTCACCACGCCGTTCAACAAAGTGATCGCACTCGACCCCGGCACCGGCGCCGAGAAATGGACCTTCGATCCGCAAGTGGACCGTGAGGCCGATTACTCCGAAGTCTCCTCGCGCGGCGTGGCCGCCTGGGTCGATGCCAAGGCGCCCCGCACCGCCGCCTGCGCCGTGCGCATCTTCGAAGGCACCATCGACGCCCGCCTGCTGGCCCTGGACGCAAAGACCGGCAAACTCTGCGCCGGCTTCGGACAGGGCGGCGCCATCGATCTCACGGCCAACGTGGATTACCACCACTGCTGCGATTACGAAGTCACCTCGGCGCCGGCGGTGGTGGGCGATCTGGTGATTACAGGCTCTTCCATCGGCGATAATCGCGAAGTCAGCGTCGAGCGCGGCATCGTGCGCGCCTACGATGCGCGCAGCGGCAAACTCCGCTGGACGTGGGATCCCATCCCGTGGTCCAACAACCAGGCGCACCGCACCGGCGCGGCCAACGCGTGGTCCACCCTGGCGGCCGATCCGGCACGCGACCTGGTCTTCATTCCCACCGGCAGCGCCAGCCCCGACTACTACGGTGGAGAACGGCCGGGCAACAACCAGCACGCCAATAGTGTTGTGGCGCTCAAGGCGTCCACCGGAGCGGAGGTCTGGTCCTACCAGGTGGTCCACCACGACCTTTGGGATTACGACGTGGCCTCCCAGCCGGCGCTGATCCAGTTCCGCGGCAAGCCGGCCGTGGCTGTCACCACCAAAATGGGCAGCCTGTTCGTGCTTGACCGGCTCACCGGCAAGCCGCTCATGCAGGTGGACGAGAAGCCCGTGCCCAAAAGTGACATCCCCGGCGAGGCGGCGGCGCCTACCCAACCATTCCCGGCATGGTCCGCCATGGTGCCGCAGAAACTGACCGCTGACGACGCCTGGGGACCGACGCCCGAAGCCAAAGCGTGGTGCCAGGAGCACATTCGCGCGCTACGGAACGAAGGCATGTTCACGCCACCGAGTTTGCAAGGCACGCTCATATTCCCGGGCAACGTGGGGGGCGTGAACTGGGGCAGCGCCTCCTGGGATCCGGAACGCCAACTGCTATTCGCCGTCACCAACCGGCTGCCGGCCGTCGTCAAGCTGATTCCGCGGGCGGACTTCAAGTCCACCTACAACAATCGCGATGCCAACCGCATGACCGGCGAATACGCACGCCAGGGCGGAACGCCGTTCGCCGTGTACCGCGATTTCCTCATCTCGCCAGCCGGCACGCCATGCAACGCTCCGCCGTGGAGCGCGCTGGTGGCGTTCGATCTCAATACGGGGAAACTGCGCTGGGAATCCGCCGTGGGCAAGTCCATCTCCATGGGTGGCGCAATCGCGACCGGGGGCGGCCTGGTCTTCGCCGGCGCGTCCCTGGAGCCCTACCTTCGCGCCTACAACACCGATACCGGCGCGGAGATCTGGAAGAGCGAACTCCCGGCCAGCGCCCAATCCACTCCCATGACGTACGAATGGCAAGGCCGGCAGTACATCGTGATTTGCGCCGGCGGCCACGGCAAAGCCAGGGACTTCGGCGCCAAAATGGGCGACTCCGTAGTCGCCTTCCGCCTGCCATAAAAATTCCGTCAGCCTGATGTGCGCGATTTTTTGGGGCGCCGGAAATAAATCGCGCAGATCAGGCTGACGGAATTTAAGCTCCTAAAATCTGTTACCATGTGGATTCCAGGAGGGGTGTAGTGTTTCTCATCACCCGTAGAGTGCAATTCGGTCCTCAGACCTTTCTCTGGGACGTGCAAGCGCCAGATGTGGCGCGGGCGGCGCGACCAGGACACTTTGTAATGGCTCGCATTGACGAGCGTGGCGAACGAATCCCACTGACTGTTGCGGATTTCAACATTGATCGCGGCACCGTTACCGTCGTGATCCAGGCGGTGGGAAAAACCACACACGAGATGATGACGCTCCGCCAGGGCGATGCCATCCTCGACTTCATCGGCCCCCTCGGTCTTCCCAGCCATATTCAGAAGCTGGACGGCACCGTCGTGCTGGTCGGCGGCGGACTTGGCGTGGCGCCCATTTACCCGCAACTTCGTGAATACAAACAGCGCGGGAACCGCACTATCTCCATCATCGGCTTCCGCACCCGCGACCTGGTGTTCTGGGAGGAGCAGTTCCGCGACTATAGCGACGAACTGATCGTCGCCACCGACGACGGCAGCTACGGGCGCAAAGGCTTCGTCACGCACGCCTTGGCCGATGTCCTGGGCCGCGAAAAGGACGTGCGCGAAGTGGTCGCCATCGGCCCCATTCCCATGATGAAAGCCTGTTCGGAAACCACCCGGCCCTTCGCCGTTCCTACCGTGGTCAGCCTGAACTCCATCATGGTGGATGGCACCGGCATGTGCGGATCCTGCCGCGTCACGGTGGGCGGCAAAATGAAGTTCGCCTGCGTGGATGGCGCGGATTTCGACGGCCACCTGGTGAATTTCGACGAACTGTCATTGCGCCAGAAGCGCTTCGAGCGCGAAGAGAAGGCAGCCATGGAGCGGTTCCGCTCGGAATCGGCCAAACTGGCAAGCATGACGGTGGATGCCGATTCGAACGGCATGCTGCATCCCACCTGCGAACTGCCCGTGCCGGTGACCACCGTACCCGGGCCGCGCATCCCCAAGAACATCAAGACCATTCCACCCGAACGCGCGCCCATGCCGCACCAGCCGCCGGAAGTGCGCGCGCACAATTTCCAGGAAGTGGCGCTCGGATTGGACCTCGCGGGCGCCCTGCACGAGGCCGAGCGCTGCCTGCGCTGCAAAAAGCCCCGCTGCGTGCCGGGCTGCCCCGTGGGAATCGACATACCCGCCTTCGTCGCCGCCATTCAGGAACGGGATATCAAGCGCTCCTACCAGATTCTCAAGAGCACCAACGCGCTGCCGGCAGTCTGCGGCCGCGTCTGCCCGCAGGAGTCGCAATGCGAAGCCACCTGCGTGGTGGGCGCCAAGTTCAAGCCGGTCGCCATCGGCCGCCTGGAGCGTTTCGTCGCCGATGCCGCCCGTGGCCGCGGCTGGGATGAAAACACGCAAGTGGAAATGGCCGCGCCTAAGCGCGCCGCCATCATCGGCTCCGGGCCCTCCGGACTTGCCTGCGCGGGGGAACTGGCCCGCCACGGTGTGAAGGTCACGATTTTCGAGGCGCTCCACGTGGCCGGAGGGGTGCTGAAATACGGCATCCCGGAGTTCCGCCTGCCGGATGTAATCATCGACGCTGAGATCGACAACCTGAAGAAAATGGGCGTCGAGATCCGGCTCGACACCATCATCGGTAAGCTGTTCACCATCCCGCAATTGCTCACCGACATGGGCTACGACGCGGCCTTCGTCGGCACCGGCGCGGGTTCGCCGAAATTCGCCGAGATCCCCGGGGAGGCGTTCAACGGCGTCTTCTCGGCCAACGAATTCCTGACGCGCGTCAACCTGATGCGCGGCTACCGCCAGCCGCTCTACGATACTCCGGTGGGCATGGGAAAACGGGTGGCCGTGGTAGGCGCCGGCAATACCGCCATGGATGCCTGCCGCGTGGCGCTGCGCATGGGAGCCGAATCGGTAACTTGCGTGTATCGCCGTTCGCGCCGCGAATCGCCCGCCCGCGCCGAGGAACTCGAACACGCCATTGAAGAAGGCATTCAGTTTCAGTGGCTCACCGCGCCGGTGGAAATCCTCGGGAATTCCTCGGGCTGGGTCACCGGCATGCGCTGTCAGAGAATGGAACTGGGCGAACCGGATGCCTCCGGCCGCCGTCGGCCCGTGGCCGTTGCGGGTTCGGATTTCCTGCTCGATGTCGATACCGTCATCTATGCCCTGGGCACTACCGCCAACCCCATCATTGCCCAGACGACTCCAGGGCTGAAGAACAACAAGTGGGGCTACATCGAAATTGACGAGCGCACCGGTATGACCTCGATCCCGGGCCTCTTCGCGGGCGGCGACATCGTCACCGGCGCGGCCACCGTGATCTTGGCCATGGGCGCCGGAAAGCGGGCCGCCCAGGGCATGCTGGAGTTCATGGGAATCTTATCGCCCGACGCCCCGAAAGAACTGGCGCCGGCAGGGAGAGTGTGAAATGCCATCCTCTTGTCCGAAGTGCCGCAGGGTGCTGGAAGAAGACGAGATCTGCTGCGCGCAAATCCGGTATTCCTGGCGCTGCCGCAGTTGCTTTAAACTCACCTCAGGGTTCGCTATCCCGTACGGAAAGTGCTTCCTGTGCGGCGGGGATCTGGAAGTGATCCCAGGGCGGGAGCTGGGCGATTCCATGCGCTTTCAGGCCATTCGCGATGCCGTTCAGTTTGAGCTGAACTCGTTCCATTTCTATAAGCTGGCACGCGATAAGGCGAAGAATCTGGACCAGCGGGCGGTGCTCGAAAGGCTATACGAGGCCGAACTGGACCACCTGCACGAACTGGAAGAGAAATACCACGCTCACCTGGATCGCGAAGTCGTCGAGTTGAGCCGTGACGAAGAGAACCTGCTCTCCAACTGGCTGTTCCGCGGGATTCACTTCACCGCCGATTCGGGAGTTGCCGATCTGTACCACGCCGCCCTGGAAATGGAGCGGCGCACGCGGGATCACTTCCGCAAGCTGGCTACCGATTTACCACCCGGGCTGGAACGGGACCTTTGCGCCGAACTGGCGGCCGAAGAGGAAGAACATGTAGCTTTGCTCGAGGGCGAGCTGGAGCAGTTGGCTTAGTCCCGGTCGCCATCCGCAGTGCCAGGGACAGGCTCCGCGCGACCCGTTCCTCCTGCTTCCGCCGATTGCGCACGAGTCTCAGATAAACGATGAGGGCGAAGTCGGCGAGGGCCAAGAACCCTAAAAGAAGCCCGTCAACGCCGTTCATGCCTTGATTGGACCACGAACCACTCACCTTGGGAATGGTCTAAACCATGCCAAAAGTAAGGGTTGGGTAATAGGACTTTTTGTGCGTTTTCCGTGGCTCTTTTTCACAAGATTTGTGTGGCGCACGCCGCAACCCCGAGCGGCCAGCGCACTTCGCCCTTTGTTTCCAGCGTGGAACCTGAACTGCCTTAACCCGCGCCGTGAAGCGGATCCTCTGGCTCTATGCGATGGCCTTCTGTTGCGCCGCCCAAACGCGCTCCGGCCAGATAGCTGACCGCATGCTCGCAGCCGTTGGGGGCGAGGACTGGGAGCGCCCGTATCCGGCGGCAGCGTCCTGCGCCAACCGGGTGCCCATCCAGATCGAAATCTATGCCACGGTGCAATGGACCCAACACTGTAGCCAGACCAGCGGCGGCCTGATCCACGAATCGTTCTACTACGTTTTCGGCGAACCGGCCCGCACGGCCGAATTGCGCGTGGACCTGAGGCCCGTGGACGAATCGCCCCAATTCACCGCCGATCTGCTGGCAGCGCTGAGAAGCCGGCTGACCGCCCGTCTCGGGGCGCCCGGCCACGCTCCCGAGATGATGGAGATCGGATTCCGCCACCTCCGCTTCGGCCAGCCGGTAAACGGCGACCATTGGAAGGACGGGCCGCTGGATTACTTCCTCCATGCCAACCAGAGCAGCCACTCGCCCATGGGAATGCGCAAAGGCGTGGAACTGATCGTCCTGCACGACCGTTTGATGCGGGAGTGGGCCAAAGACGGCGTGATTACGCAACTCGAAGGGATGGGAGTAATGCCCCTCCCCGACGACGCCGTGCCGGAAGCTCCCGTCCACAATCCCGAGCTGCTGTGGCGCACCTGGAGAGACTCTCCGAACACCAGGGCCGGGGAGGCGGCGTTCGTCGCGCTGGAAAATCGAGGCTGGAACACCGACACCCGCGAGGGTTGCCCCGCCAATCCCGATCTGTTCCGCGAGGTCATCCAAAGGGGCGAAGCGTTTCTCGCCTCGCACCCGCAGACCGCATTCCGCAAGCAGGTGCTCTACGCCTTGGCCGTAGCCAACGAAAGCTGGTGGTCCATCGCGCGCGCGCCGGCGGACGACCCGATCGTGAGCGCGCCGCCGTACCCCCGGCGCGAAATCAACGCCAGACAGGCCGGCGCCGCCCGATCGCTGGCGATCCAGTATTACCGCCAGGTGGTGCAACTGGCGCCGGATAGTCCCGAAGCTCTCTCCGCCTTGCGCCGCCTGCCGCGCCTGGAACTCGGGTTCGACACCGGACAACGACGGTTCTTTTGCTCTTACTGCTGAGTGCCGGCAGGAAGCCCCTGCCCCTGCACCACGGGAATTTCCAGCTCCACTTCCAGCCCCGGGTGGACGTTGCGAGCGCGGATCGTGCCCTTGTGCAGTTCGATGGCGCGGCGCGCGATGGAGAGCCCCAGTCCGATGCCGCCGCTGTTGCGATTGCGGTCCGAATCTACCCGGTAGAAGGCGTCGAAGAGCCGCGGCAGGGCTTCTTCGGGGACGCCGGGACCCTGGTCGCGGACGTCCACCACCGCGGTACCGTTGCGGCGCGCCGTGGCGACCTCCACACTGGATTCCGGCGGGGCATAGCGGATGGCATTGCGGATCACGTTTTCAATCGCACGGCGCAACAGTTCCGGATCCCCCTCCACCAGGGCGGGCTCGCGCCTGGCGTACGTGACCGTGCAGCCGTGCGCCGCGGCCTCCAGCCCGGACTCCTCCACCAGTTGCTGCACCAGCTCATCCAGGCGCATAGGATCGCGCCGCAGGGAATTGGGATCGCCCTCCGCCCGGGTGACTTGCAGAAGCTGGCCGACCAGGGCATTCAAGCGATCCGATTCTTTCTGGATCCGGTTCAGGGCCGAGTCGAGATTTTCGCCGGACCGCGCCAGTTCCACGGCCACTCCGAGCCGCGCCAACGGGGAGCGCAGCTCGTGCGAAATATCCAGCAGCAGGCGGCGTTCGGCCGCCAGGAGAGTCTCGATGCGCCCGGCCATGCGGTCGAAGGTGCGGGCAAGCTGCCCCAGTTCATCGCGGCGCGTCGAGCCGGCGCGCGCCGAAAGATCGCCACGGCCGAATCGCTCGACCGCCTTCTGAAGCTTGCGCACCGGACGCGTCAGGTGATAGGCCAGCCAATAGCACAGCAGCACCGCCACAGCCATCACAAAGATATGCTCGGGCGCAAGGAACCACGGCCCCACGTTGGGGCGCGGGGTGATGAAGAAGAACCAGTAGCGGCCATCGTCGGCATGACGGGCAATCAAAGCGGAGCCCACGCGGATGAACGGCATGGTCTGCGACTGACCGGCGCGCCGTACCAGGTCGGACCGGTCCACGCCGGTGAGGACGTCGCGCCCCCGCTCGTCGGTGAGCACGCCCTGCGCCCGGTAGACGCGCTGCAGCGTGTCCAGGAATGCCTGGAGGGCGGGCCGCCCGCCGGTCTCGTAGGCCGAGCGCGCCTCCTCCAGCTCAAACATTACCAGCCGGGCGGCAGGTGCTTCCGTGTCGGAATAATTGCGGTTCACGCTGAGTGCGGAAATGAACGCCGAGCCTACCACGGTAATCGCCAGAGTGCACCAGAACCAGAGCAGGATCTTGGCGAAGAGCGTTCTCATTCTATGCCCGTGTCTTCCGGCGAGCGGCTGAACTGGTAGCCCACGCCGCGAATGGTCTTAATGAGCGAATCGCCGGCCTCCAGCTTCTTGCGCAAATGGCTGATGTGCATGTCGATGGAGCGGTCATACGGAGTCGCTTTGCGATTGAAGAATTTCTCCATCAGGGCATCGCGCGATAACACGCGGCCCGCCGAGCGCATCAGCATTTCCAGAATATCGAATTCGAAGGTGGTCAGTTCCACGCGCTTGCCGGCGGCCAGCACTTCGCGCGTGCCGGGGTCGAGGGCGATGCCGTTCAGTTCCAGGCGCGCGTTGGGCTCGGCCGGACGCGCTTCATAACGGCGCAGGATGGCGCGAATGCGCGCCGCCAGTTCCCGCGGATTGAAGGGCTTGGGCAGGTAGTCGTCGGCGCCCAGTTCCAACCCAACGATGCGATCCACATCTTCGCCGCGCGCGGTGAGCATGATGACCGGGACCTTGCTCTGGGCGCGCAGCCGGCGGAGAATCTCGAAGCCATCGATGCCCGGCAGCATGACGTCGAGCACCACCAGGTCGATTCCCGATTCCAAAGCCTTCGCCAGGCCCCGATTGCCCTCGTGCTCGCTACTCACGGTGAAACCCTCCCGCTGCAGGAACTCCCGCAATAAGGAGCAAAGTTCGGCATCGTCATCCACCAATAAGATGTGCACGGCTAAAAGTTATCACACCTGAAATTGGATGGCCGTAAGAGATTGTAAGGTAGCGGGGGTCTTACTCCTCTCGCAGAGCAGTCATTGGGTCGGTGCGCATGGCCCGGAGCGCGGGGAAAAACGCTGCCGCGGCCGCCACCAGCAGCAGTACCCCCACTGCAGCCGCGATTGTCACGGGATCGCTGGGACCAATGCCGAATAGCAGGGCCGCTAACACTCGCCGGAGCGCGACACATCCCAGCGCGCCCAGCGCCACACCCGCGGCGGCCAACGCGAGCGCACGGCCGGTAATCATGCGGAACACGGTGGAAGGCCGCGCGCCCAGCGCCAGCCGGATGCCGATCTGCGTCCGGCTCGCCGTCACGGTGTAAGAAAGGACTCCGTAGAGCCCCACCGCCGCCAGCAGCAGCGCCAGCACCGCGAAGGCCCCCAGAATCTGCATCTGGAATCGCTGCCGCGCCAGAGACTCCGCCACCACGGATACCATCGTGCGCGGTGTCGGGGCGGAATCCGGATTCACCGCGCGGATGGCGCTGCGCACTGCGCCGGCGACGCCGGCCGGGTCGATCCTGGTGCGCACTACCAGGTTGCCGTCCGCGAGTTCTTCCGTGTACGTCTGCTGCGTGTATAAGACGTATGCCAGGGAATCGACCGACCTCGTAAGGCTCGACTGGCGCGTGTCGCCCGCCAGCCCGACGATGGTCAGCCAGTTCTCCTTGGCGTTGAAACTGTCGAACCAGATCCGCCGGCCGATCGGATCGGCCCCGGGGAAGTATTCACGGGCCATCTCCTGGTTGATCACCGCGACGTGCCGGCCGTTTTCCGTGTCGCCGTCGTTGAAGTCGCGGCCACGGAGCAGCGGAATGCGCATCGCGCTCAGGTACCCGGGGCTGACGATCGCGTAATCGGCGTCAGCCGATTTCGACTCTTCCTGCCTGCCTTCGATATTGAAATGGCCATCGGGATGAGAGCCGGTAATGGGGAGAATGGAGGCCGTGCCGGCGGCTGCGACACCCGGAATCGCGCGGATGCGGGCCAGCAGCTCCCCATACTGCGCAATGGTTGCCGGCATCTCGCCGCTGGGGAACGAAGTACCCGCAACCAGCACGTGATCGGAACGGAACCCGGGGTCGATCGAGCGCAGGTTCCAGAAACTGCGCGCCAACAGCGCGGCGCCGGCGACGAGCACCAATGACAGGCATACCTCCGAGACCACCAGCGCCGACTGCGTCCGCCTGGACGCGCGGCTTGCGGTCGCCGAACGCGAACCCGACTTCAGCGCGTCGTTGACATTCATGGCGGAGGCGCGCCAGGCGGGCAAAAGCCCGAACAGCAGTCCAGCGGCAGCCGCCATCGCGAGCGCGAACGCCACCACCCCGCCATCGATCTGGATTTGGTCCAGTCGCGGCAACTCAGCCGGGAGCAACACGCGCAGCAATTCCATGGATAGCGACGCCAGCAGCAAGCCGGCAGCACCACCGGCAGCGCCGAGCAGCAGGCTTTCGGTGAGCATCTGCCGGATCAGGTGGCGCCGTCCCGCTCCCATCGCCGCGCGCACCGCCAATTCGCGCGACCGCGCCGTAACCCGCACGAGCAGGAGATTGGCCACGTTTACGCAGACGATTAGCAGCAGGAATCCCACCGCCCCGAACAGCATCAGCAGCGCCGGCCGTACCTGACCTACCAGGTGCTCCTGTAGCGCGACGACGGCCGCATCCTTCGCCTGGAACGGCGACGGGTACTGCTGCTTGATCCGCCGCTCGATCAAGCCTACTTCGGCCTGCGCCTGTGCCACCGTGGATCCGGGCCGCAGGCGTCCCATCACGCGCCAGTTGTGGCCGGTACGGGACATAGTTCCCGGATCGCCGGTCGCGGTGATCGGCACCCAGATCTCCGTCTTCTCGGGCCACGCAAAGCCGGGAGGCATGACGCCGATGACGGTGGCCGCCACACCGGACACGCGCAACCGGCGGCCGATCGCCGCGGGGTTGCCGCCGAACGCACTCTGCCATAGCCCGTACGCGATCACGGCGACGGGCGCCACCCCCACCTTCACCTCATCCGCTGTGAAGGTGCGGCCGAGATGCGCGGATACCCCCAGTGTGGTGAAGAAACTCTCGTCCGCCAGTGCGCCGCGCGTGCTCAGTGGCAGTTCGCCTCCCGCCACGATCACCGGGAAGTCCGCGAAGGCGGTCATGGAGGTGAAGCTGTGGCTCTGCTCGCGCCAGTCGAGGAAGTTGCGATACGCCACCTGGATCTGGTGGCCCTTCTCGTTCACTTCAGCTACCCAGGTGAGCCGCCCGGAATCCGGGTAGGGCAGCGGATTGAGCAGGACGGCCTTCACTACGCTGAAAAGTGAGGTGCCGGCGCCCACACCGAGCGCTACCGTGAGAATCGAAATCGCGGTCAGGCTGGGGGCGCGCAAAAGGGCGCGGAATCCCTGGCGAAGTTCCTGGAACAGCATGGCTTCCGAAATGCAATCGCCGTGCCACGCCAAATATTCGATTTTCAAAGTTTAGGATCCCAACCGGTGTCCGGTTTTGGGATCAGCTGCCCGCTGCTGTTCGCGGCAGCGGGGTGGTAGAGCAGCTCAAATTGCGGGCAATGCCCGGACCAATTCCAGCAGGAGAAGCCGCGCAATGGCGAGCCTGTTACCTTTGAAATACAGAAACCCCATTATCCCATCCAGGCTCTGTTACAATACTTACCAAACACTGGTCGCGCCGGGTCATCTATTCTTTTTATCCCGCCGATCCAAGTTTTGATTCGACGGCCGGAGCCCGGGTGGGCGAACCGGCATGGCTATGGATTTCGATCAGCTCCATACGTTTCTGGAAATCGTTCGCTTGAAGAGCTTTTCCAAGGCTGCTCAGACGTGCTATCGGACGCAGCCGGCGATCAGCGCGCAGGTGCGTCAACTGGAACAGGAACTGCGGACGGAACTGTTCGAACGCTTCGGCAGCCGCATTTCGCTGACGACGGCCGGCAAGATTTTCGCCGACTACGCCGAGCAGATGCTGGACCTGAGGCGCCGGACGCAGGACACCATCGCGGAACTGGAAAGCAACCCACGGGGCGAACTGGTCATCGCGGCCAACGAAGCCACCTGTATCTACGTGCTGCCGAAGGTCTTCTCGCAATACCGGCAGCTTTTTCCGGCGGTGCAACTGCAGGTGGACCGGTCGTATGCGGCTCACGTGGTGGAATCCGTAATGGACAATTCGGCCGATTTCGGCCTGACCCAACTGCCGGTGGATGAAAAACGCCTGCAGGTGGTGAGCATCCACCGCGATGAGATCCGCCTGATCGTGCCGGCGGGTCATGCGCTGGCCAAACGGAACACAGTCACGCCGCAGGACCTGGTGGAAGACTACCTTCTGCTCCCCAAACAGGGTAAGACGCGCGCCCGCTTAAACGCCTGGCTGGAGCCGGTGGAGGGCGACATCCGCATCTCCATGGAACTGGATTCCACCGAGATGATGAAGCGCTTTGTGATTGCCGGACTGGGTTTGAGCTTTCTGGCGGCATCCAATTGCCAGATTGAAATTGCGGGGGGCGAACTGGCGGCGATTGCGCTGGCGCCGGAACCCATGGTTCGCAGGTTGGGTTTGATCTATCGAAAAGACAAGGCATTATCGAAAGCAGCCTTGGGTTTTATCCAGGTTGTGCTGGATAATGTTGGGGACGAGACAGTAGGCAAGCCGAAAGGGAAGCCCAAAGTTCCACAGGTAATGGCGTGATGAATTGCAAGAAATGCCGGAAGCGGTTTGAAGTCGAAGAGGTGCGCTGCCCCTACTGCGGCGAACCGAACCCGGAGGCGTCCGGGATGTTTCGCACCTCGAGTGTGCTGATTTCCGCGGGCGGCGCCGACCTGGTATACCGCTCGGTGGACGAGGTGCCGGCGCAGTTGCGGAACAAGCTTCTGAAGTCCACCAACGGAGCCAATTCGGCCACCATTCTGATTGCCGACCGCCGCGGGCGCAAAGAAATCACGCGAGCCATGCGCAGGCTGCCGGGTCCGGCGCAGCGGCGATTGATGCAGTCGGTGTTGGGCGTGGAGGCATCTTCCACCTTGCTGGAATGGCTGACGCCGCCCCGCAAGCGGGCCATACTGGCCGGCGTCCTGTTGGTCACACTGGCGCTGATCGGCTTCGTTTTCACCCATCACTGGCAGTAAAGCGAACGAGGCTCGGGCAAATATTCAATTGTCAAAGATCGTTTGGGGCGGACGCCCGTGTGGCGCGACTGCGTTCCGGCGGTTATGCGGCCATGCGGAGTGGCTTGGGGGGCTTCCGGAAGAGCTTTCGGGCCGCGGCGAGACGTTGCGCGTGAACGACCAATCCTGCGATTTCGGGGTTCGAAAAATCAAATTGGGGGTAGTGGGCGAGGCGCGGGAGGTCGCGCTGGATGTCGAAGTCTTCGCCTCTGCTTGCCGCCAGTTGGGCCAGCAGGGCGGCTTCTTCGACGGCCTGCTTGAGAGCCTCGCGGCGCTCCTGCTGCAACTGGCGCAGCACGGCCGTGGTCTGTACTTCCTTGCGTTTGATGCGCTGCTCGTAGAGGCTCAGCAAGGTCCGATTCTTAGGGTCGCCGAGCCAGATGCGGGCTTTGGCGAAGGCGGTGTCGATTTCCGGGTGGTGGGCGGTGATGGTATCGGGTTGGGTGAGGCCGAGGGAGTAGATGTTGTTGTCCAGTGCGGCGGCGAGCTTGAGCCGCCAGCGATCGTCCGCGATTTCCTGGGCGAGTTCGACTTCCATGCCGCCGACGGGGGCCAGGGTTTGGTGGATGGTTTGGCAGTGGGCCTTGTAAGCTACTTCGTCTTCAGGCGTGAGGATGAGGACCTGGCCTGTGAGACCGTGCCGGTACGCGTTCAGGGCGCGCGGGTCGCGCGGTTTGGATTCCGTTAATGGTTCTTCCATCGATCTATCTCCAGTTTCATTGGATCATACGGAGTTAGGGATTCCGGGGGCGAGTGAGAGTAAGTGGTTTGCCGTAAGGGGGAAGGAAAATTTTGAAACGCGTGACTGAAAAAGTCTCACTCGACCAGCGTCCCAGATCGGTTGAGCACTGCCCTACCGGTATTGCCGCCAGGATGAGCGGCTCATACGTTCCTGGTTCTGTCGCCGAAAGTCGCTAAACTCAATCCTTACCCAGCGAGCCACATGGCAACGCCACTATTCCGCAAGTCGATCACAAGCACAAGCCTTCAAAGGGTTCCCGTTTTCCCGTCGGCGGAGGGCGCCAAGGTCAGTGCTTTCCACTCTCGCATCTCTCGGATTCGGCTCTCGAACTTTTCCGGAAGCGCTGCGGCCGCCCAACACTGCCGAAGCGTCGCATTTTCGAGTACCTCTACGGAATGCTGCACCATTCAGGGTACCGCGAACGCTATGCGGAAGTGTTAAAGAAGGAACTGCCGCGCATCCCGCTCGCGCCGGACTTTGACGCCTTCGCCGATGCCGGCGCCCGGCTCATGGACTTGCACCTGCACTACGAGCGGCAGCCGCCCTACCCGCTGCGGCACATCGAGAAAGCGCCGTTCACTTGGGAACTGAGCGGCAGGATGAAGCTTGCCAAAGACCGCGGCAGCCTCGTTTACAACGATTCGCTAACCTTGGCCGGTATCCCGGAAGGAACCTTCGACTACCGCCTCGGCCACCGCTCGGCACTCGAATGGGTCATCGATCAGTATCGGCGGACGGAGAACTCCAACCCGAACCGGTCAGATGATCCGGAGTACATTGTGCGCCTCGTCAAACAGGTGGTTGCGGTCTCACTGGAGACAGTGTCAATCACGCAGTCACTACCGGCCATCGCTCCGGGGCGTTGAAAGTCCCCGCCGTTCGCTCAAAGACGGCGAGTTCTTGGGGCCGCGAATCGCTTGAAAGCTTAAGGGAACGGGATCGAGATCATTCCCGTGATGTTGTGGGAAGTGTGCCGATTTCTCCCGCGATAGGCCGTTCCGGGAAGTGTCCGTACCGGTTTCGGGCGGTCCGGGGATCGGGAGACGATATGGCGCGTTTCGCCCTACAGCTTTTTCCCTGTCAGCCGATTAGTCCAGTATGGACAAGCGGCGCGAACCCCGTTTCGCGGCGGAGCAATGCGTCACCATCGTCACGTTGGGGGAACGCCAGCTCCGGCAAACAGCCATCGTCCGGAACGCTTCCGGGACCGGCCTGGGCCTTTTCGTGAAAACAGAAATAGGGTCCGGCACGGTGCTGCGGATCGAGTTGGAAGACGCCATCGTCCTGGGGGAGGCGATGTACTGCCGGGCTATGGAAAGCGGCTACTTCGTGGGTGTGCAGTTGGAGCAGGTACTGCGGGGATTGGGCGAACTGCATCGCTGCTTCCGCGAATTCCGGGAGGAGGAAAAAGAGGATCCTGTCAAGCCGCGCTGAGTGCCATGCGCTATCCTGTGGAGTTCCTATGGACCGAAGAGCGGTTGTGTTTGGTGCTGCCGGGCAGCTTGGCGTGGAACTGGTGCGAGAGCTGCGCGCGCGCCATTACGAGGTGAAGGCTTGGGACCGGGCGCAGGTGGATATCGCCGATCCGGCCGCCGTAGAGAGCGCTCTGGCTCAGTTCGACGCCCAGATTGTCTTCAATTCGGCGGCCTACAACCAGGTGGACGTGGCCGAAAAGGAACCGCAGGCAGCGTTTCTGGTGAATGCGCTGGCGGTACGGAATCTGGCCCTGGCGTGCCGCCAGGTGGATGCCCTGCTGGTGCATTTTTCTACCGATTATGTGTTCGATGGCGAGGCGCGCCATCCCTATGTGGAAGAGGATCCCACCCACCCTCTGGGCGCCTATGCGGTGTCCAAACTGGCGGGAGAACTCTACGCCCAGGCCTATCTGGACCAGGTACTGGTGATCCGGACCTCGGGAGTCTTCGGGCCGGGCGGGCTGAATACCGCACGCGGCAATTTCGTCGAGCTGATGCTGCGCCTGGCCAAATCCGGCCAGCCGATTCGCGTGGTGGAAGATCACGTGGCTTCGCCCACCTTCGCACCCGCGCTGGCTGCCCGCACGGTCGATCTGGTGGAGCGGGATCAGTATGGCGTCTTCCACATAGGCGGCGGCATACCCACCTCCTGGTTCCAATTCGCGCGCCTGATTTTCGAAGCCGCGGGGGTTCAGCCGCAGCTCGTGGCCACCAACGAGCGCGAGTACCGGACCACGGCCCGCCGGCCGCGCTATTCCGCTCTTTCCAATGCCAAAATGGAGCGCGTGGGCCTGAACCCTATACCGCCGCTGGCTGAAGTGCTGAAGAGCTATTTCGAGGAGCGCAACAGGAAGGGAAAATAAGCTACCTGGCGGGCTCCGGCTTGATGGCGTAGTATCCCTTGCGAGCCTGCGCCTTATAGTCCTTGTTGGACAGTTTGACATCGAGCTTGCGGTAGGAGCCGTCCTTGCGATCGTTGATCGGGGTATAGGCGATGGAATACTGGCTGCGCATTTCGTCCTGCAGTTCCTTGAAAACCTCATCGAGGGTCATTTTGCGATCCACCTTGAAGACGTGGCCGCCGGTCTCGTCGGACATCTTTCGCAGAGCCGATTCTCCGCCGCCGCCAAAGCCGCCAAAAGGCCCGTAGAAGCGCGCGTCCTGATAATCGATGCTGTAGATCACGGCATCGGCCTTTTGCGCCGCCTCGACCGCCTGGTTGATGGTCAGGCGGCTGCCTTCATCGACACCGTCGGTGATGACTACAATCACCTTGCGGCCGACTTCCGTCCGCAGTTTCTCGGTGGCCGCCAGATAGATCGCGTCATACAGCACCGTGCCGCGAGGCCCGCCGGCGGTAGGAACCGGTCCTGGACCGAGGCCCCCTACTCCGGAACTGACCCGCAGACCGCGCAGCCCATCCTGCAACAGACGGGGGCTGCTGGTGTAATCCTGGAGCAGTTCGGACTCCTCCCCGAAACTGATGAGGAACGCCTCATCCTTCTTGCGCAGCACCTGGGTGAAAAACTGGGTGGCGGCGTTCTGCTCGATGCCGATCAGATTCTCCTGGCTGCGGCTCACGTCGATCAGCAGGCCGATCGTTAGCGGGAGGTCCGATTCCTTGGTGAAGTATTTGATTTCCTGGGGCTTACCGTCTTCCAGAATAGTGAAATCGTTTTTCTCCAGGTTGGGAATCAGGGTGCCTTTCTTATCGCGCACGCTGGCCAGCACGTTGACCAGATCCACGTCGACTTTGATCGACGGAAGTTCTTCCTCGGCAGGCTTTTGGGGAGTCTGCTTAGGCGGTGTCTGGGCGCAAAGCGCGAGAGTCAGAATCAAACCGAGGAGAATTCGCATGCCGGTACAATAGGGACGTGCCTTCCGGGGCGGATGTTTCAACATGAAAGACGCCATTTTGCACCTCAGGCGGCAGGACCCCATCCTGGGGGAAATCATCGACCGCGTTGGAGAATATGGTATCCAATTTCGCGACCCGGTTTTTGAAACCCTGGTGCGGTCTATAGTCTACCAGCAGTTAAGCGGGCGGGTCGCCTCGGTCATTTACGGGCGCCTGGACCGGGCTGTAGCCGGAAACGTGACCCCGGCGAGCATCCTCAAGCTGCGCCCGGGCCGCATGCGCAAACTGGGACTTTCCACCCAGAAGACGGCTTACATCCGCGACTTGGCCCGTCATACGCGGGACGGCGTGGTGGTGTTTGAGGATCTGCCGGCTTTGAGCGATGGCGAGGTAATCGAGCGGCTCACTCAGGTGAAGGGTATCGGCGTGTGGACCGCCCACATGTTCCTGATGTTCGCCTTGCAGCGGGCCGATGTTCTACCCACGGGCGATTTGGGAATCCGTACCGCGATGCGCAAGGCGTACGGCCTGAAAGAGATGCCGCAGCCCGCCGAGATGGAGCGGATTGCCAGTTGCTGGCGCCCGTACTGTAGCGTGGCGAGTTGGTACCTTTGGCGCAGTCTGGAATCGGCTGCGGCCATTTGATTAACGGATCTGCGGAATTTGCCCCACAAATTCAGAGATTTAACTCTTTTTTTATTAAAGTCCGTTGTGTATTACGACACTCTGGTCCATAATCAAATCATAAATACGACCTCAGGATGCGGTACTCTGAGGAAATTAGGAGATACTCATGCGCACGTTGAAACTCGCCCTTCCGGCGGCGATCCTCACAGCCGGCTTCCTGGTTTGCAATATTTCAAGCTACGGAAAACCCGCCTACGCGGCCAAAGAGAAGAAGCAGTGCGTGTTCTGCCACGAGAAGGCGGATCCCACGCATAAAGACGTCATGGCCAAGAACCTGAACGATGCCGGCAAGTACTACGCCGCGCACGACCATTCGCTCGACGGTTACAAAGGCAAATAGTTCTTCGCAGCCCGGCATGGCGGGCGTTCGTACCCGCCAGCCGTTAGTTCGGTAGCGAACCGGCCTGGGCTGCTCTTCTTCTTTTTTCTCCTCAAGGCTCCCTCACGACGAATAGGTCTGCTTCCACCGCGTGATATCGGCCGTCAACCGCGTCCTGACATCCAGATACTCGGGAGCGTCGTACAGATTGACTTTTTCCACCAGATCCTTGGTCATGTCGTACAACTCGTTGGCGCCTTTTCCGCCGTCGCGCAGCACCACCTTGTAATCCTCCTCACGGGCCATATCGGTGTTTTGAGTGTGGGCGCAGATGGCTTTGCGCCAAGGTTGCTTCTTGGGCAGTTTTTTCTGCTGGGCCACCGGCAGATAGCTCCTGCCGCATAAGTTCCGGCCGGGGACGGCGAGAGACAGCAGATCGCAGAGGCTGGGGATCAGGTCGTACGCGCTGGTCATTTCGATCACCAGGCCCTGCGGCGGCATGCGATGCGGCCAACTCCAGATGAGGGGGATCTGCACTACCTCGTCGTACATGTTGACCGGGTCGGATGCCTGGCCGGCATCCCACAGGCCGTGGCGGCCATAAAGAGCCCCGCAGGTGGAAGCGAATAATACCAGGCTGTTATCCAGCAGTTGCTTCTGGGTGAGCTTGTCCAGGAGGGCGCCCACCTGGCCGTCGATGGCAGTAATGGTAGCCGCCACTTTGCGCAGACTGGCGGTGCGGTTGAGCAGCATCTCTTTGCCGGCGCGCGCGTTGGGCGCCACCGGGTCGGCGGCGTAACTTTCGAAGCGTTCCTGGGCGTACATATCCAGGTACTTCTGGGGTGCCGTATCGTACGGCGGCTTCAGGTCACCGAAGCTCACGGTGAGCGCGAAGGACTTGCCGGCGGTCTGTCCGTCGAGGAACTTCTGGGCTTCGGCGGGCACGGCCGTGGCATGCGTGGCGTATCCTGCGTCAGACAGAATCTTATCGAACGTGACGTCTGCCGCCCCGGGTGCGGCGGCATCTCCGATCTGCATCGGGGTGCGCCCGGTGAGCAGCGTGGCGCGATTCATCTCCGGCACCGCCGCGGCGGCGTAGTGATTCAGAAAGCGCGTCCCGGTATCGCTGAGGCGCTGGATATTCGGAGATTTCACCTCCTTATTGCCGTAGCATGCCAGCATCCAGCCGGGCAGGTTGTCCACCAGGATGAGGACGACGTTGGGCCGCTCAACGGCGGGCTTTTTAGCGGCCAGCGCCGGCAGGGCGAGGCTGCCGAAAACGATGTGTCGGCGTGAGACGAGCATGGGTGAAATACAAGTATAAGCGCTGTGGGACGTTGCACCGCTACAGCCAAGAGTTGTTGGCGGACCGTGTTCCGCATTATAGTTGGGTTTGGACCGATGAACCTTCCGAACGCCCTGACCATTCTTCGGATCTTCTTCGTGCCGCTCCTGGTAGCGGCGCTGGTTCAGGAGAATGTGGTTGTCCATCTCGGTCCGTACCTGGTCACCAACGAGTGGCTTTCGCTGGCTATCTTCCTGACCGCGGCGGCGACAGATCTGCTGGATGGTTACCTGGCGCGGCGCTGGAGACAGGTGACCACGATCGGGACACTGCTCGACCCGATCGCCGATAAGTTGCTGATTTCGGCGGCCTTGATCTCACTGGTGCAGGTACGGGCACTGCCCGGCTGGATGGCGATTCTGATTATCGGCCGCGAGTTTGCGGTGTCCGGCCTGCGGAGCATCGCGGCGGTCGAGGGGTACACCATCAAGGCCAGCGACCTGGGCAAGACGAAGATGTTTTCCCAAGTGGTGGCTATCTCCTGCATGCTGCTGGCGGTCCGCCACAAGGCGCTGCTGCTACCCGCAAAGGCGCTCATGTGGGTCGTGATTTTCTTCGCCATTCTCTCGGCCATCAGTTATTTCCGCAAATTCTGGCGCAAAGTCGATGAGCGGATCAAAAAGAGGCGCCGCAATGAGTTGCTGCAACTGGAACGGAAGCGCCAGCGGGCGCTGATGCGTCAGAGGGGATCGATCAAAGGCACGGGTTTGGGCGCGGCCACAATCTGGAAGCCGCCCGAAGTGAACTGAACCGTGCGCACCTGGCCTTTGGGGCCCATGGCGCCAATGGCCTTTCCGTTCAACACCACGGTGACCCCGCCGGCATTACCCAAGCGGAGTTCCAGGTTTTTGGAAGCCTCCACGGTGCGAGTCTGATTGGCTTCCATGGTGCCCGAAAACAGAAACTTGCCATCGGTCCGCACGAGCACCCAGCTTGGCTCTTCGGCGGTAATCTGGACGCGCACCGTAATCGCGCCGGTGGGGGCAGTCACAGGTGCGACTGGAGGGGCGGCGGCCGCACGCGGCGGCGGCGGATTCTGCGCCGATGTACCTGGAGCGGGCGCACCCGGCACCGCAGGTGTATGGGCGGGCTGAGTCTGTGGCGGCGCGGCCGGCGGGCTAGCCTCGGATTGCGGAACCTGTGGTTGCTGAACCGGTGCCGGTGGCAATGCGGGAGGAACGGATTGCGTCCCGGGCGCGGGCTCAGTGACGGCGGTATTCTGGGCCAGCACCGGGTGGCGCGTCCGCTGATACCAGGCGTACACTCCGGAGCAGACCAGCATCGCCACCACGAACAGCGCAAGGGCTGGCAGGGGCGATCCCCACGAAAAGCCGCGATCGCCGGTGGATTCCCATTGCTCCACTCTCGGAAGATGGATCGGCGTCACCTGAATGGGCACAGGCGCCGCTTTTCCGCTCTCGGCGAAGCGCGGGATCTCGCTTGGCGGCTGTAAGGCGCGTTGCACCTCGGCGGCCATTTCGTCCTCGTCCAGCCCCAGCAGGTGCGCGTATTGCCGCACGAAATTTTTGGCGAAAATCGTGCCCGGGAGTTTGTCGAATTCTTCGGCTTCGATGGCCTCCAGCATCTTCGCGTTGATCTTGAGCTCACGCGAGATCTGGTCCAAAGCCAGATTGCGCCTTAATCTTTCACGGCGCAAAGTCTCGCCAACGGAGGTCATACGGGCGGGGTCCTAACCCTCTAAATCTATATTACAACAGGAAATACCCGGGATCCGTGAACCTGTTAGCATAATCGGTTGATCTCCGTGGTGGTGGTGAACTGGAACCGGAAGGAGCTGTTGCGCTCCTGTCTGCTTTCCTTGCAGCGGCAGAACGGCATCTCTTTCGAAACGATCGTGATCGACAATGGTTCCACCGACGGATCCGCGGATCTGGCCGAAACCGAATTTGGAGCGCGCGTGATCCGCAATGCGGAGAACCGCGGCTTTTGCGCGGCCAACAACCAGGGAATCGCGTGCGCGCGCGGCGAGTTCATCGCCCTGCTGAACAACGACGCCGAAGCCGAGCCAGGCTGGCTGGCAGCGCTTCACGCGGCATGTTCCCGCGCGCCTGACGTGGGGATGGCTGCCAGCAAGGTCCTGGTATGGGAAGAACCCAGCCGCATCGATAAGGTGGGGCACCTGATTTTTCCGGACGGGCAGAATCGAGGGCGCGGCAGCGGGGCGAAGGATTGCGGTCAGTTCGATCGCGAAGAGGAAGTGCTGTGGCCGGACGGCTGCGCGGCTCTTTACCGCAAGTCGATGCTGGACCGGATCGGCGGCTTCGACGAAGATTTTTTTGCGTACGGCGATGACGCCGAACTCGGCCTGCGCGCCCGCATCGCGGGCTGGAAATGCATCTACACGCCCCTGGCGGTAGTGCGCCACCATCGCGGCTCCACCATGGGTAAAGGCTCGCCGCGGCGGCTGGAGTTGATCGAACGCAATCGCGTCCTGCTGGCTTTGAAGCTCTTCCCCTGGAGCCTGCTCTGGCTCAATCCGCTTTTCTTCGCCGTCCGGGTGGGCGCGGGAATGGCTATGGCTGGCCGCGGCGCCGGCGATACGGCGCACTTTCAGGGATGGCGCGGTAAACTGGCCATGGCTGGCGCTCTGATCAGCGGCGACGTGGCGGCCCTGCGCCTGGCGCCCCGCATTCTGCGCAAGCGCGCGGCCATAGCCCGCATGGCGCGTCTCTCGCCGGGCGATGTGCGGCGCCTGATTCTGTCGCATCGTTTGAGTTTGAGGGAAGTGGCATGAGCGCATGCCTGATCTGTGGGTCGGCCACCACGGTCATGCTGTTCGAAGCCTCGGACAGGCTGTATCGCACCACGCAGAAGAAATTCTCCGTGGTCCGCTGCGCGGAGTGCGGCCTGGTGCGGCTCGATCCCGTTCCGCGGCCCGGGGAACTGCCCCGTTACTACCCGGACAACTACTGGTTCACGCCCGACGCGAGTCCCGCCAGCCGCATGGAGGAAGCATACCGGCGCCTGGTGTTGCGCGACCACGTGCAATTCGTGGCGCAGGCGGCGCGCCGGACGCGCGCCCGCGGCCCCCTGCTGGATGTAGGATGCGGCGGCGGCCTGTTCCTCGGCATGATGCGGGAGCGCGGCTTCCGCGTGCTGGGCCTGGACAACTCGCGCGAGGCCGCTGCCATTGCGTGGCGCCGCCAGCAGGCGCCGGCCGTCTGCGCCATGCTGGAGAAGGCGCCGTTCCGGGCCGGATCGGTCGCCGTACTCACCATGTTCCACGTGCTGGAGCACCTTTACGATCCGCGCGCCTACCTGACGGCGGCGTACCAGCTTCTGGAGCCGGATGGCCGCCTGGTAGTCCAGGTGCCCAACGCCGGCTGCTGGCAATTTCGCCTGCTGGGTCCCGCGTGGAACGGTGTGGACGTGCCGCGCCATCTGTTCGATTTCCGCGCCGGCGATGTGGAAAAGCTGGTGCAATCCTGCGGGTTCGAAGTGGTGCGCCGCAAATTCTTTTCCCTTCGCGACAATCCGGCCGGACTGGCCAGCAGCCTGGCGCCTTCGCTGGACCCCATGGCGCGGCGCGTGCGGCGCATCGAGGAAACGGGCGGCGCGCGCATCGTCAAGGATCTGGCGTATCTCGCGCTGGTGGCCGGCGCGCTGCCGTTCACCATGCTGGAAGCGGCCTGCGGCGCCGGCTCCACGGTAATGATCGAGGCGCGGCGCCCGTGAGCTACACCTCGCTGGCCTACCGGCTGCCGCGCCCGCTGCGCCGCCACATTCTGCACTTCGAAGTGGAAATCCAAGACGCGGTGGCGGCCTTTGCGCGAAAGCTTCCGGATGGCGCGCGAGTGCTCGATGCCGGCGCGGGCGAAGGCCAATATCGCGGCCATTTCGCCCGCCAGCGATACTGCGGCGTGGACCTGGCGGTGGGCGACCGCTCCTGGAACTACAGCCGCCTGGATGCCCTGGCCGACCTGCGGGCGCTGCCGTTCCGCTCCGGCGCGTTCGATGCCGCGATTCACATCGTCACCATCGAGCACCTGTGCGAGCCCGGCGAGGCGCTGCGGGAAATGGCGCGAGCTATGGCGCCCGGCGCCATGCTGCTGATAGCCGCTCCGCATGAGTGGGAAGTCCACCAGGCGCCGCACGATTACTTCCGCTACACGCGCTATGGGCTGGCGTACCTGCTGGAAAAGGCCGGTTTCGAAATCTGCGAAATGCGCGCGGCCGGCGGCTATTTCCGGCTGCTCGCGCGCCGCCTGCTCAACGGGCTACAATTCTTTACGGGGGGAATTCGCTGGCTCTGCTTCATTCCGGCCGCGATCCTGTTGGTCCCGCCGGCAATGATCCTGCCTCTTCTGGATTCTCTCGACGGAGACCGCAACTTCACAGTCGGATACATTTGCACGGCGCGCACCCGCGCGCAGTAAGGAAACCATTGAACGGAGTCATCGTAGTCGACAAACCGGAAGGCTGGACCTCGCACGACGTGGTGAATAAGATGCGCCGCCTGACCGGCGCCAAGGCCGGTCACCTGGGGACGCTGGACCCGATCGCCACCGGCGTGCTGCCTCTGGTGCTCGGCAAAGCCACCCGGCTGGCGCAGTTCTACACGCGGAGCGGCAAAATCTACGACGCGCAGGTGCGCTTTGGCTGGTCCACGACAACTTACGACCGCGCCGGCGAGGCGACCAGCGAGAAGCGCGAGGTTTCTCTCACTGCCGCTGAACTGGAACCGCAACTGGAGCGCTTTCGCGGCGAGTTTCTGCAGACGCCGCCGCCGGTCTCCGCCAAGAAGGTGGATGGCAAGCGCGCTTACCAACTGGCCCGCCAGTCCATCGCGGTGGAACTCGCACCAGTGAAGGTGGAAGTCTACGAGTTGGAACTGCTGGAGGTAAACGGCTCGCTGGCGCGGATTCGCGCGCACTGCTCCGGCGGCACCTATATGCGCTCCATTGCGCACGACCTGGGGCAGGCGCTAGGCTGCGGCGCGCACCTGGAACAACTGCGCCGCACCCTGAGCGGCGAGTTCGAACTGGCAATGGCGCGCACCATTCCTCAGATCCAGGACCTGATCGCCAGCGAGCGGCTGGTGGATGCGCTGCTCCCCGCGGCCAGCCTTCTGCCCGGCTTCCCCGCGGTGTTCGTGGACGACCTCACGATCGCGCAGATCCGTAACGGCCGCAACTTCCCGGCATCGCCGTTCCGCTCCGGCCCGGCCGCGAAGCACGTGAAGGCCGTTTCGCGCCTCGGAGAACTGGTGGCCATCGGCGAAGCGGTGCTGCCGAACCTGTACCATCCCATTGTGGTGTTGTGACATGAGAGCATGGCCGGCCGGCCTGTTTTTGTGGCCTTCATAGTCCCGGTGAATCAGGGGGTGCGGCTGGCGGCCGCGGCGTTTTGCCGGGAACACCGTGTCCCGCGAGGGAATGCGGTTTCAGTCCCCTGTGGAATGCGATTTATGAGACAGCACGCCTGAAGCTGGGCGTGATCCCCGCGGCTCCGCAGAAGGGACAGTGAACAGCGCGCGCCGCCTGTTACAATCCGTTCAGGATCTGAAATACCTTCTATGCCGCGCCGTCTGGGCCGGAAGCTGATGCTTTCGATCACGGTGATTGTCATCATCGTGGCCGCAGTTTCAGGCTTGGTCAACGTCAAAACCGAGGAGCAGCAACTCCTCAAAACCATGATTCTGGGGGCGGACCAACTCTCCAAGGGAATCACCAGCGCCACCTGGCACGCCATGCTCGACGACAATCGGGAGGCCGCCTACCAGGTGATGCAGACCATTGCGCTGAAGCAGGGAATCGATCGTATCCGCATCTACAACAGCGCCGGCCAGGTGATGTTCTCCACCAATAGCCAGGACACCCGCAAGGCTGCCGCCACCAAGCTGGATCTGGCTCACCCGGTGCGCTCCAGCCGCGGCGCCGACGGGTACCGCCGTCTGGAGATGCTCACCCCCATATATAACGAGCGTTCGTGCAGCCAGGCGGCCTGCCACGCACATCCCGCCGACGTGAAGGTATTGGGCGTGCTGAACCTGGCGCTCAACCTGGAAAGCGTCGATCACGAAGTGGACAGCATGAAGTTTCGCGTGCTGCTGGTGACCGGTGTCGAAATCACCCTGATCAGCCTGTGCATTATCTTCTTCACGCGCCGGTTCCTGGGGCGGCCCATCGAAAAGCTGATCGAAGGCAGCAAAGCGATCAGCCACATGGAACTGGACAAGCCGCTCGATCTCGCCGGCAGCAGCGAAGAGCTGGACGATCTGGCGCGCTCTTTCGAAGTGATGCGCCGCCGTCTGCAAACCGCGCTCGGTGAGATCAATCAATTCACGCAGAACCTGGAAAGCAAGGTGGCCGAACGCACGCAGCAACTCCAGGCCGCGCAGAAGAAGCTGCTGCACAGCGACCGCCTGGCGTCCCTGGGGCAACTTTCGGCCAGCGTGGCGCACGAGATCAATAATCCCGTCTCCGGCGTACTCAACCTTTCCATGCTGCTGCAGCGCATGCTGAAGGACGATGGCATTCCGCCGGATCGCATCGAAGAGTTCCGCAAATACCTGGCGCAGGTGGTGAATGAGACCGCCCGTGTGGGCCGCATTGTCTCAGACCTGCTGGCCTTTTCGCGCCGTTCCAAGCCGCAGCGCACGCCGGCCGACCTGAACAAGATCGTCAGGATGACGCTCTCCCTGGTGCAGCACAAGATGAAGCTCAGCAATGTGACGGTGGAGCAGGATCTCCGCGAAGACCTGCCGCTGGCGGCCTGCGATGCCTCACAGGTGCAGCAGGTGGTGTTGAACCTGCTGCTGAACGCGGCCGAGGCCACGCAAAGCAAAGCGGACCGCCGTGTCATGGTTTCCACCGAAGCCGGGAGTGGAGAGGTGCGATTGCTGGTGGCCGACAACGGCGAAGGCATCCAGCCGGAAAACCTTGCGAAAATCTTCGACCCTTTCTTCACCACCAAGGCCGAAGGAAAAGGTGTGGGGCTCGGGCTGGCCGTCTCTTACGGAATTATCCAGGCGCACGGCGGAGATATTGAAGTGAAGAGCGAGGCCGGCAAGGGCGCCACATTCATCGTCTCATTGCCCCTGGAGCAGTCCGTACCGGCGGGCGAGGCGCCGCTGGCGGAGCCGGCTGCAAAGGGATGAAGTACTTCTACGTCGGCGCGACTCCCGAGGTGGAGCGGCCGCCGTTGGAAGCAGTCCGCCAGCGCATGGCGGCGGAATACGGCGCGCCGGTGAAGGAGATTGTTCTGCCCAGCGTCGAGTTCGCGTTCGACACGGGACGGCAGCAGTACCGGTCGATGGATGTGCTGGAGATGCTGGCCCGGATTTGCCCGGCGGACGCCGCGAAATTGCTGGCGCTTACGGGGCGGGATCTGTTCGTGCCGGTGCTGACGTTTGTCTTCGGGCAGGCGCAATTGGGCGGCCGCGTGGCCGTGGTATCGCTGGCGCGCCTGCGGCAGGAGTTTTACGGCATGGCGCCCAACCAGGAGATTTTTCTGGAGCGCGCCGTCAAGGAAGCGCTGCACGAAACCGGCCATACATTCGGGCTGGTGCATTGCTCCGGCCAGCGGTGCGCCATGTCTCTGGCGACCAATGTCCGGCAGATCGATGGAAAAAGCGCAGCCTGGTGCGCGGCATGTACGTCGCAGTTACGGCGGGCAAAGGGAGTAATTCGATGAAGACTCACTGGCAGATTCTGGTGGTGGATGACGAAGAGGTGATGTGCGAGTCGCTCGCGGCGTGGCTGCGCGAGGACGGCTACCACGTGGACACCGCCGCATCCGGCCGCGAGGCGCTGGAAAAGGCCCAGCAACGGGATTACGCCATCTATTTCGTCGATCTGAAAATGCCGGGCGGCATGGACGGCATCGAAACCATGATGCAGGTGCGGCGCCTGCACCCCGATGCCTCCATCATCATCATCACGGCATACGCCACGGTGGACACGGCCATCACGGCAATGAAGGAGGGCGCGCAGGAATACATCGTCAAGCCATGCAATCCGGAGGAGATATCGCTGCTGGTCAGCCGCATCATCAAGGTGAAGAACCTACAGCGCGAGAACACCATCCTGCGCAAGAAGCTGACGCGGCAGTATCGCGTGCAGGACGTGATCAGCAAGAATCCCAAAATGCAGGAGATCCTGGCGCTGGCCCACCAGGTCTCCAGCCTGCGCAGCACCGTGCTGATTCAGGGTGAGAGCGGCACCGGCAAGGAGATGGTGGCGCGGGCCGTTCATTTTTCGGGCGACCGCGCGTCGAAGCCATTCGTCGCCGTCTCCTGCGCGGCGCTGGCCGAAACCCTGCTGGAAAGCGAACTGTTCGGCCACGAGAAGGGCGCGTTCACGGGAGCAGGGCAGCAGAAGCAGGGCAAATTCGAAATGGCCGACGGAGGCACCATCTTCCTGGACGAAATCGGCGACATCTCTCCCAAGCTGCAGGTGGATCTGTTGCGCGTGCTGCAGGACCGCAGCTTTTACCGGGTGGGCGGATCCCAGGTGGTGAAGGTGGATGTGCGGGTGATTGCAGCCACCCATGTAAATCTGCAGCAGGCGGTGGCCGACGGCGACTTTCGCGACGACTTGTTTTACCGGCTGAACGTGATTGAAATTCGTATTCCGCCGCTGCGCGACCGGCGCGAGGATATCCCGCTGCTGGCCGCGCACTTCGTGGAAAAACTCGCGCACGAGCTAGGACGCGATGCCGGAGAGATCTCCGAAGGCGCCCTCAAAGTGCTGATGGCCCACGACTGGCCAGGCAATGTGCGGGAACTGGAGAATGCCGTGGAGCGGGCCATCGTGACCTGCCACTCCCGCACGCTGACGGAAGAAGATTTCTCCTTCCTCATGGAGATTCGGGAATCCGCCAAACCTGTGACGATTCCAGCGGGGATGACCATGCAGGAGATGGAGCGGTTGCTGATCGTCGAGACGCTGCGCCGTGCGAGTGGCAACATCAAAGAGTCCGCCGCCACCCTGGGAATCGACCGCTCGACGCTCTACGAAAAGATCAAGAAGTATGAGATTCCGCGGTGATGGCGGCCCGTCGTCACACGAGGCGATCGTATTCGGTGTGACTGCCGATCCAATACCAGACGATACGATCTTTTTTCATGACTGCCAGGGCACGGTGGTCAAGACCGATGCGAGCCGAGTAGATGTCGTCTTCGCCCTCCAGTTTCTTGAATTGTAAACCGGGGTGTGCCGGGTTGTTGCGGAAGAGACGGTAGGCGCGTTTTGCGTCCCGTTGCGCGTCGAGGGGAAGATCCGAAAACAGACGCCAGAACTTCCGAGTAGTCCGAGATTGCATTTAGAGCAAATCGTCCAACAAAAGCGTTTCGCCCCGCTCGTCTTCCTCAAGGGCTTCTCGCGCCATTCGACGAATTACATCGCGTTTCTCGGCAAAGCGCTTCTTCCAGGCGTCTTCGTCGGCAAGCGACGCCAAAATTTGGGACGCAATTGCATCCTGCTCATCCTGTGGTAGCGCCGTGACTTTTTCCAACGCCTTTTCGAGCAGCGTCGACATGCATTCATCTTAGCAGCGAAGACTGCCTTACGAGATTCCCGGGTAGCGAAGGCCACTCACAGCAGTTCCGTAATTGACTCCACACCGATTGACCGGTTCTGCGCTACTTCAGAGAGAATGCCTTGCAGCGTCCCGGTCTTCAATGGGTTATGTCTGGGGACCGTAACGCTGTGCGTTGGAGGCCCGTCATGCCGAAGCCTTACATGGCTCCCCTTCTGGCGAATTACCTTGTATAGCCCAAGTGTTCCAGCGCTCGTACGAGGACATCAGCAGATACGTCTCGCGGCAACTTCATGCGGCTTCGACCGGGATCAGTTCGTCTTTTACGTAGTGCAGTTGCACGAGGCGGGACTGTACCTCGCTATCTTCGAAGTGAAGGGAAGTGGCTTCCAGAACATTGGCCCGAAGTTCTTCCCAGGTGTCAGCTTGGATGAATATGCCGTGGCCCAGGGCTCGTGCGCAGTAGCCGCCTTCTTCCGCGTCGCGAACTTCGAAGATCAACTCCATGCCCTTAGGTTACTACCCCTCCAGGAACATCTCGCCGCAGACCGCATCCCAATCCGCCTGGGGATAAGCCTGGGACATATCCGCGATGGGGACGCCGCCGTCGGCCAATGCCGGAGCCGCGCCTTCGGCGGTGAGAGTCAGTTGCAGCCGTTCCAGTTCCCGCATGAGCCACGGGCGCACTTCCGCCCCGCGCAGCAGGTGACGAAACGCGGGTTCGCCGGAGGCCGCGGGCCGCACTCTCAGGTACCATCCGGCGCCGGGAGCGCCCGCTTCGAGCACCTCCCCCTCCACGGGGGAAAGCACGCGCACATCCGCGCCGTGCTTGTGAACGCGGAACGCCGTGCCGTTCACCTCGATCTGCGAGCCCACCGGCGGCAGCGCCACCTGGCCGGGAGTTCCCAACAGCCTGGAGCCTAAGTCGTCCAGCCCCACCGTCACCGTGCCGTCGCTCTCAGGGCGCACCCAGGTGTGCCCGCGATGGTACAGGCGATCCAGCGGAAATGACATCCCGAAGATCTCCTCTTCCTCACCCGCGGCCACCGGGTGGCCCTCCACGAGCCGGGCATGCGTTTCGCACTCCCGGCAGTCGAAGGAATGCGGGCACTCACGGCTTTCCAACTCCCCGGTGAGTACGTGGCGGCAGGCGCGATCGCGAGCCGGCAGGTCGTTAAATTCCGAATGCCAGCGGATGCGCTCCAGTTTGCGCGAGCGCAGGTCCTGGCGCGAGCGCAGGGCCGCACTCACCAGTGTGGTGGCGACAATCACCAGCACCGTATAGAACGCTCCCAGAAACACGATGTGTCCGGCATCCAGATGAAATCCATAATTCCAAGGCAACATATGCGTATCTCCTAACGCTCCCTGACGGCCGCGGCTCCGAATTTCAGTTCCCGCTCCGAGGGAAAGAGCTGGAAGTACCGGAACGAGAACGAGTAGACCAGAACGCCGAACGCCACCACCGCCAAAAACGTGCCGGTTTCCTGCCAGCTTGGGAAGTAGGAAAGGTACCGGTCGAAGGAAAGCGTGGGCAGCGCCAGTGTCTGCACCGTCATCACGAATCGATTGAGCGCCACTCCGGCGCATGCCATGGCCGCGGCGGCGACCAGCCATCCGGTGCGCGCCCGCAACTGCGGCGCGAGCAGAATCAATGCGGGGACCAGGCCGAACAAGACGATTTCGGCAAACAGGATCCAGGTGCCGAACGGCTGCCACGAGTAGTATTGCGCCGCCGGAAATCCGATCTCCGGCGAGGTGCGATTGATCCAGATGAGCGTGTCTACCGTTTTGGCCAGTACATAGACCGCCAGCAGCAGTCCGGAAATCCGGCCCAGCAGACCGAACACTTCCGGCCGCACCAGGTTCTTGCGGCTGATCTTTTCCACCAGCCAGGTAGTCAGCAAAATAAAGCTGGGACCCACCGCCGCCGCCGAAAGAATGAACAGGAAGAACGTGGACGGCCACACCGCAAAGCCTTCCCGAAACGCGAAGGGCCGGCCGCGCAGCACGCCATACAATCCGCCGAGCGAGCCCTGGTGGAAGAACGAAAGGAACGTGCCCACGCCCGCCAGCACGTAGACCAGCTTGTGCAGTTCGAATTCGAATACCAGGAATGAAGGCACCTGGCGCAGTTTCCGATTCTTCAGCACGATGGGCACATACTCGATGGCCAGTACGGTGAGGTAGCAACTGATGCAGAAGGTGACTTCGGTCAGCATGGAATGCACGTTCGGATACCAGAAGGTGAACCACGCGCGCAGCGGCTGGCCGACATCCACTGCCAGCACGCAGACCGCGCCGGTATAGCAGACCAGCCCGATCACCACGGCGCTGTTGATGACCGCCCGCAGTTCCTTCAGCTTCAGAATGTACAGGAGGAAGCCGGTGAAGAACGCACCCGCTCCCAGCGCGATCACGGTGAGGTCCAGGAAAATCCACAGGCCGAACGCAAAGCGGTTGTCCATATTGGTCTGGTTCAGGCCTTTCACCAGGCAGAGACCCGCCGAATAGAGGCCGAACGCCAGCAGGGCGGCCCAGGGAAGGATCCACAGCAGGAACTTTCCGGTAGAGCAGCGCTTCACGCCGCGAGGGATGAGTTGCCTATCCACGGTGGTTCTCCTTTCCGGCTTCGTGCTGCCCGGCGAAGGGATGCGGCGCATTGGCGCTCGCGCGCACCCAGTCGCGTTTCGACCGGTAATAAATCTTGGGATCGGTATGGAGCTTTTCCAGCAGGCGGAAACTGCCGCCGCTCTGCGCGGCACGTGCCGGCGCGCCGGCGGGGTCGTTGAGATCGCCGAACTGAATGGCTTTGATGGGGCAGGCTTCGGCGCAGGCGGGCAGGTACTGCACCGGCTCGGTGTCCGGCTTTCCCTCGGCCGCGGCCTGCTGCTTGGCGGCGTGCCAGCGGCCGTGACAGAAGTTGCACTTTTCCACCACGCCGCGCATTCTCGGTGTCACGTCGGGATTCAGCGTCTTCTCCATGCCTTTGGGCCACGCCGGATCCCACCAGTTGAAATAGCGCGCATGATAGGGGCAGGCGGCCATGCAATAGCGGCATCCCAGACAGCGCTGCGGCATCTCTCCCACCACGCCGGTGGCCGGGTCCACGTCCACCGCCTGCTGCGGGCAAACATGGACGCAGGGCGTTTCATTGCCACAGTGCTGGCACATCACCGGAATAAATGCCGACCGGGTTTCCGGATACGGCAGGCCGTTATCGATCTTATACACGCGGATCCACGTAATGCCGTTGCGATCCGTCGCGCCCGCGTGCGCCGGCGGCACGTTATTTTCGACCGCGCACGCCACCATGCAGGCGCCGCAGCCCGTGCAGCGATCCACGTCGATGGTCATGCCGTAGCGCGCGGCCCGAATCTGTTTGTTTGGTCCAATCATGCCCGTACCACCTTTGCCCGCGGCGAAGAGCCGCACAAATCCAACGTGCGCGGCCCGGCCGCCACCTGCACCACGCCCTGCGGAGAGCCCGGGTCCTCACAGACCAGCACGTCGAGCCGGCCGCAACCGGCCTCCAGGATGGCCCTGCCGCCATCTTCAACTCCGCATTCCCTGGCGACCGTGGGATGAAGCACCACGCGGTCCTCCGCGAGCCGCAGGTTGGATTCCTGATACATTTTGGAAAGAATCGGCGAACCCAGCCCGGCCGGCGCTTCGGCCATCACCACCGCCAGCGGAAGATTGTCCGCCGTGAGTGTCGCGGCCGGCGGCCCGAACGCCAGCTTGGGGATCTCCTGCCGTTCCGGTACCGCGTCCATCCAGCATCCGCCTTCATTCAGCGCCTTCCAGAAGCCGTCCGCCTTAACGTCTTTCAGGGCGGTCGATTTCGCGTCGGCATAGGTGAATAAGGTTCCCCGGCCGGATTTGTGGATGGCATCGGCGCGTTCCCGCAGAGTGTTCGTTGCGGAGATCTGAGCCAGGGCGGCAACGAACTCCGCCGGATTCACCACATCGGCCGGCGGCGGCACCAACGCAGCCGAAAGCCGGAACATGGCGGCCGGCGAATCCACCGCGGCCGGGATGTCATCCACCATTTCCGGATACACCGCGGTGGGCAGGACGAATTGCGCGTGCCGCCCGTACCCTTCGCCCGACCAGGCGAATGCCACCACCACCGGATTCTCCGCAACCAGCTTCTTTTCGACGGCGCTCCAGGGCAGGTACGGTCCCGGCGCCGATTCGTCGATCAGCAGGACGCGCACCGAACCATCCGGCACCGCACTCAGTTCCGTTGCGGCCACGGCATTTTTCCACTCGGCGGGGACCGGCGCTTCGCGGCGCATCACAATAGTGTGCCCCAGGCTGCCCACCAATTGATTCAGCGCCAGAATTTCGGGCCGCTCCCGGGCATCCAACACCAACGCCGGACCGTTATCGGCCAATTCCCGTGCCGCGGCGACAATCTGCGCCTCGGTCAGTCCGGTTTCGAGGGCCGCGTCATGCAGAGGCTGGTTGCCCAGCACGTTCGCGATGGCGCGCGCCAGTGCCGGTTCCGACCCGGGCCGAATGGGGAGCCACTGGTCCGCCATGACGGCGGTTCGCGATTCCACCGTCTCGGCCTGAATCAGCCGGAAGCCTTCGCGCGCCGCGATCACGTTGCCCGGCGTGCCCCAGCCGTCCAGCAGGGGAGTCCCGAAGCTGAGGACCGTCTTAGCCGCCGCCAGGTTCACCGCCAGATTCCCGCCCAAGGTGCGCGGCGGCGTCAGGTACGTGCCGTTCTTCCACTGCGCCAGCGCGCGCCGGTAGGTCCACGAAGCCGTGCGCCCGGGCCGCAGATCCAACACGGCGATTCGTTCGTTCGCAGCGCAGCGCGCCAGGGCACTCGCAATTGCCGCGGCTGCCTGTTTCACGGGACCCTGTGCGATCCGCGCGGGATGGTACGGAAGATGATGCCCCGCCAGGCCAAACGGGCACAGCGCGCCGTGCGTAAACGGGTGCTCCAGAACTCCCATCAGCGCCACAGGCTGCTCGCCGACGCAGCGGGCGCGCACCGCGCACCCCGCCGGACAGAGCGAGCAATTGGTGTACTTGGCGCGAATTTCCCCGCGCGCCGGGCGCGGCACTCCGGGCCAGGTTTCCGACCAGAGCGCGGTATCCGTGACCAGCCGCCACGGAGCCGGCGTAAACAGGGCGCCCACTGCCGCGCCGCCGGCTAACTTGAAAAGATCTCTTCGGGTGGATGTCATGGTGGGCCTCCTATTTGTGGCAGTCCAGGCAACTGTGTTCCAGCCCCTGCTGCCGGTGGCATTCCACGCAGGCGCTCATGGTCATGGCCGCGCGCGTGGTCTTCACGCGGTCCGCCGTCTGCCAGATGTTGCGGGAGTAGCCGCTCACGCGGTCTTCCTGGTACGGCAGCAGATGGTCGGACGCGCCGTGATCGCCATGGCAGGTGTCGCACGTAAGTTGCGCCCGCTTCACATGCGCGATGTGGCTGAAGAAGACGTTCTCCGGCTGCCGCGCGTACACCGCCCATTGCGGTTCGCGCGCGGGCGTAACGTACTGCTCGACAAAATTCTTTTCCGCCACCGTGGCGCCCATTACCGCGGCATGACAGCCGGCGCATTTGTCCAGAGTGGGGATGCCGGCGAACGTTCCATCGGGACGAAACGCGTGACAATCCTCGCATTTCTGGCCAGCCTTATCGGCGTGGACCTTGTGACTGAAATCCACCGGCTGAGGCCGGCTCTTGTAAATGGCGCGGGGAAACCCCGCCCACCCTGCCACCAGCATGATTGCCGCGCCGGCCGCAAATGGGAATATTCCGCGCATTCAGACTCTCTTTCCGCTCGCGTAGGGCGAGAAAAATTCATGAAACAGCACGCGCAGCCAGTCGCCATCCAGATGGTGCGCCAGGCCTTCCGCAAACAGGCCGCCGTCGGACATGGTGCCCGAGCGTGCCGCCTGCTCCTGCTGGAGAAACTCGTTCATGCGCCGCTGTTCGGTTTCCATCCAATGCCGCGCCGCCGGGCCTTGCATCAGGTTCTCCGCGGTCTCCGGCAGAGGCCGGCCTTCGAACAGCCACCCCGTGGTGTAAGGGTCGCAGGTGATGCGCGAGGGATTGGCCCGCAGGTAGAGATTGCAGCCGGTCAGCAGGATGGCATTGGGGAACATCACTTCCAGGTCCACGCCGTTTACGGTCAGCACCGCGGCCGGCCGGGTGCGCCCTTTCAATTGCACGAAGGTGAGCCGGTCGACCGGCCCCAACACGCGGCTGAGAAACGCATCGATGCCGACGTGGCACATGCCGTCTTCGCCCATGTCCAGCCACATGTGATTGGCGGTGTAGCGGAGCCGCTCCGGCATGGCGAGCCCTTCCACTTCCTCCGAAGGAACGCCGGGCTGAGCCATCGAAAGGTACAGTTCGCAATAGCGGAAGCTATCGTTGCCGCAGCGCGAGAGCAACGATTCGCTATAGGGCACCAGCTTCGCCACCGGCGCCGCCGCGCAATACTGCATCAGCGATTCCCGCAGGAACGGGCAGGGCCCCTGGTCCGCCGATTCTTCGAGCGGCTGCGTTTGAAACACCTTACAGGTGCGATATTCCCCGGACGAGCATTTCTCTTCGGTCCGGCCGGCCTGCGCCAGGGGAATCAGCTTCCGGACAGCAGCAGTCCGGCAGTACTTGACCTGGGCTTCTCTGAGGAAGGGGCAGGTCATACGCATTACCGCTCCTCTTCTTTGTCGAGCTTCTCGCCGCCGTCCGCCATGGTGAGGCCAAGCCCGGGAGTGTGAAACGCGTGTCCATCCTGGAAGGACGCCACCAAGTCAGCCACCTCGCGGTCCAACTGCGACAACGCGACCCGCTTCTTGCGCCTCGCGGAGACTTCCTGCAGGACACCGATGCCCACCGCAATGCAGCAAATCAGGACTACAACGCCTAACGCCGCATTGGTGAGAGTCAGCCAATAAGTCGAAGGATCATTCACGAAACTTCTCCTTTCCACGCATGAAGGTGCACGGCGGGGGCCATGCACACGGGAAAGGAGTTAGCGGTTGCGCGGCAGTGGCTTGTGCGGGATTATCGGATTATTTAGTCTGAAATTCCGGCAGTCCGGCGGTTTGCCTGCGGGTTCCGGGCCAGTTCCCGTAAAGGCAGAGGCTCGATCTCTCCGTCCACGCCGCCGAGCACGCGAGCTGTGTGGGCGAATGCCAGAGGGTCGCCGGTGACGAAGTGCAGGACGCGGCCTTGTACGAAGCAGGCGGGCGGCGTGCCGAGCGTGGCCTCGACACATTCCGCCGTCACCTCCGCGCTGTCCACCAGTTTCACGCCTTTTCCAGCGACCCGCTGCAGAACGTTTCGCAGCAGTGGATAGTGCGTGCACCCCAACACGAGGGTGTCGATTTCGGGATGCCCGCTTAAGTAATGCCGCGCGAGCAGTTCCGCTTCCGGCGAATCGGCCAGGCCTTCTTCCACCAGGTGCACCAGCATGGGGCATGCCTGCGCCCACACGCGGAGGCCGCGAGCTTCGAGCCGCCGTTGATAAGCGCCGCTGGCGATGGTCGCCTTGGTTCCGATCACTCCGACGCTGCCCGAGCGGGTGACGCGTGTCGCGGTTTCCACACCGGGGTCGATGACTCCCCACACCGGGACCGGGCAGCTTTCGGCCAGTCCGGGGAGCGCCACGGCGGAGGCAGTGTTGCACGCTACCACCAGGCCGTCCAGCCCCATTTCACACAGGAAGCGGGCGATGCCGCCGGCGAATTCGACTACCATTTCCGGGGGTTTACGGCCATAGGGCACGCGTGCCGTGTCGCCCAGGTACACGAAATCGCGGTGGGGCATGCGGCGGCGTAAGGCCTGAAGAACGGTGAGCCCTCCCACTCCGGAATCGAACACGCCGATAGCGCGGCGTAACTGCGGCTTCAAGGTCATTGCCGTTGATAATGCACGTTCCGGGCCGTTTGGCGTGCGATAATCGGAATTCCACAATGAAAGCCCGCGTTTTTGTCTCCTTGAAATCCACGGTGCTCGACCCGCAAGGGCAGACCGTCTGTTCCGCGCTGCACGGACTCGGCCACCAAGGCATTGCCTCCGTGCGCCAAGGTAAGTTTTTCGATATCGCCATTGCCGACGGCGTCACGCGCGAGCAGGCGCAGAGGGAAATCGAAACTATTGCCCACGAAGTACTGGCCAATCCGGTAATCGAAGAGTACCAGGTCGAACTGCTGGACTAAATTGGCCGCCCCTATAATAAGGGGATGTGCGGAATCGTGGGCTACATCGGCCGGCACAAAGCCGTGCCGATTATTCTCGAGGGGTTGAAAAAGCTGGAATACCGGGGATACGACTCCGCCGGTATCGCAGTTTATTGTGACGACCAGCAACTGGCGGTACGGCGAGCCAAGGGCAAGCTGCGCAACCTGGAAGAAGCTATCCGCATGGTTCCGGTGGATGGCACTTACGGAATCGGGCACACGCGCTGGGCCACGCACGGCCGGCCAACCGAAGAGAACGCGCACCCGCATAGCGACTGCAAGGGCGATATTGTGGTGGTGCATAACGGCATCGTCGAAAACTACCTGTCGCTGAAGCACCAGTTGGAATCCGAAGGGCACATCTTCAAGACGGAGACCGATACCGAGATCATCGCCCACCTGGTGGAGAAGCATTTCCGCGGCAACCTGGAAGAAGCCGTGCGCGCAGCCGTGAAAGAGCTTACAGGCGTGTTTGCGCTGGTGTTCATCGCGCGGTCGGATCCGAACAAGATCGTCGCGGCGCGCAATGGACCGCCGGTAGTGATCGGGTTGGGCGATAACGAATACTTCGTAGCCTCCGACGTTCCCGCCATTCTGAGTCACACGCGCGACATGTTTTTCCTGGCCGATGGCGATATGGCGGTGCTGACGCCGGAGGGCGTGCGGCTCAGCGACTTCGACGGGCGCCCGGTGAACCGGCAGGTGACGCGGGTGTTGTGGGACCCCATCATGGCGGAAAAGGGCGGTTACAAGCATTTCATGCTCAAGGAGATTTACGAGCAGCCGCGGGCCGTCCGCGACACCATGTTGGGGCGCGTGGGGCAGGAGACGGGGCGCATTTTCCTGGATGAGATGGATATCACGCCGGCGGAATTCGCGCGTTTCCGCCAGGTGCGCATCATCGCGTGCGGCACCAGTTGGCATGCGGGTTTGGCCGGCAAGTTCATGATCGAAAAGCTGGCGCGCATTCCAGTGGAGGTGGATTACGGCAGCGAATTCCGGTACCGCGACCCGATCGTGACCGCGGACACGCTGACCGTGGTGATTTCGCAATCCGGTGAAACGGCGGACACGCTGGCGGCGCAGCGCGAGGCCAAGCAAAAGGGCTCCAAAACACTGGCCATCTGCAACGTAGTAGGCAGCATGATCACGCGCGAAGCCGCCGGCACGCTGATTACGCACGCCGGTCCCGAGATCGGCGTGGCTTCCACCAAGGCGTTCACCTGCCAGTTGACGGCGCTTTTCATTCTGGCGATGTACCTGGGGCAGACCAGTGGCTATCTGGATGAGAGCGCGTCCCGCTGCCTCATGCAGGAACTGATGCGCATCCCCGGCAAGATGGAGACCGTGCTTTCGAACGATGCCATTTACGAAGGCCTGGCGCGCGAACTGTCTCACTCCAGCGACGCTCTGTACCTGGGGCGCGGCATTCATTTTCCGATCGCGCTCGAAGGCGCGCTCAAACTGAAAGAGATTTCCTATATTCATGCCGAAGGGTATCCGGCCGGCGAGATGAAGCACGGTCCCAATGCCCTGATCGACGAGAAACTTCCGGTGGTAGTGCTGGCCACGCACGACGAGTCCAGCCATGAGAGCCGCGTGCTTTACGAAAAGACCCTGTCGAATATCCAGGAGGTGAAGGCGCGCGAAGGCATCGTAATCGCAGTGGCCACACAGGGCGACGAGACGGTGCGTAAGGTGGCAAACCACGTTATCGAGATTCCGTCGAGCCTGGAAGTGCTGAGCCCGCTGCTGGAGATTGTGCCGCTGCAACTGCTGGCGTACCATATCTCGGTGCGCCGTGGCTGCGACGTGGATCAACCGCGCAATCTGGCCAAGAGTGTGACGGTTGAGTAGTCCCGGGCTGCGACAGTTTTCGCACCGCCTGCAAGTGTCCACCAACGGGCAAGGATTGTACGACATCACCGGACAGGTGGCGCAGTGGCTCTCCGGCCGTGGTGTGCGCACCGGCCTGTTGACGGTCTTCGTGCAGCACACCTCGGCATCGCTGACCATTCAGGAAAATGCCGACCCGGATGTGGTGTACGATCTCAATGAGTTTTTCCGGCGCCTGGTTTCCGAGGATACGCGGCTGTACCGTCACACGATCGAGGGGCCGGACGACATGCCGGCGCATATCCGCGCGGCCCTGACGCTGACTGAGATCTCCATTCCGGTGGAACAGGGACGGCTGGCGCTGGGAACATGGCAGGGCATTTACGTTTTCGAGCACCGGGCCGCGCACCATCGCCGCAGCGTGGTGCTACATCTGTTGGGCGAATAGTGCCACAATGAAGCCTCGGGAGGCTACTCAATGAGTACTCATGCATCGGTCCGCCATGCGGGCGGTGTGGCGATTGTCGACGTGTCCGGTCCCATTACGTTGGGGGAGGGCTGCGGGTTGATTCGCAGCACGATCAAGGACCTGGTAGCGAGCGGTGACAAAAACATTCTGGTGAATCTGCAGAATGTCGGTTACATCGATAGCGCCGGTTTGGGCGAATTGGTGGGTTCCTACGCGAGCATCTCCAACCTGGGCGGCCAAATCAAACTGTTGCATGTGACCGGCAGGGTGAACGACCTGTTGCAGGTTACCAAACTGTATACGGTTTTTCTCACGTTTGCCGACGAAGCAGAGGCACTGCGGAGTTTTACGGCTACGGCGAGCGCCTAGGGTGATATCCTGATCTGAGCCGCTCCGGTGTAGAATTGGAGTATCTTCTTAGGGCAAGGCTTGTCCGGCCACCGCGGCGGACCTCGCCTCTGAAGTTGATGCGCCCTCCAACGGATAAGGATTGGTATTTGCTGAAGACCGCGTCCGTCTTGTGCCTGATCACGCTCACGGGGGGTGGGGTGTGCCTGGCACAGGAGACTCCGGTTCCCGCGACTGCCGGACAGACGGAGGCGGCACCCGCGGCGCCGGGTGCGTCTACTCCGCAGAACAGTCAAGCCCACAAGAAATCATTCCTGAAGCGTGCTTTCAGCGTGGAGGCGGTAACGGCCACGATTCCAGGCGCCGTCCTGCAGCAATTCCATGATTGGCCCGAGGAATGGGGCAAGCAGCGTCTGGGTTTCGAGAAACGGGTAGCCTCCCTTTACGGGCAGTTCGTGATCGGGGTAGCGATTGAGGACACGGTCAAGGCTGTTCACCACGAAGATACGACTTACCGCAGGCTGGGGCAAGGCAACTTCTTCCGCCGCACCGCTCACGTGATTACCGACACGGTAACCGCGCGCAAGCCGAACGGCAACCGCACGATGGCGTTTTCGCTACCGGCGAACGCCTATGGCAGTTGGGCCATCGCCACCCTGTGGAGTCCCCACGAATTCCGCAATCCTCAGTCGATCTTTGAATGGGGCAGCGCCGGTATGGGAGTGAGCGCAGGCGCCAACTTTGCGAGAGAATTCTGGCCGGATATCAAAGAGGTTTTCCGGAAGAAGAAAAACAAGCCCTGAGCGACAGGCCGGGGGACCTATCGCACGTCGCCTTCATACGGGAACCGGTTAATGGAGCGGATGCATTCGGCCAGAGCGTCCAGCAGCGTCTTTCCCCAACCCACGGGCTTGAACGGTGCCGTGTTCTGGTTGATTTCCTTGTCCGCCTGCGCGAAGAAGTGCATGGTTGGCTCTTTTGGAGTGACGTATTCTTTCACCGTGATGCGAAATTCGATTTCACCGGAGGCTTGCTGCTTCTTCACCGAGAAAAAATGCAATAACGCCAACTCCTGCGCCGGACTGGTCTGTGCGAACCCCCACTCTTTCATGAACGCTCCTCGGTACATTGTATACGCGGGCCGGCTACGCGCGATACGGCGTTCACCAGTTTGCGATACGGAATCTCCTGGAAACTGTCGAAGGGCAGCCATTCTCCGTCGCGCCAACTGGAGTAATACCAGCGCGCCAGCAGGGCCAGATATTCCTGGCGCTCGCGCACCGAGAGCTTCCGCGGCGTGACCGCGGCGAACGTCTCGCGGAGTTTGCGATCCAGCGATACAGGTTTGCCTTCGTGAATTTCAAAATCGAACCGCTGCGGCTCCTGCCAGTTGCCGTCACGGACGAACCACATTTCCACGGCATTCCGGTCCAGGGAGCGAGTCACGGCCACGCCGTTGAGGCGCTCCACGTCGCGGGCCAGTTCATCGCGCAACTTCAGGACGTCCTGCACTTTCTCGTAGCGCTTATGCTGGCGGGCGGCATCTTCAAAGAGCATCTCTTCGCTCAGGCGATCGCGGGAATGCTCGATGGCCCCCAGCAGCGAGCGCCCGTCGCTGTGCAGGAACTCGACTACGCGCGAGACCTCGCCTGCATACTCCGCCGCTCCCACCACCTGCTGGCAGGGGCGCAGGCACATGGCCATCTCGCCGTAAATGCACCCGGGGTGTGCGGGCGAGGGCGCCAGGTCTTCCTGACAGCGCCGCATCTGGAACAGGTCGAGGAACCCCGCTTCAAACTTTTCCGCGGACGCCCGCGAACGGAACGGTCCGAAGTACAGCCCCGCGGTGCGCGCGAGGTGGGTGGTGATCTGGCTGCGCGGGAATTCGTTGCCGAGGACGATCTTGACGTACGGCGGCATGCGCAGCTTCAGCAGGTCCAGATATGTTTCGGGAAAATGGCGGCGCGTCAGTTCGTACAGCAGGATGCCAGATTCGAAGGCCGAACCGGTGAGGCGGTACTCGATGCGCTTCGCCGTGTGGCGCAGATTGAGAAGGCGCGACGGCTTCTCGCGTTCTTTCAGGAGCCGGAGCAGGCGGCGCCTGAGCAGCGTGGTCCTGGAAATGTACGGCTCGCCCCCGGCAGGCCAGAGGATGAAGACGGCGGGGTTGTTGGGCAGCGCTTCCAGCGCCGCATCCAGCAGCGACAGGTCGGGCCCGACTTCGATCGCGGTCATCACTGGTACAGCCGCTGATACTGTTCGCGAGCGACCGGCGCGACGCGGCCCACGCCCAGATTGGCGAGCACGTGCTCGCGCTTGCTCATACCCACCAGAGCCACCGCGATTCCGGGCGTGGAACGGGTGAACTGGATGGCGCGCTGCGCATCGCTGGCGAGCCCGGGAAGCAGTTGTTGGACAGTATCCGGCATGTTGGCGAGGATTCGCGTTTGGAGGAGCGTGGCACTGGCGACCACGGCGATACCCAGGCGCGCGGCGGCCTGGAGGACGCTCTCCGGGCGATCCACATAGGCTTCGACCATCCCCAGGTTGAACGGCAGTTGGAGGAATCGGAAGTGGTGGCCGGGGCCGCCCTCTTCGGTGGCAATCTCGGCGAGGCGCGGCAGGCTGAGCGCGTCTTTCTTGCGGAAGCCCTCCCAGGTGGCGGCGCCATACCAGCGAATCCGGCCCCGATCCACCAGGCGTTCGAGTTCCGCGAAGGCTCGACGGATGCGGTCTGCAAACTCCGCCGGGGTGCGGAAGCCGAGCTGCGTTTCCGGATTGTGCAGGTAGAAGACGTCAATGGTGTCGACGCCCATATTGGCGCGGCTCCGGTCGATCTGATCGGCCAGGAACCCGGGCGCGAGGGAGTGCATTCCGCCCACCACGTCGCCGGGTTGAAGCGAATCGGGGATAGCGCCGGGCGTCAGAAATCCGGCTTTGGTACAGACCACAATTTCGTCGCGCCGCAGGCGCACCAGGGCCTCGCCGATGCAGCGTTCGGATCGCTGGCGGCGATAGTTGATGGCGCAATCGAAGAAGTTGATGCCGTTGTCACCGGCGGCGATCAGGGCATCGGCGTAGGCCCGGTCGGCCGCGTCATCGGGCTCGCCGAGGTAGGTGCCGATGCCCAGGCTGGAGACTTGCAGGCCGAAGAGGGAACGAAAGAACGCGGCATCGCGAAATTCCGGGAAGCGTTCGATGTATCGCGCCGTGCCCTCAACCGTAGCGTACATGCGAGATTGGCTTTACTCCGAGACGGCCTTGCTGTCGATCAGTGCACGGATAGCGGCCATGCACTCGGCGACGGGTTTGGCGCCCTGATCGCCGTGCTTGCGATTGCGCACCGCCACCTGGCCGTTCTGCTGTTCGCGATCGCCGACCACCAGCATGTAGGGAATCTTCTGCAATTGGGCTTCGCGGATCTTGAGGTTGACTTTTTCGTTGCGCTCATCCACGGTAGCGCGGATGCCGGCGGCGTCGAGCTGCTTCTGGACGCTGCGCGCGAACTCGATTTGGCGGTCGGTGATGGGCAGCACGATGGCCTGCACGGGCGCCAGCCACACCGGGAACGCACCGGCATAGTGCTCGATCAGGATGCCGAAGAATCGCTCGATGGAGCCGTAGAGGGCGCGATGCACCATGAGCGGCTGGTGCTTGTGCCCGTCTTCGCCGACGTACTCCAACTGGAAGCGGCGCGGCAGGGTGAAATCGAACTGCACGGTGGAAAGCTGCCACGGACGGCCGATGGCATCCACCAGCTTGACGTCGATCTTGGGACCGTAGAATGCCGCTTCGTCCGGCACCACTTTGGCCTTCACGTTCAGACGTTCGCAGGCATGGCGCAGGGCATCTTCGCCCATTTTCCATTGCTCCGGCGTGCCGTCGTATTTGCCGCTGGCGCCGCCGTCCCAGGTGGAAAGCTCGGCCGAATACTTGTCGAAGCCGTAGGTGGTCAGGGTATCCACGGCGAACTGGAGGCAATCGACCACTTCGTTTTCGATCTGCTCTGGGGTACAGAAAATGTGGGCATCGTCCTGGGTGAATCCGCGCACGCGAAACAGGCCGTTGAGGACGCCCGAACGCTCGTAGCGATATACCGTGCCCAACTCGCCGAGCCGCACCGGCAATTCCCGGTAGCTGTGCTGCTTGTCCGCATAGATAAGGATATGGAACGGACAGTTCATGGGCTTGAGCTGGTATTCGGCGTCATCCAACTCCATGCGGGAGAACATATTCTGGACGTAGAAGCCGGCATGGCCGCTGGTCTTCCAGAGATCGAAGCGCGCCACATGCGGGGTGTAGACCAGGGAGTAGCCGCGTTTCAGATATTCGTCGCGCATCCAGTCTTCCAGTTGCTTGCGGATGATTCCGCCCTTGGGATGGAAGAAGATGAGGCCGGGGCCGGCCAGTTCCTGAATGCTGAACAGGTCCAGTTCCTTGCCCAGTTTGCGGTGGTCTCGCTTTTTAGCTTCTTCCAGTTGTTTGAGGTAATCGTCCAGATCCTTCTGGCTGAAGAAGGCGGTGCCGTAGATGCGCTGAAGCTGTTTGTTGTGCTCGTCGCCTTTCCAGTACGCGCCTGCAATCGAAAGCAGTTTAAAGGCTTTGATTTTTGAGGTGCTGGGCACGTGCGGGCCGCGGCAGAAATCGATGAACTGCGGCCCGAGGGTGTACTCCGTGAAAACCTCGCCGGCGCGCTCTTCGATCAGCTCGCACTTCATCCAGGCTTCGGAGTACTTCTTGAGTCCTTCTTCCTTGCGGGTGTAGACGCGCTCATAGGGCAGATTGCGGGCCTGGATCTCGCGCATCTTCTTTTCGATCTTTTCCAGATCGTCGGGGGTGAAGGGGGTAGGGCGGTCGAAATCGTAATAAAAGCCGTTCTCGATGGGCGGTCCGATGCCCAGTTTGGTCTCGGGATACAGTTCCAGGACGGCGGCTGCCAGGAGGTGGGCGGTCGAGTGGCGGCAGACCTCCAGGGTCTCCGGGTCCTTATTGGTGAGCAGTTGCAGGCTGGCGTCTTTTTCGAGCGGGCGCGTCAAATCGAACAGTTCCCCGTTCACTTTTGCGACAATCGCGGCATCGGCCAGGCGAGGGCTGATGTCTTGGGCGATAGCCAGAGGACTGGTCCCTTCCGCGACGGACTTTTTGCTGCCGTCGGGCAGGGTGATCTCGATGTTTTGCATAGGGAAATTTCAGCGTAACACGGCCGGGAGTCGAGGATTAGGGCTGGAAGGCTGCGCTATGATGGAAGCACCAGCCTCATGACCGTTTCCAGCCAAGCCAACGTCGAAGAGAGTACGCTGGTCGCGCAAGCCCGGGACGGGAATACCCGCGCCTTTGGGGAGCTGGTGCGACGGTACGAAGGCAAGATCTTTCGATTGGCGCAGCACATTACCCAGAATCGGGAAGATGCCGAAGATGTTCTGCAAGAGACCTTCATGAAAGCCTACGAGCACCTGGACCAGTTTCAGGGCAACTCGAAGTTCTACACCTGGATCGTGCGTATTGCGGTGAACCAGGCGCTCATGAAGCTGCGGAGGCGCAAGACCGATAAATCGGTTTCTCTCGACGAGACGATCGATACCGGCGAAGATACCATTGTCCGCGAGATCGCTGCTTGGGATGAGAATCCGGAGCAGAAGTTCTCGCGGGAAGAGCTGGGCGGAGTACTCGATACGGCAATCCAGAGCCTGGAACCTTTGTACCGCTCGGTCTTCGTCCTGAGGGACATGGAAGAACTGTCGACAGAAGAAACGGCGGAGGCTTTGAACCTCTCCGTTCCTGCCGTCAAGAGCAGGCTGTTGCGGGCTCGCTTGCAGTTGCGCGAGAAGCTCACCCGCTATTTCAAGCGCAAGGGAGACGACGCCTTTGCTTACCTGTAAGGACTTTCTGCGTGAGCTGAGCGATTACCTGGATGAGTCGCTCGACAAGGAAATCCGGGCCAAGCTGGAAAAGCACATTGCCGAATGCCCCAACTGCTGGGTAATCGCCGACACCACCAGAAAGACCATCAAAATCTACAAGGGGATGGATGCCTATCCGGTCCCCGTGGATGTCCAGTCGCGGCTCATGGCGGCGCTGGAAAAGAAGATGGCTGCCAAAAAGTAGCTACTTGACGGCCAGCGTGACACCGGACTGGCTGCTTCTGGCAGCGCCCAAAGAGCCAATCGAGACTACAATCGGCACGTTGGTTCCAACTTTCGCGCTCGGCGTCACCACCGCGTTAATCTGTACCAGGCCAGCCACCGCCAGGTAGGCCGCGCCCGCGTAGGTGACCACACAGGGCTGTCCGCCGATTTCCACGCGCACGGTCTTGCTATCGGCGACCGGGTTCGGAGCGCTGGTGAGGGGGATGACGTCTCCCGTAAGGGGGCTGTCGTCGGAGAGGATTCCCAAACCAGTTATGTAAATTGCAATGGTGTTGCCGCGCGGTTCGGCGTTCTTAGTGGAATTGACGGACGTCACAGTGCCGGTAGCGTCGTAGTTAATGATGGCTCCCTGCCCCTGTCCCAAGCCGCCAAAGGTGAACATCCCGGGATTCTCGGCAACAATTGTCACGCCGAACGGGATGGCCGTCGTGGAGCCGCCATTAATGACCGAGATGGATGCCTGCTGGCTGGGAAGGCTCAGCACCTCAGCCACTTCTTTCGGCACGATGGCGTTGATCTGGTTCAAGGAGGTCATCAGAATCGGCGCCGCCCGGGACACCGTATTGCCTTTGGCATCGGTGTAACTGAAAATCACGGTGATGGCGCCCCAAGTGGTGCCATAAGTCAGACAGTTGGTAGTGCCGTCGGTTACGCCGGGACAGCCCATGCCCAGAGGTTGCGCGGTGCTGGCCGTGGACGGACCCAGATTCTGCCCGAAGATGGAGATGATCTCCCGGGGCGCCACAGCGGCGGGGCTGCCGCCGGATGACACAACGGGATCTGGTCCGCCTCCTGCCCACACCGATGCCTGCTGATAACTTGCCGCGTTGACGACCCCTGAGATACTCGGTTGGGTCGGGTCCAGGGAAACGAAGGGCGCCGTTACCGGTAGCAGGCCTGGATTGGTGGCCGGGGCTGGATTGGCTATTTTCAAGAACCAGGAGACCGGCAAACCACCGCTCTGCGGCACCGTAAAATAGGCTTGATTCACCGTAACCTGAAGCAACTGCCGGCTCAAATAGGTAGGTTGCGGCAGAGAGATCACTGCCCCGACCGGAGCGTCGGATGTTCCCTGTTGCAAGCTGACCGCAGTGGTGGTAAAAAAATTGTCGCCCACCAACGTAAAAACATAACTGCCGGTCACTGTGGTCCCAGCGAGTACCGCATTCACCGCGGTCGGAAAGATCGAAGTGATAGAAGGCGCGCCTGCGGCAATATTGAGAGTAACCGGAACGGTAAAACCGCCGTTTACGGTATTCGCGGCGGCGATGGTGATGGTTCCGCTGTAGGGACTCCCCGCGGGGTCGAGGGTGCTGATCGCGGTGTAGTCCAGGGTGACTGTAATGCCCACGAACGAACCGGGAAAAGCCGAACTGCTGGCGGTGGTGGCGGCCAAGCCGTTCCCGCCACTCGCTGCAACGCGCAGCCAAACCGGCGTAGTCGCGCCCCCGCCAGAGCCCTTCGCGGTGACGTTCGCAACGGTTACGGTAAACGGAATGATGTCGCCGGTGGACGAAACGTTGATCACCTCGGACGGCGGCGTAGGGGCAAGGTCCGACGTAGTGAAGGAAAAGCCGAGACTGTTGATCTGGTTGCCGGACGCATCTGTTGGAAACCATGGGGATGTGATCGCCAGCTTCGACGGCGGATTGGAGATGGAAAGCGTCACATTCACTATCAGCGGATTGAACGGCGCAGTAGTCGTGGTGACCGTGAAGAACCCGGCGTAGCTGCCCGCTGTGAGCGTGCTGGGGTTAGCCGTCACGGTCAGTGTCAGCGGCGATTTCCCCGTGGTAGGCGAGACGCTCAACCAACCGCAGCCGGTGTTTGAAGGGCCCAGACTGCAAATGTTGGCCCCGTTGTAGGTCATCTGGTACATGGCGACCACAACGTTGTTCACCGCCAGGATTTGACTGGAGTTCGCCGCGGGCAGGGTGGCTACCACCTTCTGCTGTTGAATCAATGGGGTAGCCCCCATCTGATAGCTGAAGTTGACCGCCGAGGGCGCAATGGTAGGCGTCTGAGCCTGCGCCGGCCAGCAACCTGCCAGCACCATCGTCATGACAATGCTCTTCAAGACACGCGTCTTCATGCACTATGTATCGGATGAGCGCGGGAAAAACTTGAGGGGCACGGTTGTACACTACGGGTATGCCGTACTCCCGACGCGATCTCGCCCTGCTCCTGCCTGCCTTAACGGCTGCCACTGCCGCCGCGCAGGACCCCAAGGGCCCCCTGCCCAGTAAGGTCTACAAATTTGAAGACCTGCCGGTTAAGGTCAACGGGCAGAACAAGTCTCGTGCCGTCCTCAACGGAGAACTGCATTCCGGTTTCCCGGTGGAGCTGCACATCACCGAGCTGGCCGCCGGGCAATCTCCCCACGCCCCGCACAAACACGATCACGAGGAGATCGTGATGCTGCGATCGGGCCAGCTCGACATGACCATCAGCGGCCAGACAACCCGCGCCACCGCCGGTTCGGTGATCTACGTGGCATCCAATGAAGTGCACGGATCGCGCAATCCCGGCCCGGATCCGGCGATGTACTTCGTGATCGCGCTGGGCCGCGGGTGAACAGTCACCGCTTCGTGGCCGCGGTCAGCCGGTTTTCCAGATCGTACAGAAACTCCTGCAAGGCTTTCCGGTCCGCGGCCTGCCATTTCACCACCACGAAGTAGCGGCCCACCTCGAAAAACACGGTGTCCGCGCTGGGCCGCCACCGTTGCGCCAGAAGCGTCCCCACGGCAGCGGACGACAACCGATAGACGCGCGCCTGAAGCTTTCCGGGCCCTTGGTAAGATGCCTCGCGGAGGCGCTCCACTTCGTTGCGCGGCACCGGATCGGGCGCTTCGGAGACCGGCAGGTCGTGCACTTCGCCACGACGCCACGAACCGGCCACGGATTCCGGAAAGAGGTCCCGCGGCAGTTCGGCTTCTTTCCGGCATCCGGCGAAAAACAAGGGGCTTAACAACCAGTTTCTGCGCTTCATCCCTCTCGATTCTTGCATGTCTCCGGAAAGCCAGGTGATACCATCGCATTTATGGCGAAGTTTAAGCCGGCAAGGGGAAAAAGCAAAAGCCCCGTTGCCCCTCAGGGCGGGTTGCCGTGCGTCATCCTGGTGATCCTCGGAATGATTCTGGTGATGCTATTTCTGTACTTTGTGATGACCGGATCCTCGACGAAATAACAAACATGCGAACAGACACTCGAAAGCCCGACCAGGCCCGGCCGGTGGAGATACTCACCGGAGTCCTCAAGACCGCGGAAGGATCCGCGCTGATCAAAGTGGGCAACACCCACGTGCTGTGCGCCGCCAGCGTGGAGGATACGGTGCCGCCGTTTCTGCGCAACTCGGGCAAAGGGTGGGTCACGGCGGAGTACTCCATGCTGCCCCGCGCCACGGCCAAACGGACGCCGCGCGAAGTGACCAAGGGCCGCGCGTCGGGCCGGACGCACGAAATCCAGCGGCTGATCGGCCGTTCCATGCGCTCGGTGGTGGACGTGACTGCCCTCGGCGAACGGACCGTGGTTTTGGACTGCGATGTGATTCAGGCGGATGGCGGCACGCGCACCGCGTCCATCACGGGCGCCTTCGTGGCGCTGGCTCTGGCGTTGCGCCAAATGGTGGATTTCGGCGTGCTCCGCACCGTGCCGCTGCGCGATTACGTGGCCGCCACCAGCGTGGGACTGGTCCGCGGTATCCCCATGCTGGACCTGTGCTATGAAGAGGATTCGCAGGCCGACGTCGATATGAACGTGGTGATGACCGGCGGTGGCAAGTTCATCGAGGTGCAGGCCACGGCGGAACATTCTCCTTTCGACGACGGACAGATGGGCCAACTGGTCGACCTGGCGCGCGATGGCATTGCCCACCTTGTGGAACTCCAAAGGAAGGTGACCGGGCTTTGAGCCGCCTGTACTGCGCCACGGGAAACGCCGGGAAGTTAAGCGAATTCCGCCTGGCGGCCGTGCGGACCGGTCTGGAAATTGAGGGTGTGCCCGATTTCAAGACGATTCCGCCCTGCTTCGAGGACGGCGCGACCTTCAGCGAGAATGCGATCAAGAAGGCCCGCCATTATGCGGCGTACGTGAAGGACCCGGTGTTCGCGGACGATTCCGGCCTGGTGGTGGAAGCGTTGGATGGCGCTCCCGGCGTGTATTCGGCGCGTTATGCCGGGCCCGCTGCCACCGACGAAGCGAACAATCGCCTGCTGCTGGAAAAGCTCCGCGGCATCACCAACCGGGCAGCGAGTTTCGTTTGCCTGATTGCGCTGGTGGAGGGCGGCCGGCAGCGGGGCATCTTCGCCGGACGGGTGGACGGCGTCATCCTGGACGAGCCGCGCGGTTCCAGCGGGTTCGGGTACGATCCCTTGTTCTACTGCCCGCCTCTCGGCTGCACCTTCGGCGAAGCCTCGGAAGAGCAGAAATTCGAGGTTAGCCACCGGGGGCAGGCTTTCCGTTCGATGCTGGCGAGACTCCGGTAAGGAGTCACTGCGTTTTGTCCGCTTTGGCGGCATCCATTTTCTGCTTCCAGGGCAACAAGACCCGCAGGGTAAACAGATTGATGGCGGCGATGGTCACCGCTACGATATAGCGCTCCTGCGCGACTGCCGCACCCAACACACCGGTGGTCCAGATACTGGCCGCGGTGGCGGTGCCGTGGACGTTGCCTTCGCTCTTCAGGATGGCGCCACCGCCGATGAATCCGATGCCGGCCACCAGCCCCTGAATGATCCGGCTCTGCGCCGCGAGATCCGATGAGCTTGCCAGCAGTACGTACCCACAACTGGCCATGGCCACCAGGGGAAAGGTGCGGACGCCCACGCTATGAGCTTCCTTCTCGCGGTGCCACCCCACGGGCATCGCCAGCAGGTAGGCCACGGCCAGACGCAGGATCTCATACGCCTGGTCCGGCATGCCCGACGGTTTCAACATACGTGTTTTATACCACTTTCATGACAAAAACATTTCCTGTACATTATGTTATATGCAGAACAGTCGCGATTCGTCTGTCTGGCGAAGCCTCGCTGTCGCTTTTGGCGATGGGCTGGCTTTCAGCGTTGGCATGAAACTCGGTCAGAACGCCGGCCGCGGGTCCGTCGCAGCCCCGCCGGGCGATACGGGCCCGGTCGCGCTCCGCCTGGAACAGATGGAGCAGCGGATCGCCGAAATCGAACAGCGCCCGCTCGCCTTAGCCTCCCCTGAAAAAGGCGCGGCGGCCGCCCATCCGTTCGATCAAAAGGTCCTGGAGGCGGTAATCAATGCGCTGGACGCGCGCCTGCACGAACACGCCGGGCAGGTGGAGCGGCAGATTACCGAACTGCAGGCCAAAGTCACCATCGAACTCAAAACGCTGCACCAGCAGGATCGCTCCATCGCCGACGGACTGCAGGCCCGCATCGAGGAACTTCAGAAGCAGTTCACCGATCGACTGGCCGCCGTCCGGCAATCGGCGGAAGCGGACCGCCGAGCCATCCAGGAGCATTTCGCCGCGCTGCGCCGCGAGGTGGCCGGACTGGTAGCCGATCATTTTCAGTCCCGTGGCGCGGAACTCCAGGAGCAGTTCGCGGGACAACTGGAGGCACTTCGAACTGAGGCGGAATCCGATCGCCTCGCCGCCCGGCAACAATTCGCCGCCCTGCGTGAGGAAGTGTCCGCTGTGGTTGCGGAGAGCGCGCGGTCCGGGGTCGCTCTGCGGGAGCAGTTGTCGGGCGAACTCGAAGCGATCCGCCAGAACGGAGAAGCCGGGCGTCAGGCGATGCAGGAGCAGGTCGCCGCGCTGCGCGACGAAGTGGATAGTGCGATTACCCAAAACTCCCAGTTCCGCTTCGACTTGCGGGAGCAGTTGTCGGGCGAACTCGAGGCGATCCGCCAGAGCGGAGAAACCGGCCGCCAGGGGATGCAGGAGGGGTTCGCCGCCCTGCGTGACGAGGTGACGCGTGTGGTTGCGGAGAGCTCGCAGTCTGGCGATGCCCTGCGGGAGCAGTTGTCGGGCGAACTCGAAGCGATCCGCCAGGGTGGCGAGACCGGCCGTCAGGCGCTGCAGGAGCAGATCGCGACCATACGCCAGGATGTCGCCGGCGTGGTTGCCACCCAATTGGAGGCATTGCGGAACCAGTTCCGGGAGGAACTGCGCCAGGCTGTGAGCGACGCGGCCACCACGGCCGTTTCCGCCGCGGATTCAGCCAACGAGGCACGCACCGCTCCCCTGCGAGCCGCCCTGGACGCCAAAGATCGGGAAATCGCCGAACTGCGCGCCCGCCTCACCGGTAACGACGAGGCAACGCTCGATCTGCTGCAAGGCGTGGGGGAAATCTGCCGCCGGGCGGCGCAGCGAATTGCCGGGCCGCCGGCGCCTCCGGCGGAGATTTTGGCGGGTGGCGCGGAACCTCAGGCGGGAGCGGTGGCGCAAGATCCGGGACCCGCGGAGAGCGCCGACGTCCCTGGCTTCGCGCAGTCCCAGCCTCCGGGAAAGCTATGGCGCGTTCCGCTGGTTTCGTCCCTGGTGCTGACCACGGGCGCGATGTGGATGATGCATTACCTATAGCTGATTCTCCTTCCCGTCTTCTGAAAGATCGAGGCAGGAACGCCGGTATGCTGAAATCATGAAGTTATTCGTCACTGGAGCAAGCGGTTACATCGGCCAGGTTGTTGTCGAGCATGCCGTGAAGGCCGGACACACGGTGGAAGGGCTGGCGCGGAATGAAGAGTCGGCTCGCAAGGTCGCGCGTCTGGGCGCCACGCCTGTGATGGGCGATCTCGGGTCCTCTGGCGTACTTGCGGCAGCCGCGGCGCGGGCCGACGCGGTACTTCACCTGGCCTATACGCACGATTTCAGTCTCGATTATTCGGTCGTGACCGATATCGAAGTGAAAGCCGTAGCGCGCTGGTGGCAGGCGCCGGAAGAAAGCCGGTGGTGACCACCTCCGGTACGGCAGTGGTGGCGCCCGCGCCGGAAGCTTCTTCGTTCCGGCATTGATGCAGCAAGCCGCAAAGCACGGTGTGTCCGCATATGGGTGGACGGGCCGCGTAAGCGCACCAGCGACGTCGACGTGGACGACGTTGCCCGCTTTTATTTGCTGGCAGCACAAACCGCTCCTGCCGGCGCATTGTATAGCTGCACCGGTGAGACGGACATTTCGACAGAAGAGTTAGCCCAGGCAGTAGGAGAGGCGGTGGGAGTTCCGGCACGGGCCTTGCCGCGAACCGAAGTGCAGGCGCTTTGGGGCGGGTTTCTGACGGATTTCGTGGATTACGATAACCGGTCGTCCAGCGGGAAGGCCCGCCGGGAACTGGGCTGGCGTCCGCAGGCAGCGTACGGGCTGCTGGACGACATTGTGAAGGGTTCGTATCGCGACCTTGCGGCACGGCTGCGGATGCGAGACTAGAGGTATGGCAAAGCAAGAGACCGTCTCTCTCCGCAAGCACCTGGCCGATCTGCTGCGGATGAAGGGTGCCCACGTGAATCTGGAGGCGGCCGTGGCCGACTTCCCGGTGGCTCTGCGCGGAGTCAAGCCGCGGGGCGCGCCGCACACCGCCTGGCAACTCCTGGAGCATTTGCGCATCGCGCAGCAAGACATCCTGGACTTCAGCCGCAATCCCAAGTACCGGGAGAAGAAATTTCCCGACGACTATTGGCCGGCCACCGAAGCCCCGCCCAGCGAAGAGGCGTGGGACGCCAGCATCCGGCAGTTTCAGACTGACCTGAAGGAGATGCAGGAACTGGTGGCCGATACCAAGCTCGATCTGCTGACCAAAATCCCGCATGGCACGGGCCAGACAATGCTTCGTGAAGCGTTGCTTATGGCCGATCATAACGCCTACCACCTGGGGCAGTTGGTGTTTTTACGGAAGATGCTGGAGGGGTAGGGAGCGTCGCCAGGAGGCCCATCCGGCCGTGCTATCCTGAATCGCGTCGATGAAGATTGCGAGCGTCCGCTCCTATTTACTGTCATATCCTTTCGCGGAACCGATACGCCTGCCATTCTGGGGCGGCGAGCGCACCATTGTGAAGCGCGACGCCATGTTCATCCGCGTCGAGACCGACAACGGCCTGGTGGGTTATGCGCCGGGTGCGGGTCACGAACGGGCGCAGCGCGAAATTCAGGAGATCATCGGGCCTTTCCTCGCTGGCCGCATCCTGGCCGATACGGACGCTCTGCGGGTGCAGTTTCTGGAAGTGCACGGCGCCGAGCCGGAGCTGATCAAAACCTATTGCAGCGTGGAAATCGCGCTGTACGATCTGGCCGGCCAAGTGCGAGGCGTGCCCGTTTCCGAGTTGTTGGGAGGGCGGGTCCGCGATCACATCCGGCTTTACGGCAGCGCGGGCATGTATATGCCCCCGGGGGCTTATGCCGCCGAAGCCGCCGCGGTGAGCGCCCTGGGATTCCGCGCGTACAAAATGCGGCCCGCCATGGGTCCGGAGCAGGACCTGGAAGCCGTGCGCCTGATGCGCCAGGCAGTGGGCCCGGATTTCGACCTAATGGTGGATGCGCATACCTGGTGGCGCATGGGTGACCGCAGCTACTCCCTGGAAACGGTGGAGCAACTGGCCCGTTCCATGGCGGGGTACGACATCGCCTGGCTGGAAGAGCCGCTGCCGCCGGAAGACCACACCGCGTACCAGCAGTTGCGTGAGAAGGATATCGTACCCCTGGCGGCGGGTGAGCACGAGCCCAACGAACAGCGGTATATCGACCTGATTGTCACGCAGTCGGTGGATTACGTGCAGATGGACGTGTGCTGTCAGGGTGGCTATGCCCAGGGGCGCCGCATTCTGGCCGAAATCTGGCGGCAGGACCTGAGCTTCGCGTTCCACAGTTGGGGCACCGCACTGGAAGTGATCGCTGCCGCGCATCTGGGCATTTGCTGGCACGCTCACGTCGCCGGCTGGCTGGAATATCCCTGCTACTCCGCGCCGGACCGTGCCGGCATGTACCCGTTTCCTCTGGCGGCCGAGATTCTTACCAAGCCTCTCCAAATCGATCACGGCGACCTGATCGTTCCGCGCACGGCGGGACTGGGAGTAAGGGTTGACGAAAGCGTGGTGAAGCGCTATCCCTGGATTCCCGGCCCGTGGAGCTACTTCCGCACGGATGCGCCGGCGGAAACGCGCGCGGTCACCAGCGACCATAGTATTAAGTGGGATACCGCCTGAGCCCGCTACAATAGGCTCATGGCGGATACTCTTCATATTGCAGGGCGGGAGTTTCACTCGCGCCTAGTGGTCGGCACAGGCAAATATCGCAGTTTCCAGGAGATGCAACGCTGCCATCTGGCCTCTGGCGCCGATATGGTGACTGTCGCGGTGCGGCGCGTCAACCTGACCGACAAATCCAAGGAATCGCTCCTCGATTTCATCGATCGCTCCAAGATCTTCATTCTTCCCAACACCGCCGGGTGCTACACCGCCGACGATGCCGTGCGCACCGCGCTGCTGGCGCGCGAAGTGGGTCTCTCCAACTGGATCAAGCTGGAGGTGATCGGCGACGAGAAGACGCTGTTCCCCGACAACTACGGTTTGCTGGAAGCCACCCGGACGCTGGTGAAGGAAGGCTTCGTGGTGCTGCCGTACACCAATGACGATGTGGTGAATGCCCGCAAACTGATCGATGCGGGCGCGGCGGCAGTGATGCCTCTGGCGGCGCCAATCGGCTCCGGGCTGGGCATCCAGAATCCCACCAACCTGCGCATTCTGCGCGAAATGATCACAGAGGTCCCGATGATCGTGGATGCTGGTGTGGGCACGGCGTCGGATGCCGCGATTGCCATGGAACTGGGCGCCGATGGAGTTCTCATGAACACGGCCATCGCCGCCGCCGAAGACTCGGAGAAGATGGCGCGGGCCATGAAACTGGCGGTGGAAGCCGGCCGGCTGGCCTACGAATCGGGCCGCATGGAGAAGAAGCTGTATGCCAGTGCCAGCAGCCCGCTGGCAGGCGTAGTCGGCAGCAGGCGTTAGGGGCAGGGGTTGGGTTTTAGGGCGCTTGGGAGTCGTCGGTAAATCCTTCGCGACTGAAGGATTTTGCAAATTTATGAATCCGAATACCTTCCAATCACTTCCAGTTCCCAGCACCGGCGAAATCCGCGAAATCCTAGCAAAACGCGTTGATCAACAGAAGCAAGCGGCCGGCATTGTCGCGGGTGTCATCGACCCGAATGGCCGCCGCGTTGTCGCCTCTGGCAACCTCGCCAATGGCGATCCACGCACGCCCAATGGTGATACGATCTTCGAAATTGGATCCGTCACCAAGGTCTTCACTTCGCTGCTATTGGCGGACATGGTGACCCGCAAAGAGGTCGCCCTCGACGATCCGGCGGCCAAATATCTTCCCGAAACTGTCAGGATGCCGGAGCGAAGCGGCAAATCCATCACGCTGCACGATCTTTCCACGCACAGCTCCGGGCTCCCGTCCCTTCCCGGCAACCTGAAGCCAGAGGCCGACTACAGCATGGAAGATTTGTATCGGTTCCTTTCCGGCTACACGCTGCCGCGCGACCCCGGTTCCGAATACGAATATTCAAACCTGAGCGCGGGGCTGCTCGGCCACCTGCTCGCGTGCCGCGCCGGAACGGATTATGAGAGCCTGATCCGAAGCCGCATCGCGCGACCGCTCAGCATGCCGGACACGGGCATTACGCTATCTGCCTCCATGACTCAGCGCATGGCCACTGGTCACACGGCGATGCTGGCCCCCGTCGCCAACTCGGACCTTCCCACGCCGCTTGCCGGTGCGGGCGCGCTACGCTCCTCAGCCAATGACATGCTGACGTTCCTCGAAGCGTTCCTCGGCTACAAGGAATCGCCTCTCGCGCCCGCCATGAAAGTCATGCTCGAAGTTCGCCGTCCCGCGGGCCAGGCAACGATCGGTTTAGGGTGGATTATTATGTCAGCTCACGGCCGGGAGATCATCGGGCATAACGGAGCTACGGGAGGCTTCCGCTCATTCGTCGGATACGCTCCTAACGAGCGTATCGGGGTCGTTGTACTGTCCAATGCATCTACTCCGAGCGGTATCGATGATATCGGTTTTCATCTCCTGAACCCGAACGCGCCGCTGGCCAATCCCGAGCCTCCGAAGCAGCGCACCGAGATTCGTATTGATCCCAGGCTCCTTGATAACTACACCGGCCGCTATCAAGTGGCGCCAAACCTCATTTTCGAAATCACCCGCGACGGCGACCGCCTCTTCGCACAGGGCTTCGCACAGCCCCTCGCACAGGCCGCCGGCCAACCCATCGCCCTGCCTAAGTTTGGACTGTTTGCCGAAGGCGAGAAGGACTTTTTCGCCAGGGTGGCTGACCACCAGTTCACCTTTGAAACTGGCCCCGAGGGCCGAGCCACGAGCCTTATTCTGCACCGAGCCGGCCGCGACATGCCCGCCGCCCGATTGTCCTGATTCCCGCTAACCCCCATCCCCAACCCCCGTCCCTTCAGCCCTGTGTTACTATTCCGTTTTAAAAAGGGGGCACCTCCGTGAAAGTCTACGAAAGCAAGGACATTCGGAACGTCGGTGTGGTGGGCCACGGCGATTCCGGCAAGACGACGCTCACCGCCGGTATGCTTTTCACCGCAGGGGCGGCCAATCGCCTGCTTCGTGTGGATGAAGGCAATACGATCACTGATTTTGACGACGAGGAAATCCAGCGCAAAATCACGATCTCTACTGCCATCGCCGTGGCGGAGTGGAAGAAGACCAAACTCAATCTCATCGATACTCCCGGTTACAACATTTTCATCAATGATGCGAAAGCGGCCCTGGCGGCTGCGGATTCGGCGCTGGTTCTGGTGGACGGCGTGGCGGGTGTGGAAGTACAGACGGAAAAGGTTTGGAGTTTCTGCGAGGAATTCAAGCTGCCGCGGGCAATCATTATCAATAAGCTGGCTCGCGAGCGCAGCGCTTTTGACCGAGCGCTGGAAAGTGTACAGACCAATTTTGGCCGCAGCGCCGTGCCGATCCAGATTCCCGTCGGCGCGGAGCGCGATTTCAAAGGTGTCATCGACCTGATCGGCATGAAAGCGTATACCTATACGCCGGACGGGGATGGCAAAGGCAAAGAAGGCGAAATCCCCGGCGACATGGCGGATGCCGCGCAGAAAGCCCACGAGGCGCTGGTGGAAATGGCCGCCGAGGGCGACGATGCGCTCATGGAAGAGTTCTTCGACAAGGGTACGTTGCCGGTCGAACACATCATCGATGGGCTCAAGAAAGGCATGCGCGAGTTGCGGATCTTCCCGGTGCTGTGCGCTTCCGGATACCACAATGTGGGCACGGATCAGATCCTCAGTTTCCTCACCGATTACATGCCCTCTCCCACCGAGCGAGATGGGGCAAAAGCTACCCTAAACGGCCAGGAGACTACGCAGAAGATCACCGCCACCGGACCGGCATCCGCCTTCGTTTTCAAGACGACGGCCGATCCCTTCTCCGGGCGCATCACCTTTTTCAAGGTGTGCACGGGCATCATCAGGAACGACTCCAACCTGCAAAATGTCACGCGAGGCACCTCGGAACGGTTGGCGCACCTGAGTTGTCCTCAGGGCAAAACGCTGCAACCGGTCACCGAGATCTATGCCGGCGACATCGGCGCCGTGGCCAAACTGAGGGATACGCTTACCGGGGACACTCTGGCCGAGAAGGGGCTGAACATCGCCTATCTCCCGGTGAAACTGGCCGAGCCTTCCATCGCCTTCGCGATTGAGGCGAAGAGCCGCAATGACGAAGACCGCATGGGGAATGCCGTTCATAAGGTACTGGAAGAAGACCAGTCCCTGCGCTTCTACCGCGATCCGCAGACGCGCGAATTCCTGTTGGCGGGCACGGGCCAGCAGCATGTGGAAATCGTGGTCAGCCGGTTGAAAAAGCGGTACGGCGTGGATGTCACGCTGAAGGCGCCCAAGATTCCCTATCGCGAGACGATTCGCGGGTTTGCCGACGTACAGGGACGGCATAAGAAGCAGACCGGCGGTCACGGGCAGTTTGGCGATTGCTGGATCAAAATGGAACCGCTTCCGCGCGGCGCCAAGTTCGAGTTCGCCAACGAGATTTTCGGCGGCTCCATTCCCAAGAACTACATCCCCGCCGTGGAGAAAGGCATTATCGAGACGGCCGAAAAGGGCTACCTGGCGGGCTATCCCATGGTCGATTTCAAGGTCACCGTCTACGACGGCTCTTACCACGACGTCGATTCTTCCGAACTGGCGTTCAAGCTGGCGGCGCGCAAGGCCTTCAAAGCCGCCATGCAGGAAGCCAAGCCGGCCCTGCTGGAACCGGTGATGAATGTCGAAATTCAGGCACCGGTGGAGTATGCCGGCGACCTGATGGGCGACTTGAATGGACGCAGAGGCCGGATTTCCGGCATGGAGACCAAGGGGAGCACCCAGTTCATCCGGGCCCAGGTACCCATGGCGGAGATGTTAAACTATCAGAGTGATCTGACGGCGATGACCCAGGGTCGCGCCTCGTTCGCGATGGAGTTCGACCATTACGATTTTGTGCCGCAGTTGCAGGCGGAGAAGATTATAGCCGCCGCGAAGGCCGCCAAAACGGGCGAAGAGGAAGAAGAAGAATAGTTCTCTTCTGTACGTTTTGGACACAGGCATGTGTCAATGGGAGCACAGACAAATACTGTGCTCCCGCTTGCATCGGCCGGTTAGGTGTTATAGGCTCGTAGGGATATTACCGGGCGACTTCCGCGGAAGTGGCTTTATTTTCATTGTCCGAGGCTGCTGATGGATAATCGAACGAAAACGCTCTTGTCCTCTTCGCTCCTTTGCGTGGCATTCGCGACCGCTGGATGTAGTATCAATCAGCAGTCCAGGTTCCAAAACTCCTTCCTTCCTCCCACGGCCCATCTGGTGGGCACACCCGGCGATAGCGATCCGCCCCCGGTGGTCGTACAGCCCAACGTTTATTTGGCGGAGGCCCCGTCTTTTCTGCTGAATGCTCCCACCATGGCGCCCGGAAAGCCGCGTGCCGATGCTTTGATTACGCGGGCGGAAAAAAGATTCGAAGCGGGCAAGAGGTTTTACCAGTCGAAAGACATTGCCGGAGCGCGTCGGGAATTCGACGCGGCTGTCGATGCGCTGCTGGATGCATCCGACCAGAACCCCGACGAGCGTACCGAGTATGAACAGCGTCTGGATCTGATGGTAGACGCGATCTCGCATTACGATGCCACCGGAATGGGCGCATCGGCGGAAGTAGAAGAAGGCAAGTTCGAAAAGGCCCCCCTGGAAGACATTCTCACCATGACGTTCCCCGTGGATCCCCGGCTCAAGGATCGGGTGAAGGAACAGGTGGCGGCAACGGTTTCCCAACTGCCCCTGGCGGTCAACGACACGGTTCTCGGCTACATCAACTATTTCTCCAGCCGCGGTCACAAAACGATTGTGGCGGCCACGGAACGTTCGGGCAGATACCGCGCCATGATCCAGCGGGTGCTGGATGAGGAAGGTGTGCCGCAGGAACTCATTCACCTGGCGCAGGCCGAATCCGGCTTCATTCCGCGCGCGATTTCCCGCGCCGCGGCGGGCGGCATGTGGCAATTCCTCAAGTGGCGCGGCAACGAATACGGTCTCAACCAGACGGCGTACACCGACGATCGCATGGATCCGGAAAAGGCGACGCGCGCCGCGGCCCGGCATCTGCACGATCTTTATAATGAGTTCGGCGATTGGTACCTGGCCATCGCGGCGTACAACTGCGGGCCCATCACGGTGGAAAAAGCAGTGGAGCGGACGGGCTATGCGGACTTCTGGGAACTGCGCAGCCGCGGCGTTCTGCCGGCGGAGACTACCAACTACGTGCCCATCATTCTGGCCATGACCATCATGGAAAAGAATGCCGCGGAGTATGGGTTGGACCATCTGCAATACGATCCGCCGCTGCAATACGATACGGTGGAACTCTCGGCGGTTACGAGTCTGGCGCTGGTCAGCGACATAATCGATACGCCGCAGTCGGAATTGGCGTCGTTGAATCCCGCAGTGCTCCGGGGGACCGCTCCGGAGAATTATTCGCTGCACTTACCGAAGGGCACGGGGAATCAATTGATGGCCACATTGCAGATGGTGCCCGCGGAACGGCGCGCAGCGTGGCGGATGCATAAGGTGGAGACGGGCGAAACGCTGGTAGCGATCGCGAAGAAATACGGCGCCACTCCCGCCAGCATTGTTGCGGCGAACAACTTGAAATCGGACGAAGCGGTGGAAGGCGATCGCCTGTTGATTCCAGCCGTCGTGCGTCCTGAAGCGCCGGTCCGGCGGCCTGTCGCGCGCACCGCGGTTCGTCGCGCCCCCGCCGGTAGCACCCGTCGTGCGGCTCCCGCCGCCGCGAAGAAACCCGCGGCGCGCAAAGCGCCGGTGTTGGTGGCTCACAACAGCGGCAAATAGACATTCACGAACGAATTTTCGGAGCCTTCCTTCTTTTCGCTATTGCCTCGCCGTCAAAAAGGGGTATTCTATGGGTGATTGTGCCCTGACTACAGGAGGCTTGCTTAATGTTGTTTGATAGCTCAAAGATCGCTCCGAAAGACGAAGAAGAAATGGAAGACTTCCACGACTACGAAGACGAAGAGCAGGGAGCAGCACAGAGCTCCAAACTCGACGATTATGAAGAGGACGAGGAAGAGGACGATGATGAGGAAGCGGAGGGGAGTGCCCCGCCTCCCGTAGCCCAACCTGCGCCCACCCCCGCGGCGGCTGAGCCGCCGGCTTCCGCGGCCGCGCCCGAACCGGCGCCCAAGAAGGCCGCGAAGAAGGCGGCTCCTGCCAAGAAAGCCCCCGCCAAGAAAGCTGCTGCCAAAGCACCCGTGAAGAAAGCCGCGGTGACAACTCCAGCGAAGAAGGCGGCCAAGAAAGCGCCTGCCAAGGCTCCAGCGACGAAGGCTCCCGCCAAGAAGGCCGCAGCCAAAAAGGCTCCGGCCAAAAAGGCCCCGGTCAAGAAGGCTGTGGCTAAAAAGGCTCCGGCGAAAAAAGCTGTAAAGAAAGCTCCACCCAAGAAGGCCGCGAAGAAGGCTCCCGCCAAGAAAGCCGCAAAAAAGAGTGGAAAGAAGAAGTAGCTGTTAGATCGCGCATCGCGGGCCGGATTCCCGTCCGGCCCCTACACCGGCTTGTGAATCGCCTGCCGGCATTTCCCGTACAACTCCAGCAAAGCATCAGCGTGCGATTCCGGCGAGACGGCCGAAGGCTTGGCTGAAAACCCCGCCGTTTGGGCGGTTTTTCCGTATCCCGTGGTCACGGCGATAAACCGCATCAACTCCAAAGCGATTTCGTCTTTGCTGCGCCCGGGGCCGGCGGGTTGCGCTGCTGCCGCATCCTCTGCGCTGGTGCGTGGTTCCAGTTCTGCCATATATGGATGTAGTCCTCTCTGTGATACAACTCTAGATTACTGCATTTTCTTTGCGATGCCCCTGACCGCGATCCGGTACGTGCGAAAAATGCGAGGCGGTGCACAGGCGCACCTGCTGGAAGTGGATGACGGTCACTGGTACGTTGTCAAATTCCGCAACAATCCGCAGCACAGACGCATTCTGGTGAACGAACTGGCCGCATCGGCTCTGCTGGGATACTTGAAGATCGCGGTCCCGGAGACAGCCCTGATTCAGATTCCGGCTTCTTTTCTGGAAGCGAATCCGGAGGTGCATCTTACGCTGGGCACGCGGCAGGTGGCGGTGGAACCGGGCTGGCACTTCGGCTCCCGCTACCCTGGCGACCCCGGCAGGACAGCGGTCTACGACTTCCTGCCGGATTCCCTGCTTCCCAAAGTAGCGAACCTCGACGACTTTCGCGCCATCCTGGTCTTCGACAAATGGGCGGCTAATGCCGACGGGCGCCAGTGCGTCTTCTACCGCGCCATGCTTCGGCAGAGTGAGGGCGCGCAGCCCGGCTTCGTGGCCCGCATGATCGATCACGGATTCGCCTTCAACGGTCCCAACTGGGACTTCCCGGACTCTCCCCTGCAAGGGCTCTACGCGCGCCGCCAGGTGTATGAGGACGTGCGGTCGCTGGACGATTTCCAACCCTGGCTCGACCAGGTGCGCCACTTTCCGGAGGAAGTGATGGACCTCGCGTGGAAGAGCATCCCTCCGGACTGGGTTGAGGGCGAAGAATTCGAGCTGGAACAGGTGCTGGAGCGGCTGTTCGAACGCCGCAAGCGCGTGCCGGACCTGATCGCGGCGTGCCGCGAGGCGCGGGCCAATCCCTTTCCCAATTGGAAGTGAGCCGCGGCGCGCTGATAGAATAGTCGTCGTGCTTCACCGTTACATTCTTCACAATAATCGGGTTTGCCCGGCTTCCGACACCGTCCTCTCGCCCGGACAGGTGGGCTTGCTATCCGGCTGGGGCGTATTCAGCACGCTGCGTGTAGCCGAAGGCGTCCTGTTCGAGTGGGACCGGCACTGGAGCCGCATCAAGCGCGATGCTGCCGCGCTTCACGTCCCCATTCCGGCGGACTCCGAGGCGGTGCGCCGCCAGTTGCTGGACCTGATCGAGGCCAACGGCGCGGTCAACTCCACGCTCCGGGTGGTCATCGTGCGCAACGGCGGCGGCATGTGGGCGGGGCCCTCAAACGGCCGCGAGAGCGACCTGATCGCGCTCACCGCGGATTCGAAAGAGTGGGGCACCGGGGTGAAACTGGCGTACCAGGCACAGGGCCGCCACGCCGCGTGCAACTTCGCCGGCGCCAAGATTCTCTCCTGGGCGATGAATCTGACCTGGCTGGAAACGGCGCAACGCCGCGGTTTCGACGAAGTGATTCTGCTCAACGAGCGTGGTGAAGTCGCGGAATGCACGTCGGCCAACCTTTTCGTCGCGAACGGCAGTCAGGTATGGACGCCGCCACTGAGTTCCGGGTGTCTGCCGGGAATCACCCGGGAGTTGCTGCTGGGGTCGGTACGGGCCGAGGGAATCGAGATCGGCGAAAAGCCGCTGCTCCCGGCCGAATTGGAAGCCGCCGACGAGGTGTTCATCACTTCCACGACGCGCGATCTGCTGCCTGTACTCGAGATTGAAGGCCGGAAGGCGGGCGGTGGGAAGGATGCCCGGTTGGCGCTGCAAAAGGCTTTCTCGGCGCATGTCAACGAGTACGTGGCGGCCCACAAAGAGGCGACAATGAGAAGGTGAAGCGCGCGGACCGATATCTCCTGCTCGCCTTCGCGTTCGCCAACGCTGTCGTTTACAGTTCCCTGCTTCCCCTGTGGGAGGGGTTCGATGAACCCTGGCATTACGGCTACGTCCAGTCGCTGGAGGTGACGCGCCGCCTGCCGGTGCTGGGCGCGACGAGGCTTTCGCAAGAGGTGTGGGACTCGATGCTGGCATGTCCCGCGAGCCACGTGGTGGCGCACGCCTGGCCGGAACTCCAGACGTTCGACCGCTACTTCGCGCTCAGCGCCGCCGCGCGGGTGCGGGAACGGAGCGTCTTGGAGGCGATACCGCGCGGTGAGGCATGGCTGCCGGGCGAGCATACCAACTATGAAGCGCAGCAGCCGCCGCTGGCATATGCTCTCCTGGCAGCGGCGGATTCGCTGCTCGCCAATGCGCCGATTCCGGTCAGAGCGATCTGGCTGCGCATCGTGGCGTCATGCCTGGCCGCGCTGATCACATTCCTGGCCGCGACAAGCCTGTTTCAGACGCTCGGCCTCCCCGCGACCTATCAGGCACTGGGGCTGTTCTGCATTTTCGCCTGCCAGATGTACTGGGCCACAGTCGCTCATGTCGCCAACGACGCGCTGGGCCTGGCGTTCACGGTCTGGTTCGTGGCATCCTGTGCCGCGTTTTCCGGGCAGCCGGGCACAACCGGCGCATTGCGGTTGGCGCTGGTGACATCGTTGGGACTGTTGACGAAGGCGTACTTTTTGCCGCTACTGGCCCTTGGCGCCTTCGTGGTGTTGTACCGGCGCGTCCGGGCGCTGCCGCTGTTCGCGGGCATCGTGGTGGTGCTGGCCGGCCCCTGGTACCTGCGGAATCTGGTTCTTTATCACAATGTGAGCGGCCTGCTGATGACCTCCGGCGGAGTGAGTTCGATCTCATCATTGGCCAGCGTAGATTGGAGCCACGCCATCCCGTATATGCTGCGCGCCACGCTATGGACCGGAAACAATTCCTTCACGAGTTTCTCTTCGGCAACGCTGAATTGTCTGCTGGCCCTGCTGGCCGCGGGTGTCGTGCTGTACGGCGTTCAGGCGATTCGCCGCCGTCCCGCCGCCGAGGAGTGGAGCGTTCTGGGATTCCTGGCGGTCTATGGCGTGGCCGTAATTCTTGTAGCCGGAAACGACGTGGTGTTCCTCAAGGGCGCCTCCGCGGGAGCGGCACCCTGGTACACGATAGTGCTTCTGGCGCCGGCCCTGGCTATCGTTTTAACCGGTCTTAGCAGGTCCCGCCGTATGGGGCGCCTCATATCGGCGGCTATTGTGCTCGTGGCGAGTTACATCTGCGTCGCAACGTATGTCGTGAAGCTGCTTCCGCTGTACGGGGGTTACTCGAAAGGACGTAATACTCTCAAGGAAACACTCGAATGGTACCGGAGCAGCCACCACGAACTGAGGAGTATGCTCTCCACGATCAGCCTGGCGCCTCCCTTTGCGATCTATCTGGGAACCGCCGTTATAGTAAGTCTTGCCATCGCGATCGCGGTGCGGTTAGTATACCGGCTAACAAAGCTTAATGAAAAGACTCTTGTAAGCTCCACCGGGACGTGGTAGTTTCTTAAGAACACCAAATTCCCGAAAGGAGGCAGCTCTGTTGAATCATATCGACGACTTCAAACTGGAACTTCGATGCGACATGACGCGGGAGCGCCTGTCTTTCGCTCTCTTCCCGGTCGCATAATCATCACTCACAACTGAATAGGCGGGACTCGCGTAAGTAGCGGTATATCTTCGCCTTGCTGGCACGGCTCGCAAGGGGCGCGCTGATCTATTGGTGTCTTTGGAAGCCAAAATGAAAAATCAAAACCAAGAAATCGTGCTTTCCCCCGCGCAGCAGCGGACCTTCGATTCGTTGCGCGGCGGAACTGAAATCGGAGACGTGCTGTTACTCAAGGCGCGAGCCGGATGCGGCAGGAGCACCATCCTGAACAAGCTGCACGAGACCGTGGGCGGGGCATTGCTGGGCGCGAGAGACTTCATGCACACGCTCTCCGCACGGCAACCGGACGCCGTGGAGGAAGCGTTTCTACAGATGACCGAGCAGGCGCTGGCACATCACCGGATCGTGATTGTGGACGACCTGCACCTGGTGACACAGGTGGTATCGTCCTGCGACTATCCGCGCACCCTGCTGCTCGACGCAGCCCTGACTGCCCTGATGGGCGAAGCCGCGGCGCTGCGGAAGAAGCTGGTCTTCGGCAGCGATGACGAGGTTCCGTGGCCCGTGGCTCGCCGCGCCTTTACCTGGAAACTCGGGGAGTTCGAGCCGGAGGACTACGCCTGCATCTGCCGCAACCTGCTGGGTGAAGCCTGCGAGGCGCTGGACTTCGCCCGGATTCACCGCTATGTTCCGACCCTGACGGCCGAACAATTACGCCATACCTGCATCTGGCTGATGCGCGGGAATACCGTGGACACCGGGGGGATGATCGAGTATTTGCGTTCTCACTTCCTGGTGAGCAATGTGGAACTGGAGGAAGTGCAGCGCGTCACCTGGAGCGACCTGAAGGGCGTTGACGGCGTCATTCGCGAGCTCGAAGCCAAGGTCGCGCTGCCCTTCGAGAACGACGCACTGCGCCAGGAACTGGACCTCAAACCCAAGCGCGGCGTGCTGCTGGCGGGGCCGCCCGGTACGGGGAAAACTACCATCGGGCGGGCCCTCGCTCACCGCCTGAAGAGCAAGTTCTTTCTGATCGACGGAACCGTGGTCTCCGGTACCCGGGACTTTCACCATAAGGTGGACCAGGTGTTTGAGGCCGCCCGGCGCAATGCGCCTTCAATCGTATTCATCGACGACGCCGACGTGATCTTCGAAGGCGAGGAGAATCGCGGGCTCTACCGCTATCTCCTGACTGTACTCGATGGCCTGGAAAGCGCGAGTTCCGAACGCGTCTGCGTGATGATGACGGCCATGCATCCGGGCAGCCTGCCGCGGGCGTTGCTGCGCTCCGGCCGGGTGGAGTTGTGGCTGGAAACGGCGCTGCCGGACGCCGGCGCGCGCGCGGCCATCCTGCGCGAACGGTTGGCCGGACTACCCGCGCCCCTCGGGGAGCCGGACGTGGGACGAATCGCGTCCGCCAGCCACGGCCTGAGCGGAGCGGACCTGAAGAACGTGGTGGATGACGCCAAGCTGCAGTTCGCCCACGATCGCTTATTGGGCAACGCCGGCCTGCCCGTGGAAGATTACTTCCTGCAGGCGGTCGAAAGCGTGCGCGCCAACCGGAGAAAATATGCGCACGGGCGGACGGCGGTGAAGGTTGGGTTCACCGCCTGAAGACACCGGCTACTTCAAGGGTGCCAGCGTAGCGTTGCCGTAATACAGGCCGTTGAAGAGCAGCTTATAAGTGGCGTGCGGCTGATCGCGGAAGTTGACTTCGGGACCGAGGAGCATGACTTTGCCCTCGCCCACCGTGGCTTCCGCGACGGCCGTGCCGCCATCCAGATACTGCTGTCCCCACGCCCACCCGCTGTCCAGCGTGGAGGTGCCGGTGAACCAACCTACCGGCGAAGTATGCTCCATCTCGACCGTCGGCTGCAGGCGGAACACCGGGCTGTTCTCGAAGAACACGTCTACCTGCTTCGGCATGCCGTAGGCCAGGGGATTGGTGTTATCGACGTTCATCTTCATGAGGGAACCGGGAATATAGAACTTCTCGGCCGGTAAAGGACGCTCCTTGCCATCGGGGCCCATCTCGGTGAGGTAGTTCTTCACGGGCAGATGGAAGGCGTCCGCGATGGCCGTGGAGCTACCAATGGTCACGATGCTGCCGCCGAGTTCCACGAACTTCTTGAGCTGTGGCATGGTCTTATCGTCGGTGATGCTGCCGGTCCAAGCCTTGTACTCATCGGGGATGGCCGCTGGGGCGCCTCCGCGTCCGCCGCCTCCACCACCGCCGCGTCCGCCAAAGCCGCCCTGGCCGCGGATGGCGCCGCCGACGAAGACCAGCACGTCGAACTTGCTCTTCAGGTCGCCCGCGTCGAGCGTCTGGGGATAGACCAGGGAAAACGGCATTTCATATTGTTCGAAGAGCCACTTGGTCCAGCCGGCGGGCATCAGGCCGCCATACACATCGTAGAGGCCGATGCGAATAGGCTTAAGCTTCAGGGCATCGCCCTCGGGCCTGGCCGCCAGGGCGTGAACCGGGACACCCAGTTCTTTGGAGCTCTTTTCGAGGATGGCGCGCGCCGTCGCGGAGGCTGGCACCCAGATTGCGCCGGCGCCCATATCCTGACCCTCCGCCGACATGTCTTTCTTCAGCCAGTAGACATCCGCGTTGGCTTTCAGCAGGCGATTGGTGAGCACGAAGGAATTGTTGATCTGGTGGCTGATCAGGTAGCCCGCGGGACTGGCCGGTCCGGTGATGGAACTGGCGGGCGGCGGAAGCAGGCCGTTGATCTTTGTGAAGGGGCCGTCGAAGCCATCCTGGATACGGTCGAACTGCACGCCCATCTGATAGGCCAGGGTCCAGCCAGTGATGTCGTAGGGGCGATTGGGCGGGCCGCCGGGGTAGGCGAAGTCATTGGGGTGATCCTGCGGCTCGAACATGTCCATGACGTGCGGGCGGAAGGCCTGCGCCGCCTTGACCACGTACGAGCCGGTGGGATAGCTCTTGCCGTTCACCGTAAAAGCGGACGTGGCTTTGAGGATGGTAATGCCGTTCTTGAGCAGCGCGTTGACGAACTCCGTGGCCGTGGCGAAATCGGGCTGATCGGAGGGGATGATGAATCCGCGGGGGTCGCGCTTCTTGGGATCGTGAAGCACGCTGTTGTAAAGTTCCAGGGGAACGCCGCCGCGGCCGCGGCCGCCGAACGCCAAGAGGTCAGCGCCGGGCTGGGTATCGCCGCCGGGAGCGACCGCAGCAGCAGCACCGCGACCTCCACGGCCGCGTCCGCCACCACCTCCTCCGCCCTCGGCCGCCGCGGCGGCTTCCAGCGCTTCGATCCGCTTGGGAGTGACGGTCCAATAATCCTTGCTGCCCTTCTCAATAGAGTTCATTCCCATGCGATAGATGTTGTAGAGGAACGTCTCGCGGTAACGCGAAGCCAGGTCGAGAATGGCGCGGTTGTTGGTGATTTCGTATTCGATCGACTGCCGGTAGTGCCATGGACCGGGCGTGACGGGCATGGGCCAATCGCCCTGCGGCAACTGCTTGCTGGGGACCACGGGAATGGTGATGGGGGTGGGCTCGCCGATGATCTCGGTGAGAATGCCGATCATGTTGTGGAAGTAGGTGACGGTGCGCAATCCGCCATTCCACCAGGTGGAGTAGTTGGCACCGCTGCGCATGGCGCTGCCGCCTTTACCTTCGGCAACCAGGCGGCTGTGCATCGCCGTCCCGACCAGTTCGATACCCAGCGGAACGAGCGGATCGAAATTATAATTGAACGGATCGCGGAACGGGGGCATGAAGATCACCGCGCCCGCCGGACCGGTCTGATGGTGGTTGTACATGATTTGCGGAAACCACTCCAGGAACAGTTGATGGTTCATGTTGGTGGTTTCCTTCATGTTGGACATGTAGAAGTCGCGATTGTCGTCGTGCCCGATGTACTTGGCCCACAGACGCGGCAAGCCGCCCATGCGGCGCTCCTGTTCCGGCTTCAAAGGCGCGCTGGGATTTTCGGATCCGCGCATGTACCAGTTGGCCACCAGGTCCTGCCCGTCGGGATTGGCCTGGACGAAGAGCGCGATGTCGTCATTGAGGAAGCGCAGGGTTTCCGGGTCTGTGCGGCTGACCATCTGGTAGACCATCTCCATGAGTTGCTGCGACCCGACGGTCTCGGTGGCATGCAGCCCGCCGTCAATCCAGACTACTGCCTTGCCCTGGCGCGCCAGGTCGTGTGCCTGCGCGTCGGTGAGACCTTCGGCGTGCGCCAGACGCTGCGAGATCTGCTTCAACTTTTCGAGATTCCTGATATTGTCGGGTGAGCTGACGATGGCCATCCACTGGTCGCGGCCCTCTTCGGTCTTGCCGATGCTCACCAGCTTCATGCGATCGCTTTCGCCGGCCAATTTTTTCCAGTAGGTTTCCAGTTGGGCGTAGTTCGCCATCTGGTAATCGTCGCCGAGATTGAAACCTAACGCTTCCTTGGGGGTGGTAATCCTGGGCGCCGTTTGCGCGAGGGCGCACACGGACACCGCCAGAAACAGACAAAGTCGAGACTTCATATAGGTGAAAGTTTACTACAGTAACTTCACCCGATTTTGGGGAGGCGCTTGCGGCGGTTGGTCCACTCTTCGCTGGTGAAGAGGCGCGGACCCATTTGAATCATGCGGGGGAGAAGGTTGAAGAGCGCGGTAGGCGTCCATGGACTGCCCTCGCGGGTCTGATAGCCGCGCAAGTTCAATTCCTCGGCGACGCGGGATAGCGCGCAGTCCTCGACGATCATATCGAGCGCCAGAATGATGATCTCCTTCTCCGGCGAGCTCTCCACCAGGCGGGTGCAATCGTCGGAGACGCGCAGCCCGTAGGGGATCTCTTCCACCCAGCCCTTGTGCGGTGCGGCGGGCGCGGATTCGGTTTGGGCTTCCCGCTCCCATTCCAGGCCGGTCAACTTCCAGCCTTCCTGGATACGCTGAGCCAGGTATTCCAGAGTGGGCAAAGCGGCGATGGACTCGTGCAGGCGTTCCTTCTTGGGCATAGACCCTCCCTTCCGAGCCTGCGAGCACGCCGGATTCCACACGAGGCGCGCGGTTTTTCAGTACTGGCGCGCGCCCATCTGTCCGCTCGTGGGAATCCGGTGTCCGCGGAGGGACGCTTCAGGCCTTGACCGGCTTATCCGAGGACTTCCAGCGCTTTTCGTCCCAGTACATCACTTTACCCTCGCGGTAGGATTCGGCCGCGAGGTTGATCACCACCACCGCCCTGGCGCCGGTTTCCACATCGAGGCGCGGTTTTTCCCGGGTGCGGACGCACTGCAGGAAATTCCTGACGTGGGCATCCTGCATGTTGGTCTGGTCCACCGGAATCTGGTAATCCTTCAGGCCGAACTTGGAGGCGTACTTTTCGCCGCCGATAGCCTTTCCGCGCTCTAACTGCGGTTTCACCGTGATATACGGAACGTTCCGTTCGAACTGGCCGTGCTCCACCATGATGATGGTGCCCTCGTGGCCGCGAATCAGCCCGGGAATGTGGGTATCGTTGGCCATGGACGAGCTGAGAACCAGGGAGTGGCCCTTGGCGTATTCGGCCATGAGGTGGAAGGTGTCCGGCACTTCGCGCTTTTCCTTGAATACGTATATGCCGCCGGTGGCCATAACCTTCACGGGGAACTGCGGCTCATCCCAGCAGATGTTGAGCGGCGCAATGACGTGGTAGAACAGGTCGCTGGCAATGCCCAGCGAATAGTCCCAATACTTGCGGAAGCGGAAGAAGCGATCGGCGTCGAAGGCGCGTTTGGGAGCCAGCTTGTATTGCGACCCCAGCCAGAGATCCCAATCGATATGGTTATCGCCCTTGCCGTCGGGGCCGGCGCCGGGATCGATGTCCCAGTTCCATTCGCCTTCGATGGAGTTGCGGTGATAGGAGCCCTGGCTCATCAGCATCTGGCCGATGGCGCCATCGGCAATGGCCTTTTTGGCTTTGGCCCAGATGTCGGCGGAAGTGGTCTGGGAGCCCACCTGGAGCACACGCTTGGTCTCTTTCACGGTGGCGACGAGCTGGCGGGCTTCCTCGTTGGTGTGGACCATGGGCTTTTCCAGGTAAACATCCTTGCCGTGATCCATGGCGTCGATGGCGTTTTTGGCGTGCCAGTGATCGGGCGTGGCAATATAGACGGCGTCGATGTCGGGCTGCTGGAGCAGTTCGCGGTAGTCGGTATAGCCCTTGACTTTGTAGCGCTCGGCGGTTTCGCGCTTGCGCTTTTCGTAGACGTCGCAGACGGCCACGATCTGGCAACTGTTGTCGGTCTGTCCGACCTGGGCGAAGGTCCGGGCGACGCCCTGCCCGCGGCTACCGCAGCCAATGACGCCGATATTGATGCGGTCATTGGCGCCGACCACGCGGCCGCCCGTGGCCTTAGTGTCATTTTTCGATGCCAGAGCGGACTTGGCCGCCTCCAGCGTAAGGCCCGTGGCGCCCACGGTCTTCAGGAAATCTCTGCGGTCGTACGAAGTCGACATGGAAACTCCTTGGTGAGGATGATTCCCATTTTAATACGAGGACAGGCTGGGAAGCCTGTCCTACGGCACCAAAACTACCGGAGCCTGCCAGAAGGCGGCTTTTTGGCTGGTGGGGTCCAGCACGGTGACCTGGCAATCGTATTTGCCGGGCTGGAGTTTGCCCAGCGCCAGGTTGAAGCGCAGGGGCACGGCCTTGCTCTTGGGGTCCATGCCTTCGGTGACGGGCAGCGGCGGCGTTTCAAACGCCTTGTTCTGGCCCCGGTAGAAAGTCACGAACGCCACTAGCGGCAGCTCGGTGGTTTGCCCGCGCTCGTACGCCTGTAGATAGACATAGAGGTCGCGGTTGGTGCTAAAGACGTGGGTGACGCTGGGAACCAGCTTGAGGCCGTCCTGAACCAGCGGGTCCACGCTGGGCAGCTTATCCTTGACGGCCACGTTGAACAGCGCGTCATGTACGTCCATGCGCTGGCTGCTCAGCACTACACTGCTGATGGGCACACGCTTCAGCTCTTTGTTCAAATTGGGAATGGTGAACTTGCGCATGTAGGTGCCGATGCGGCCGGTTTCGTTGTCGCGAGCCAGCATTTTGATGGTGTAAGTGCCCGGCAGGATCGTGAAGGCGGTACTGTACTGGATGGGCTGCTTGGCTAACTGCGCCGCGGTTTCGCCGGTCATCTTGATGTCCACGGTATCGCGGACGTTGGTCACCGTAACACCGTATTCGTCCTTCACCTCGCCGATGAAATCGATCATAGTGTGTTCGGCGCCGCCTTTTTTGGCCAAGGCCAGCTCGCGGCCGGGAATCTTCATTGCCACGGGGCAGAAGTACTCGGCCGAGTTAAGCTGGAAGTAATTCACTTCCAGCGCGATGGTCAAGTCCGTGATGGGGTCGCCTAACATCAGGGCGTCGGCCAGTTGTCGCTCTTTGTCCACCCTATTGTAGTTATTGAAAGTCTTCCCGCCCCAATAGCCCACCCTATAGGAGAGCTTGGCAGACGCGTCCCCGTTGTATGCGATTTTAATCTTGCGGTACTTGCCGTCGAGGTTGGAGTTAGTCGAATAATAGCCCAGAATATAGTAGCTCTCGATGGATTTCTCGGCATTGACAACACCCTGCGCGAGGTCGTTGTTATCCAGTAGCGCTTTGCCGCCGGTGTCCGATGCCAGGGCATACAGCGTATCCTGCGACTTGATGAAATTGCTGGTTTGCGCCAATGCCGACGAGCCGGAGTACATGCCTTGCCCTCCCGGTGAGCCATGGGCGGCATCGCCGATCGGCGCTTGCGCCACCAGGCCGCGGGCATCCACCGTGTAGAACGAGACGTTGGCGCGGGTGGCGGCGTTGGTCGTGGCCATCAACTGCGCCTGGTTATCCACGCCGTTGAGCCGCACGCCACTGGCGTAATACACCATCACCTTCTTTTCGTTGAGCTGGCCCAGCATTTTCACGGCGGTCTCCAGGGCTGCGAGCTGCCGGTCGGTGTTAAAGATGTTGAATTCGCTATCGTCTTCACCGAAGGCGCTGCCGGTGTCGGCGGCGCTGTCATCGGCCGCGCCGGTGTCCAGCCCCTGGTCTTCACCGATGAACAGCTTGTCCAGGATGGTGAGCAGCTTGTCTTTGTCGTCGGTGAAATCCTGTAGCACGTGGAGGCGGTCGGAGAAGGACATCAGCGCCATCAGGTCGGCCGGCGACATCTGTTTCTTAATGAATTTGACGGCCGAATCCATGGCGCGATACTGATCGGCGGGCGGCATGGCGCCCATGTCGAAGTACAGCACGATCAGGCGGCGGTCCTTATAGCGGACGGTGCCGGGAGTTTCCGGCTGAATCTGGAACTGCGTTACCGGATCCACCTTGGGTTTGTCGGGTTCCGAAGGGGCTTGGACCGCCGGCCGCTGCTGCAAGCCGGGGCCTTCCGCATCCAGCAGTTTCTGGAATTCGCAGAAAGCCACGGACTGAGCCACGCCGTCTTCGGTGATGGTGAAATCCTTGGCGGTGAGCCCTTCGATCGGTTTGCCGCTCTTATCGCTCACATTCACCGCTTCCACCACCAGTTGGGCATTGGCCGTGAACTTCACGGGGCCTTCGGAGGGTTGCTGCGCGGCTTGCTGTGTGGCTGGTTTCTGCTGGGGCTGCTGGGCGGCCGCCAACACGAAAATCAGAAGAATCGAGAGAGTCAGCTTCATGGTTAGAACCTCCACCGCAGAGTTAACACGACCGAGCGCATGTTACTGGGCTGGCCGGCGAGCCCGAACTGCGGGCTGGACGCGTTGACGATGTAAGTCGGAAAGCTTACGTGGTTGAGGGCGTTGGTGGCGTCGAGGCGGAGATCGAGATTATCTTCGAACGTCCGCTGCATCGACGCATTCAAGGTAAACAGGCTGGGGCCGGTGATGGAATCTCTTCCCGCGTTACCCCACTGGCCGTTCAACGGAGCCATGTAAGCCGAAGGATTGAGGAAGCGGCCGACCGGGGCGTTGTAGAGATCCTGGCCGGTATACTCGGGCCGGATGGGGCCGTTGATCGCCGTGCCCTGCAAAATGGCGGACTGGTAGACCGGAGTTTCCGGCATGCCGCTGCCATAGTTAATGGAACTCAGGATGGTCCATCGCTTCAAGACCAGGCCGCGCCACCCGCTGAGCAGCGCGCCACCCTTCACTCCTACGCCGCTGGTGTATTGCATGTTGAAGGTCAACAGGTGCTCCTGGTTGAAAGGGGAAAGCCCGCGCTCGGCGGACAGGTCGAGCCAGTTCTGCGCGATGACCGTTGCGCCGCCACCGCCGCCCAGAATGCTGCCGCCACCGCCCAGGGCCGCATCGTCGATGGCCTTGGAGAAGGTGTAGTTCACAGTGGCGGAAAAGCCGTTATGGAAGCGGCGCTGCAATTGTACCTGGCCTGACTCCTTGGTGGAGTTGCCGTTGGAGGTCATGTAATAGAAATTAGACGGACAGGCCGGGCAGGGGTTCATGGTTCCCGTGGGATACGTGTTGGGCACAAACTCCTGCGTGTTGCGCGTGCCCTTGATGCCCAGGTAGGTAAGGGTGATCACGTTACCGCCCGGCAGATCGCGCTGCACCGAAACCTGCCAGTTTTGGGAATAGCCCAGCAGGAAGTTGGGATCGACTCCGAACGTGTTCGGCGCACCCCCGGCCGGACTGAGGAACGCGGAGGCCATGGTCAGGGGATTGGCGGCGGTGTTCGCAAGGTTCAGCGTGCGCGAGAACGGATATTGTTGTGCCATGGATCGCACCATGGACTGGTAGACCGAGGTGTCGTAATAGACTCCGTAGCCGGCGCGCACCACCAGCGAGGATCCGAAGATGGGGCGCCATGCCAGCGCCACGCGCGGTTCGATGCCGTGCTTGTCGGGGTTCACCAGCGAACTCGGATAATTCATGCCGGTCAGCGCTCCGGTGGGATTGAGACCCGTCACGGGAGCAACGCCCGCGAACCCCGGCAGCACATCCAGGTTGACCATGCGCCCGTACTTTTCGTATGCCGGCGCGCTGTATTCCCAGCGGAGGCCATAATTGATGCTCAGGGTCGGTCCGATTCTCCAATCGTCGGTGATGTAGAGGTCATAAGAGGCGGAACGGAAATACTTGTCGGCATTGCCCAGCGCCAGTTGCACCGTATCCGGGGTGCCCAGCAGGAAATCGGCGAAATCCGAACCTGTATTGGTTCCCGTGAAGGTGAAGGTTCCCCGCCCGTTTTGCTGCGAGAGCGAGTTGAACTGCATTTTGCGGAAATCGCCGCCGAACCGTATGTTGTGCGGCCGGTGAATCCACAACATGTCGTAATTCAGCGTTTGAGTCTGGTTCCGTGTCAGACTCTGCTGGGCGTCGCTAAGTCCGTAGATCCCACTGGCGAAATTCAGAGAAGGCGGCCCCCAATTGCCGGGGGTCTGATCGTTACCCGCAATGCCGGCGTCGCCTGAAACGTTCACGCGATTGGCGAAGTAGGGATCGACGCGGACGCTCTGCCGGGTGTAATTGTAAGTCAACGCTCCATTAATCCGCTGATTGAACATGTGACGGTAAGCGATATTCCCGCCCATGCCCAACATGCTGGTGGGATCCACGAAGCCCAGGATGCTGGGGCTGGTCCTGTCCTGTCTCTGAATCGCGTAATAGCCGTTGATGAAGTCCTTGCGGTCGAGGTTCCGGTTGAAGCGGGCCTGCCCCATGTCGGAATCGGTAACGCTGTTCAGGGCGGTCTGATAATTGTACCCGCTGACGGACGCGAAATTCGGCAGGGGATAGTAAGCCATCAGCGCCTTGGCCTGTGGGGTGATCAGATTGACCGGGATGGTGTTGCCGGGGAATCCGTTTAAGGTGAGCGGTTGCCCCTGCGGGTTGACCGCCTGCGAGAAATCGCCATTCCGCTCCGCTTCTGTGGGCACTGTACCGGGAAGAATATTGGCATTCCGGTTGCGCATGCCCTGGTACGTGAAGAAGATCTGCCCATTGCTCTTGAGGATGTGCGGAATGTAGAGCGGTCCGCCGAAAGAACCGCCGAAGGTCAGGTTGTTGTACGCAGGCTGCGCCGTGTTAGCGCCTAGCAGAGAGTACTGCTGGGCATTCAGATAGGAGTTGGAAAACTTGGCCATGATATCGCCGCGATACAGCGCGCCCGGCCCTCGCCGGTTGTTGCCGATCACGCGGCGCTCGATGCCGTTACTCACGCTGCCGTTCACCACCATGGCTTCGGACGTGGTGGCGTTGGGGTCGCTCGCCGCGGCCGATGCCCCGATACCGCTATCGGCGGGGGGAGCGGGCGCGCCGCCGCCGGCCGCATTCACGTCCGTGCGCTGGAATCCGTTGGCGGGATTGGCGGGCGTTGCGGCCGCAGCTCCCTTTTTGTCGTTCTTGGATTTGGAATTGCTTTTGCCCTTGCTTGGGTTATTGGCAGCTTCTTCCGCGCCGGCGATAGACGGCTTGGGCGGCGCGCCGCCGGCGGCCGCGGTGGTGGTCGTCGCGTTGCCGGGAGCAGCGGTAGGCGGGGTGGTAGGCTGGGCCGGCGGCGGGGCTGCGGCTCTGATCTGATCCAGTGGCAACAACTTCATTTCCCACGCGGGGCTGGGCGCCCCGGGGGCGATGGCTACCTCCTGCTTGAGGGGCTCGAAGCAGAGCATGTCCACCTGAAGGTTCCAGGTGCCGTCCGGAACGTCGGGGAACGTGTAAACTCCCTGTGCGTCGGTGACAGCCGTCAATTTCTTATCGCCCTGCGATAGCGTCACGGTCGCGCCGGGCAGCGGGAGGCCGCCAAACGTTACTGAGCCGTGGTGCTCGGCCGCGACCAGGGGCAATGCCATAAAGACGGCCAGCGCCGCGTACAGCAGATAGTTATGAATCCGATTCCACATGAAATAATTGCTCCGATTGAGAAGTCGCTAATTATCCGTCGGTATTTTGTCCGCTTTTTCGATGATGATCATTTCGACGGGGCCTTTCCCGGGCTCTAACTTCAGGCCCAGTTGCTGCTGTACTGCCATAATGATGATCCCGTCCCGATCCATTTCGGTGGTTGACTCCGGCGATGGCTTTCCGCTCGCATCCAGCGGAATGTAGCTCATCAGATCGATGGTGAAATCGAAGCCTCCTTTGAGCCCTGTCCGGTCGATCACGGCGCGCCGCAAGGGCCGGCTGAGCAGGCCCGCAAGCTCTGCCATGGATGTTCTTTCGCCCTTCAGCATCACTTTTCCGCTCTTGCTGGCGGTGAGATTGCCCGCTCCCTCGCCCTCTGCCGGCTTCAGCTTGTACCCGCCTTTGGCTTCCTGGGCCGGTCCGGCCGCCTTGGCAAAGATGTCGTAGCCCTGGACATCGGTCCTGTGCGGGCCAACCACCTGGTAATCCCGGACGCCGTAGGCCCACTGCACGATGGCGCTCAATGGCATGTTCTGAATCGTCACGCTGCCGGGGGAAGACTTGATGCCGCGGCGGGCTTTCCCTTCGCCGGCTCCGCTGGTTTCGGTCACCTTTACAGACGCGACATCGAACCTCTGGCCGAATGCCGCGCTGGCGGCCAGCAGGAGAAGAAGAGCGGAGGAGTTTCGCGAGGTTCTCAATGCGTCAGTTCTCCGTAGGAACCCTTTCGACGTGGTCGATCACAAGCACATCGAGGGGCGCTTTCTTCGGTTCCAGCTTGAGACCCAGTTGTTCCTGTAGCGCGGTTAACAGCGGAGGATAGGTCTGGACATCCGCCCTGGATTCCTCTTTTGCCACCTGGGCTTCCTCCGGCATCCAATTGAGAGTCAGATTGAATACGCCTTTCCGGCCGGTCATGTCTAGGACCGGCCGGTCCATGTTGCGTCCCATCTGTTCGGCAAAGCGCGCCATGGAGCACTGTAGTCCGATGAATTGACCCCTCTTGCCCCGGTTATCGTGATTGCCGGTATCTTCTACCTCCTTCACTTTGAGGCCGCCTTTGGCAACCAGCAGACCGTATACCGGAAACACCTTGGTATCGTGATGCACAGCCAACTTGAACCGGTCCACCAGCATGCTCTGGAGCATCAGGTTCAGTTGCTCCGAATCGGCGGCTGACGGCGGTTTGGCGGCGATATCGAATCGTTCGCTGTCGAGCCAGTCCGGCCCCATTACCTGGTAATCCCGTACCTGGTAAGCACGCATGATCAGGCGCTTTAAGCTGAGATTATTGGCTGTGAGCACACCCTCGTGATCGTCGGAGTCAGACCCGTTCCTTCCGGAATAGTTCGGCTTAATCGAAGCCACTTCAAACGCGGGGGTCTGGGCCAATGCACAGCATGCCGCTAAAGCTATCGCGCCGGCATACAAGATAGTGGCTCTCATGAAAATCCCTTCGCGGTTATGACGATTTGGACGCCGTTCGGTTAACTTTTGCTCCTAGTTTTCTGATGGAACTTTCCCGATTCCGTCGATGATTATGTTCTCCACGGGCAGTTTCTTGGGTTCGAGCTTCAAACCCAACTCCTGCTGCACCGCCGCGTAGATATTCAAGCCAGCGGGCTCCGAGGCCATTGGTCCCCGTCCTTCGCCGCCACCGGGAGGCGGGGCCATCATCATGGGCCCGCCTTCTCCTGTTTCGGGGGCGTAATCCAGGGTGAAATCGTAAGATCCTTTGAGTTCCGTCTGATCGATCACGGGCTTGCCGGTGATGTTCGAGAGCATGTTGGCGAGCCCGTCGATCCCCATTTTCTTGGCCTGCAGATGACCGGGCCCCATCATCATCATGCCGCCACGCCCGCCGCCGCCTCTGCCGGGTCCGGCGTCGGGACCGCGCCCTGCTCCACCGGGAGGGGGAGGCGGAGGAGGAGGGGCCGAAGCGCGAACATCGCCATCGGGACCGCGCATCATCATCGGGGCAAACCCGGAAGTGTCGTTCGGATCCGACTCCTTGAACTTGGGACCGCCCTTGCCCACCACCAGCGCATATGCCGCATGCTCTTTCTCTTCCCGATGGAAAGTCATCTTGAAGCGGTCGGTCAACAGTTTCTGAATCATCAGGCGGTATTGCTCCTTGGTGGTTCCAGGCGGGATTTTGGCCACCACGTCGAAGCGTTGAGAGTTCAGCCAGTCCGGACCTTGCACCTGATAATCCTTCACATTAAAAGCGGCTGTGATCATCTGGCGCAGGCTCACGTTGCTCCAGTCCACCCGTCCCGGGTCGTCGCTGCCGGGACCGCCACGCATCATGACGCGGATGCCGTTGCCGGTGGGCGGCGGGGCGGCCTTGATCGAGGCGGCCTCGAATTCCGGAACGGCGTCGGTCTGTGCGAAGGCTCCTGCTGCCAGGCTTCCAGCCAGGATGGCGATGGCTAGATGTTTTGATTTCATTACCAACTCCTTTGTATTCAGCAGAGGCCAATCTACGAGGGGTCTCCGGACACGTGCACGCTTGATTCCGTCGAGCAAGCCGTTTCCGTATATGACGAAAAAACAACCAAAAGCGTTCGAAATTCCTGAACGGCATTGCCGAAAAGATAGCGTCCCCATGGGCGGGCCCGGCACACCTGTGGAAGCATCGCGGCCTCAGAAGAATAACGACCCGAGTTGAGAATTTGTGACGGCATCATGTGGTTTTCCCTTTTCGGGACAATTCCCGGATGGCTTTTTCGGCTTCCCGGACATCCTGAAGGGTCAGCCTGTGGCTTTCCACCAGGTGACACATGAGCGGTTGGGTGCTGCCGCCGAAAAATGCGAGCAGGTCGTCGATGAGGCGCCCCTGCGCCGCATGGCGCGATACGGTGGCTTCGAAGATATGGGCGTTGCCGATCTTCTTGACGCGGCGCACCGCCCTCTTGGCTTCCATGCGGTATACCGTGGTCTGAATGGTGGTGTAGGCGGGACGGTGGCGTTCGGGAAAGGCTTCCTGGATCTCGCGAATGGAACAGGCGCCGCTTTTCCAGAGCGCCTCCATGATCTGCATTTCCAGCTTGCTCAGTTTGGGTTGAGGCATACTATACGTATTTGAGATTCTACTACAGAAGTTTGTGGTGGGCCAAGAGGACGGTCTTACTCCTGCCGCAATGCCGTGGCCGGGTCAATGCGCAGCGACTGGCGGGCGGGGATGTAACAGGCCACCAGGGCGAGCGTGCCCAGCAGGACCGGAGCGCCGACGAGCAGTACGGGATCGGAATCGCTCATGCCGGCGGTTTGGGCGATCTGGAAGAGGACGGCGGAGAGAGCGCGCATTCCGGCGCGGGCCAGCAGGATTCCAATCGCCGATCCAATAAGGACGAGAACGGCGGCCTCTTTGATTACCAGGCCGATCACATCGCCATGCCCCGCGCCGAGAGCCACGCGGATACCGATCTCGCGGCGGCGGCGCGCCACCGAATAGGCGGTAACGCCGGCCAGCCCCACGGCGGCCAGAATGAGTCCGCAGACGCCGATCAGGCCGTAGGTCCAGAGCGCCACTTTAACGGGAAACATGGTTTCCTCGATCTGCGCGATCATGCTGTGCGGGTCGAATGGCGTGACTTTATCGTCCATGGCGGCGACTTCCCTCCGGACGGCGGCGATGGCATCGACTCCCGGAACCGCTCGCACAATCAAAATCATGCCGTGGAACGTAGAGCGGGCATAATCCGCCGGACGCAGCGGCAGGTAGATGACGCCGGGCGCGTCGGCAGCCTTGGCGACGATCCCTTCGCGCACATTGCGCGCCACGCCGATGACTTGCACCACGCGCGTCCTGCCGACGGTGCCCTGATGGCTCTTGCCGCCGCCCACGACGAAGGTTGGGACCGACTCGTCGCCGATCTCGAACCGGCGTCCAATGGGGTTTTGGTTCTTCCAGCAGGTCTCCGCCAGTTTCTCGCTGACAATGGCCACGGCGGAATCGTCGCGCTCCTCTTCCTGGCGGAAAGAGCGGCCACTGAGGATGGGGATGCCCAGCGTGGTGAAGAAATCGCGCTGCACCGTATAGCGCCGGCCGGAGCGGATTTCTTTGGCGCCCGACGGCTGCAGCATGTAGAACGTGGTGCCCGGTTTGCCGATCATGGTCATGGTTACCGAATCGGCCAGGCTGGCCGCGGTAAAGGAGGGCACGCGTCTAAGGCGGTCCAGCAGATTGCGGAAGAATGTGGTGGTCTGTTCCGGGGAATAGCCGTCGCGCAAAGGGTCGATCGAGATCAGGTAGAGATTGCGGGTCTCGAATCCGGCATCGGGCGCGGCGATCTTCTGGTGGCCCATCACCAGGTATCCGGTGATCAGTAGCAGGGACAGAGATCCGGCCACTTCGGAGAGCACCAGGCAGTTGCGCAGGCTCAGGCGGCGGAAGCGGGGAAGTCGGACATTGCCGCCTTCTTTCAGTGCCGGAGTCAGGTCCACGTGCGTCGCTTGCAGGGCGGGCATCAATCCAAAGACGATGCCGGTGAAAGCGCTCAGCGCGATGGTGAACAGCAGAACGCGCCCATCCGGCGCTAGCTGGAAGGTGAGCGGCATGGGGTAAGGCATCTTTTCCCTGGAGGCAAGACTCATCAGGATGGAGGCGAACAGGAACCCTAGCGCACCCGCCGCGGTAGCCACAATCATGCTTTCGGTGAGCAGTTGGCGAACCAGGCGCGGACGGCTGGCGCCCAATGCCAGGCGGATGGCAATCTCCTTGCGGCGCTCGCCGGCGCGCGCCAGCATCATATTGATCACGTTGGAAATGGCGATCAGCAGGATCATGCCCCCGAGCACACCCATGAAACCGGTGAGAAGCGGGCGGTCCTCTTTGCGGATGGGCAGCATCTTGCCGGCGGGCAGCAGGGTGACACGGCGGTATTTGTTTTCGCGATTGGGGTCGCCGTAGTCCTGCTCGAGTTGGAGGGCGATGGTTTCGAGCTGCGATTCGGCGCGCGCTTCGGAAATTCCCGGTCGCAGGCGGCCGACCACATGGAAAATGGCGGCATCGTGCCGCCCCAGCGCGTGGTCCGCCAACTCCGGCGCGATGCCCTGGATGGAAAGCGGCAGCCAAAGGTCCGAAGCATAAATCATGGGAGACGCGCCGGCGAAATCTTCGGGGCCGACCCCCAGAATGGTGCAGGGATGACCGTTGATGCGCAGGGACTTGCCAACGATGGCCGGGTCGAAGCCCAGATGATTCCGCCAGAAGCCGTAGCTCACCACCACGCGCGGTTCGGTACCGGGCCGCTCGTCTTCGACGCGGAAGAAGCGACCGAGCGCGGAATGGATGCCGAGCATTTCGAAGTAGGATGCGCTGACGATGTGGCCCCAGGTGCGCACGGTGCGGCCCTCGACGGCGATACCCAGCGGCACGGGCGCAATGTAAGCGAGCGAGCCTGTGAACAGGTCGCTGCGGTCGCGGTAGCGCTGATAATTGAGATACGAAGTGGGTGGCTCCACGAGCACGAGTTCATCGGGCTGGCGGACCGCCGGCACGTCACGGCCGATGAAGCCGTTCAGTTCACTGAAGCCGGCGGTGGCTACTCCGATGCCGAGCGTAAGGGAAACCAGGGCGACGGCGGTGAATCCGCGCGAGGCGGACAGCGAGCGCATGCCGTAACTCAGATCCTGCCGGAATTCGGAAGCGTACTCGGCGGGAAGGCGCATGGCGATGTCGAGGAGTAGGCGCAGAAGTCCCCACACGCCCAGACTGCGCCAGGTGGGTTCGATGGCTGCTTCGCCGGTTTGCAGCATTTCTTCGCCGTACGCATTTTGGAACTCGTAGGGGAAGGCGCGGGCCAGGCTGCGGTACACACGGAGACTGAGGCTGACGCGGCGATTCATGAGAGTGCCTTCCTTTCGCTGAGGCGCTTGGAGCGGATGACGCGGACCAGGTCTTCCAGGCGGCGGCTCTCGGCGTCGAGCACGCGGCGCCCCAGGGATGTGAGGCGATAGTAGCGGCGCCGGGGATCGTCCAGCGCGGCGGCGGGACGCCGGCTGGATTCTTCGATGAGGCCGGAGTCCATCAGCCGCTTGATGGTGCCGTAAAGCGTGGCGGGCCACAGGCGAACTTTGCCACCGGTACGTTCCAGCACCTCCTGCATAATGCCGTAGCCGTGTTGCTCCTGATCCGCCAGGCACAGCAGGACATGGAACCAGTGCGGCTTCAGCGGGAGGAAGGTATCGGGCTTCATATATATCAATCGATATATATATCGCCTGAGAGCACGAGTCAAGCGGCTCTGAAACGCGTTATACTGGCGGTCCCCATGCCCACGCAACAAAAGACAGGGTTTGCTCTGGCGGTAGTCACCACGGTTTTCTTCATGTGGGGCTTCGTCACCGTGCTCAACGACATTCTGGTGCCGCACCTGAAGGCGCTTTTCGACCTGAATTACACCCAAACCATGTTGATTCAGTTCACCTTCTTTTCGGCGTATTTTCTGATGGCCACGCCGTCGTCGCGCATTCTGGCGCACATGGGCTACCAGATGTCGATCGTGCTGGGGCTGGGCGTAATGGGGCTGGGCGCCATGATGTTCGTGCCCGCGGCATCGCTGGCTTCGTATCCCCTCTTTCTGCTGGCTTTGTGGGTGCTGGCGTCGGGGATCACGCTCCTGCAGGTGGCCGCCAACCCGTATGTGGCGCAACTGGGGCCGGCGGATAAAGGGTCCAGCCGTCTGAATCTGGCGCAGGCGTTCAACTCGCTGGGTACGACGCTGGCGCCGTTTCTGGGCGGTCTGCTGATTCTTTCGGATCACAATGGCCCGGCGGCGGCCGGTTTGAAAACGGCCGAAGCCAACGCGGTGAAGCTGCCGTACGTGGGAATCGCGCTTACGTTGTTTGTTCTGGCGGCTGCGATTTCGCGCTTTCGCTTGCCGGCGCTGCCGGACATCGAAGAAAGTTACGGCATCAGCGCCGGCGACAGCATCTGGAAGCATCGCCACCTCGTACTGGGCGCCCTGGGCATCTTTTTGTATGTGGGCGCGGAGGTTTCGATCGGCAGCTTTCTGGTTAATTATTTTTCGCAGGCCAATATCGGCGGGCTCACCGAGCGGGCGGCTGCGGGCTATGTTTCGTTCTATTGGGGAGGCGCCATGATCGGCCGGTTCGTGGGGTCGGCTGTTTTGCGGAAGGCGCCTCCGGGCAAGGTGTTGGGCGCGGCGGCGCTGATTGCGTCGGCGCTGGTCTGGACTACAGTTGCGACCAGCGGTAGCGTCGCCATGTGGAGCGTGATTGCGGTGGGCATGTTCAATTCGGTGATGTTTCCGACCATTTTCACGCTGGGCATTGCGGATCTGGGTCCGCTCACCGCGAGAGGCTCGGGGCTGCTGATCCAGGCGATTGTGGGCGGCGCGCTGCTGCCGATGCTGCAGGGCGTGCTGGCCGATTCCATCGGCATTCACATGGCTTTCGCGATGCCGGCGCTCTGCTATCTGTATATCGTTTTTTACGGCTTCAAGGGGTCGCGAGTAGTGCGGCATGCGTAGCGAGGCGTTGTTTAGATGAACAAAAACGGGACCATGATGAAGAGCTCGATTGTGGCGGCGCTGGGCGGGCTGCTGTTCGGGTTCGATACGGCGGTGATCGCCGGGGCTACCGGGGCGTTGACGACGCAATACGGCCTGAATTCCTACACACTGGGGCTGACGGTTTCGGCGGCACTGTTCGGAACGATAGTCGGGGCAATGTTTGGCGGAATTCCGGGCGACGTGTACGGGCGCCGCGCCAGCCTGCGGATCACCGCGATGTTGTACCTGGTCTCGGCGCTGGGATGCGCTTTTGCTTTTAACTGGGATTTCTTCGTGGTGTCACGCTTCATCGGCGGTCTGGGGATTGGCGCCTCCTCGGTGCTGGGACCGATGTACATTGCGGAGATCGCGCCTCCGCGGAAGCGCGGGCGGTTGGTGGGCATGTTCCAGTTCAATATCGTCTTCGGCATTCTGCTGGCTTACTTTTCCAATTACATTGTGGGGACGATGGGACTGGGCGATGCCGAGTGGCGCTGGAAGTTAGGCGTGCCGGCGATTCCCGCCGCGATTTTTCTGCTGCTGCTGCTCACCATTCCGGAGAGCCCGCGCTGGCTGGCGCGGCAGGGACGCCTGGCCGAGGCTGAAACCGTGCTGCGCGAGGGCGGCGACGAAAATTACCGGGAGGATCTGGCGCAGATTGTGGGCTCGCTGGATACGCGCCACGGCGGTTCGGACGAGGCGCTATTCCAGCACAAATACCGTTTTCCGATCTTCCTGGCGGTTTCCATCGGAATGTTCAACCAGTTTTCCGGTATCAACGCCATCCTTTATTACTTGAACGATATTTTCGCCAAGGCGGGCTTCACCAAGGTGTCGGCCGATCTGCAATCGGTGGCCATCGGCGCCACCAACCTGCTGTTCACGGTACTGGCCATGTCGGTGATCGATAAGCTGGGGCGGAAGAAACTACTGTTGATCGGCGCGGTGGGTACATCGGTGGCGCTGGGCGGGGTGGCGGCGATCTTCCTGTCGGGAACGCATCAGGAGTTGCTGGTGTGGTGCCTGGTGGGCTTCATTGCCTTTTTCGCATTTTCGCAGGGGGCGGTGATCTGGGTTTACCTGAGCGAAGTATTTCCCACCCGCGTGCGGGCGAAAGGGCAGAGCCTGGGCAGTTTCACGCATTGGATTATGAACGCGGCAATTTCTTTCATTTTTCCCACGCTGGCGGCGAAATCGGGAGGCATACCGTTTGTCTTCTTCGCGGTGATGATGGCGGTGCAATTCTTCGTGGTGCTTTTGGTGTACCCGGAAACCGCGGGCAAGTCACTGGAAGAAATGCAGAAGAATTTGGGAATCGAGTAAGGGGGACAGCAGCCCTTCAACGCGGAGACGCGGAGGTTTCGCGGAGTGCGCGGAGAACAGATGAGAACAGTTTGGGTACTGAGTTGAGACATGGCGACTAAAACCATAGGAGTCGATATTGGCGGCACGAAAGTTGCCGCGGGATTAGTGGATGCGAGCGGGGAGATCACCTGCAAATCGCGCGTGCCGATGGCATCCACGGGCGACGCCGCTGCCGGCTTGGCCTCCGTGGAGACCGCGATCGACGCTATTTTTGAGCAGGCGCCGGAAGCGCGGACCGAAGTGACGGGCATAGGAATCTGCGCGCCCGGACCCTTGGATCCCAAGACGGGCGTCATTCTGAATCCGCCGAATGTTCCCTGCTGGCGGAACTATCCGCTGGCGGCGGAGATCGAGCGGGTGTTCCACGTTCCGGCGCGGGTGGACAACGACGCCAACGCCGCGGGTCTGGCCGAGGCGCTGTGGGGCGCGGGCATCGGGTACACCAATGTGTTCTTTGCCATTCTGGGTACGGGGATTGGCACCGGTATCGTTTTCGACCGCAAGATTTACCACGGCCGGACCGGCAGCGCGGCGGAAGGCGGGCACGTAACCATCAACTTCAACGGGCCGGTCTGCGGCTGCGGCAAACGTGGCTGCATCGAAAGGTATGCCTCCGGTCCGAATATTGCGCGGCGAACCCGCGAGCGGCTGCCGGGCGGAGAAAGGTCGGCGATTCTGGAGCTGGCGGGCAGTCTGGATGCAGTTCGGGCGGAGCACGTGGGCGAGGCATTTCGCGCGGGCGATGCGGTAGCACGAGAGATAGTGACCGAGACCGCGCACCTACTGACCATCTGGCTGGGCACCATTGTGGACCTGCTGGAACCGGACGTGATGGTGGTGGGCGGTGGCGTGGCGGAACTGATGAGTTCGTTCTTTGACGACATGCGGTCCGGACTGAAGAATTGGGCGATCAATCAGCGCGCCGGGGAAATTCCTTTAGTGTTGGCGCGTTACGGCTCGGAGGCGGGTATCGCCGGGGCCGCCGCCTTGTGCCGGTAGCGCCTCGCAAGCGGAACGCTATAATTACGCAATATGCGGATGCTTGCGTTGCTCCTGGCCGTTTCCGGACTGTTCGCGGCGGACGATTTCACGGTGTACGAATTGCTTGCGCCTGCGAGTCATTCGTTTGACATCATTTACGACGTGACGCAGACGCGCGAGGGATCGCCATACTTCTACAATCCGATTCGCCCTGGCTCGGTGGCGACCAATGAGCGGGCCATCGATCTGGCCACCGGCAAAGTGCTGGAACTGGCCGTGGTGGATGGCAAGGCGGCGAAAGCCGCCGGCGGCGTGGGCGCGCGCACGGCGGATGACGCGCAGTATCTGCGGGTGAAACTGCTGCGTCCGGTGCCGAAGAGCGCGGAGACGCGGATCCGCATTTACAAGACGTATACCGATCCGCCGTCCTATTACGAGAAGGATGACGGATTTGTGTTTGACCGTCCGCTGGGCATCAAGCGCAACGTGGTAGTGCTGCCGAAAGGGTACGACCTGGTGGGTTCGGCCTCGCCCGCGATTGTGTCCACGGATACCGACGGGCGCATCCGCCTGAGCTTTCTGAACGACCGGAACGATCAACTGCCCGTTCGCATCGTGGGGAGGAAAGTGAAATGAGGTTCCTGCTGTTACTGGCGCCCGCGCTGCTTGTGGCTCAGTCTAATTTCCATCGCGCCGCGCAGGACCTGGAAATTCGTTACTGGCTGCTGGATCCGGCGGGCCATCAGTTCCGCATCTCGCACGATTTCACGGTGACTCGCGTGGGGCAGAAGAGCGTACACAGTTTCGTGCGCAAGGGCAGCACCGTAGCGCCCGATTCGAAGATGTTCGACCTGGATACCGGCGAACCGCTGCCCACGCACGTGGTGACTGGCAAGAGCGTCAACGCGCTGGGCTACTATCCGACGCCCACCGATCCCGATTCCGTAGTGGTGCAGGGCGACCTGCCGCAAGCCGTGGGCGAGGGCCAATCGGTCCGCATCCGGGTGGAGGAAACGTACACCGATCCGGTGGGCTATGCCGTGAAGAACGGCGAACTGGTGTGGACTCGCACGCTCGGACGTCCCTTGAATTATGTGACGCTGCCGGAGGGCTGGACGCTGGCCAGCGTCAACACGCCGGCGATTATTACGCTCGACGCGCAGGGCCGCACGATGCTGCGATTTGCCAATATCCGCAACGATCAGCTCGCGGTGACCATCAAAGCGAAGAAGCGGTGAGAATGCGGCTGGCCGTCTTCGCAATTCTGTTGGCGGCGCTGTTAGTGAGTGCCCAGGACCCGACATTTTACTGCCCGATGGATCCCGAGGTCCGGTCGAACGCTCCCGGCAAATGCCCGCGCTGCGGGATGAAGCTGGTGCCGGGCATTCCCAATCCCATCGAATATCCGCTGGATTTGCGTGCGGTGCCTCGCGAGCTGCCGGCGGGGCGCGCAGTGACGCTCGAAATGCGCGTGCTGGATCCGAAGACCGGCCGTCCGGTCACGCAGTTCGAAGTGGTGCACGAGAAACTGTTCCACCTGTTCCTGGTGAGTCAGGATCTGGAGTATTTCTCGCACGAGCATCCCGTGCTGGGCGCGGACGGTTGGTTTCGGCTGAACACGACTCTGCCGAAGCCGGGGACCTATCGCCTGCTGGCCGATTTCGATCCCAGCGGCGGCACGCCGCAACTGGCGCCGAAGACCATTTCCACCGCGGGCTACGTGGCTTCACTGGAGCAGTCGATCCCCCACCCGCCCGCCGATCTCGCGCCCAAGCAGGGCCCCAATCTGCACGTCTCGCTCCGCACAGAGCCGGCACAGCCGATCGCCGGCATGAAGACGCTGCTATTTGTGCACCTGAGTCCGGCGGACGGAATCGAGCAATATATCGGTGCCTGGTCGCATATGCTGGCGGTGAGCAATGACCTTGTGGACACCATCCACAGTCATCCGTTTATCGCCGATGGCGGCCCGGAAATGCAGGTCAATATTTTTTTCTCGCGCGCGACCACATACAAAATCTGGATGCAGTTTCAGCGCAGGGGTGTGGTGAACACGGTGGCTTTCACGCTGCCGGTACACGCGCTGCAATAGAGCAGCAACCGGGTGCCGCGCGGAAGGTGCAGCGGCTGGCGCAAGTCGTATGCGCGTTTCCATTTGGGATGGAATTCGCGGACCCAGATCAGGCGCTCGACGCTCTGATCGGGCAGTAGCGCTGCCAGTTCGACGGGGCCTTCGGGTTGAATCGCCGTCAGTATCGCGGGCCGGTCGAGTGTCATCGACCCGCGCAACGTCATGCCGCCGCGGTGAGCGGGCGGTTTGGTATGCTCCGCGGGCGGAACATTGGGCAGATAGATGGGATTGCCTTCCGGCGCGCCTCCTTCCACCCAGCCCACCAGGACGTCCATCTCGGGTTGCGCGAGGCTCTGATCGTCGCGGAAATCGCCCACGCCTTTGACGGCGTCCCAGGGCGGCATGCGGCGCGCCAGCACTTCGTCGCGGATGGCCTTGGCCCACGGGCGCGCATCTTCGTAGTTCAGCAGAGACATGGCAGCGCCGCCGGGACGGTGGCAGGCGGCGCAGCGATGGTAGACGATGCGCGAGACCTCGCGGGTCCACGTCAGGTTGGTGCTGATCGCGTCGTGGGCGAAGGTGGCGGCGGAAAGCAGGAGCAGTCCGCCGGCCCGAACCAGTCGCACGTCAGTTCCCGCTGTCGCTGGTTTTGCGCTGCGGCTTCTTTTCCGGCTGGATGAGCTTGGGGTCCATACCGGCGGGGAAAGAGATATCGAAGAACCCGATCATCATCTCTTCCCAACTCTGGTCGCCCCACTTCACTTCCCTGGTTGGATCGGGATTGGCCGGGTTGTTGGGCGAGTTATCGAAGTGGGCGGTGCACTCGATGCGGGTGCCCTTCGGAAGATCGATGCCGGAGCCCAGATCGTAAGAAAGCTGCCAGCCGAAATCGTAGCGCGGGACGCGCAGGATGGTTTGTGTTTCGCCGGTGGGAAACACCAGGCGGTATTCAAAATCCTTGCCGCGCAGGTGCATGTGGGGCAGCAGCGCCATGAGCTTCACTTCGTGACCCAGTTCGAAGCTGGAATGCACCTCGTAATTCGGGTCGCCGGGAGGAATTTTGAACTTCGTATTGGAGGCGCCCCAGGTCAGGATGCGCTCTTTGGGCGGCTCCTTGGCGAAGTTGAATCCGACCCTGGTCTGGTCCTGAGCGGCTTTGCCGTTGGCGGTGTAATGCAACTGGAACACCACATCGGAACCGGCTTTGACCAGCCTGGCTGTGCCCGGCTCCAGTTTGGTGGGAGGCACGCCGGGGGCGAAGCCGGCCAGTATGTCGCCGGAGAAAGCCTGCACGTCACCTTTGTCATTGCGCGGCACGAAAACCTCGCCCGGTTGTTTGTCGCGCATCCACTTGGAACCCGGCTCGCGGATAAACGCGATCACGTGGTGAACCACGGCGCGATTGCCAGGGCGAACCTCGGCCGCCTGAATCCAGCGGTCCTCGGTGAGGTTGAGCGGGATGATCACGTACTGATAGTCGATGGTGCCGGACGCAGGCACGTCGAACGGCTTGGGCATTTCGATGACGCGATCCGGCTGGCCGATATTCCAGCCATCCACAAACGCAACCGGCTTCGGCAGGTCTTTCGGATTGCCTTCGGGAGCGCCGCCATCCACCCATGCAATCAGCGTGTCGCGATCCTTGGGCGCCAGAGAGCGGTCATTGCTGAAGTGCCCCACCAGGGGATCCGCCGGCCATGGCGGCATCTTCTTCAGAAGCACCGCTTCCTTCATGGCTTTAGCCCACGGGCGCGCCTGCCGATACGTCAGCAGGGACATGGGCGCGGCTTCGCCTGGGCGGTGGCAGCCCTGGCAGTTATGTTGTAGGATTGGCGCTACGTCTTTGGAAAAAGTGGGGACGGGCACGGCGGCAGCGGACCCCGCCAGGCACACCCCAACAACGGAAAAGCAGATCAGGCGCATTTCCCCTCGCTGGTTTGATTATACGGGACTCCGGGCGTGGCGGATGTGACAGACTTTGTAACATATGCGCCCCCGGCGCCACCGGTGGGTATATCCTACTGAAAGGAGTTGGAATGAAGGCTAAAAAAGCACTCAAGAGATTGGCCAAAGCCGAGACGCTGCTGGCCAACGTACTGGACCAGTATCCCGCCGGCAAGAACGGACTGCGCGATCTACTGGACTCGGCGAAGGCTTCCGTGGCTCAGGCGCGCGCCGCCATTGATGTGGAAGTTGCCGTGACTCCCGCGAAAAAGGCGCCGGCGCAAGCCAAGCAGGCCAAGCCCGGCCGGCTATCGGAAGCCGGGCGAAAGCGGATTTCGCTGGCTGCCAAAAAGCGCTGGGCAGCGGTCCGGCGGGTGAATAAGACTGCCTGACCCGATGCGCCAGTTTCCGCGAGTGACTGCCGGCTGCTTTCTGCTGCTGAGCGCGTACGCCGCGTCTTTGCCGGTGATCCCGGGCGATTCGACACGTGGCGCCAAAATCTTCGAAAGCGAGCAGTGCATCAAGTGCCATGCGGTGAATGGGCGTGGCGGCAGAATCGGGCTCGACCTGGGGCGCACGGTCAGTCGCTCCTACACTCCCGCACAACTCGCCAGCACCATGTGGAACCACGCGCCGGTGATGTTCGGAGCCATCAAGGCGGCGGGCATCGAGACGCCCAAGTTGAGTCCGGAGAATGCCGCCGATCTGTTCGCGTTCTTTTACTCGGCGCGCTTTTTCGACAAACCGGGACAAGCCGCCGAGGGCAAGTCGGAATTCGAAGAGAAGCGCTGCGGCGTGTGTCATGGCATCACCGAGTCACGCGCGGAAGGCGCTCCGCCGGTGGCCAAATGGGAGTCACTGGCGGACCCCGTTCTGCTGGTGCAGCAGATGTGGAATCACAGTTACCGCATGAAGCAGGCCTTTAAGCGGCGCAACCTGGAGTGGCAGTCACTTACCAGCGGGCAACTGGACGATATCCTGGCGTACTTGCGGTCACTGCCGGAGACCGCCCACCTGGTGTCTCACTTTTCCAACACCAGCGGCCAGCAGGGCGAGCATGTGTTCGAATCCAAGGGCTGCATCCATTGCCACGTCGGCACACTGGCGTTGGAAAACCGGCTGAAGAATATGACTCTCACCGATATCGCGGTGGACATGTGGAATCACGCGCCGCGCATGCTGGATCAGCCGCCCACCCTGACTCCCGAAGAGATGCGGCAACTGCTCAGTTTTCTGTGGATGCGCCAGTTCGTGTATCCCGGCGGAAGCATCGCTACCGGTAAGAAGGTGTTTGAAGGCCGCCGCTGCGCGGAGTGTCACGCGGGCGGGGCGCACGGTGCTCCGCAACTGCCGGGGCAGGCGCACAAATATTCGGAAGTTACGATTATCTCGGCGTTGTGGCGTCATGGGCCGCAGATGCTCAGTCGCATGAAAGAGGCCGGTATCGGATGGCCCAGTTTCCGCAGCGCGCAGGAAGTGGCAGACCTGATCGCGTATTTGAATTCGGTACAGTAGGCACCTATGACCAGACGGACCTTGATGGCGATGACGGCGGCGGCGCCTTTGGCCGCGGCGGCGGCTGACTCGCCAGTGAAGTTAGGGATCGACCTTTTCAGCCTGCGGTCGCAGAACTGGACGCCGGCGCAACTGCTGGATTACTGCGCCGCACAGAAGGCTCGCGTGGTTCATTTTTCCGAGATCCGCTTCATCGGCGGTCTGGATCCGGAGAACCTGCGCGCCGTGCGGCGGCACGCCGAACCGTTGGGCATCGAAATCGAGATCGGGATGCGGTCCATCTGCCCGACGTCCAAAATGTTCGATCCCAAGGCGGGCACGGCGGAGGAGCAACTCGGGCACATGATCGACGCGGCTCAGATTGTGGGGTCGCGCATCGTGCGGGCGGTGCTGGGCAGTTCCGACGACCGCCGCCCCGGCCCGATCGAAAAACATATCGAGAGCACGGTGAAGGTGCTGCGCAATATGGGCTCGAAGGTGGTGGATGCCGGCATCAAGGTCGCCATCGAAAACCACGCGGGCGATATGCAGGCGCGGGAATTGAAGACGCTGATCGAAGGCGCAGGGCCGGATTTTGTGGGCGTGTGCCTGGACTCGGGCAATCCGCTATGGACCCTGGAAGATCCGCACCTCACGCTGGAGACGCTGCATCCTTATGTGCTGACCAGTCACGTGCGCGATAGCGCGGTGTGGAAGGTGCCGGAAGGCGCCGCCGTGGCCTGGGTGCGGATGGGCGAAGGCAATGTGCGGATTGACGAATATATCCGGAAGTACGCCGAACTTTGCCCCGGACGGGCGCTCTCGCTGGAATCGATTGTCACCAACGCGCGTGTCTACCCGTATCGCGATCCGCAGTTCTGGGATGCCTATCGCAACGATCCGGCATGGGAGTTCGCGCGTTTTCTGGATATCGCCGAGCGCGGGAAGGCTCGGCCGGCGGAGGTTGCGCCCAAGGATCGCGAGGGTGTGCTGCGCAAGGAGCGCGAAGATCTGGAAGCCAGCCTGGCGTACACAAAAAGAGTCTTGGGCATATAGTAAGACAGGCTTCCCGGCCTGTCTGTTCCCTGGGGGTAATCATGAATCGTCGTCAGTTTATCTATACCGGCGCGGGCGGATTTACGGCCGCCACGCGCCTGCTCGCCGAACAAGCCGCGGATCAGAAAACCAAGCGGGTGGGGATGATCGGGTGCGGCTGGTACGGTAAGACCGACCTGTTCCGGCTCATTCAGGTGGCGCCCGTGGAAGTGGTTTCGCTGTGCGATGTCGACTCCAAAATGCTGTCCGATGCCGCCGATATGACGGCCACGCGGCAGGCGTCGAAGCGCCGGCCACGCACCTACGGCGACTATCGAAGAATGCTGGCGGAGAAGGATCTGGATATCGTGCTGGTGGGCACGCCGGATCACTGGCACGCGCTAGCCATGATCGCCGCGGTGGAAGCAGGCGCCGATGTCTGGTGCCAGAAGCCCATCAGTGTGGACGTGCTGGAGGGGCAGGCCATGCTGGCGTCGGCGCGGAAACATCAGCGCGTGGTGCAGATCGGCACACAGCGGCGCAGCACTCCGCACTTGGTCGACGCGATGAACAAAGTGGTGAAGCCCGGCAAACTGGGCAAAGTGGGGCTGGTGGAAGTGTACTGCTACTATCACATGCGCGCCACTGCCAACCCGCCCGACAACACGCCGCCTCCCAACCTGGATTACGAAATGTGGACCGGCCCCGCACCCATGCGTCCGTACAATGTCCTGGTGCATCCGCGAGGCTGGCGCGCGTTCATGGAATACGGCAATGGCATCATGGGCGACATGTGCGTCCACATGTTCGATATGACGCGCTGGATGCTGGACCTGGGCTGGCCCACGCGAGTCAGTTCCAGCGGCGGAATCCTGGAAGCGAAGAGTAAAGCGAATATCGCCGATACCCAACTCGCCACCTGGGATTACGACGATTTGAAAATCGTGTGGCAGCATCGCACCTGGGGCGATCCGCCGGATCCGAAATACACCTGGGGCGCGACCTTCTATGGCGACAAGGGCACGCTCAAGCTGAGTGTCTTCAGTTACGATTTCACGCCGGCCGGGAAAGACGAAGCGCCCATTCATCAGGATGTGACTTACGAGCTGGAGCAGTATCCGGAAGACCAGACGGAGAAGGATCTGGAGAAACACTGCGCGCCGGCCATCCGCCATCACATGCTGAATTTTCTGGATGCCATCGTATCGCGCGGCAAGCCGGTTGCGGATATCGAACAAGGGTACATCTCCACATCCAGTTGCATACTGGCGAACCTTTCGATGGGCCTGGGGCGCTCGCTGGCTTGGGACCCCAAGACGGGCCGCGTGACCGGCGACGAAGAGGCCAACCGGCGCCTGGCGCGTCCTTACCGCAAGCCCTGGATCCATCCCGCGGTCTGATACACTTTGAAGGTTATGGAGGTTCTGGGCCCGCTCGAAATTACGGTGATGGAGATTCTCTGGCTGCACGGCGACGGCAATGTGCACGATGTGGCGCAGCACCTGCACCGCCCGCTCGCCTACACCACCGTAATGACCACGTTGGACCGGCTCTACAAGAAGGGACTGCTGGAGCGGTGCAAAGCCGAGCGCGCGTTTGTCTATCGCCCGCGCCTGTCGCGCGCGGAGTGGGAGCAGAAGCGCACGGGAGATTTCGTGGCGGGCTTTCTGGCCGCGCCGCAAACCTCCGGACAGATGTTGATCTCGTGCCTGGTGGACGCGGTGGGCAGGCATGACGAAGCCCTGCTGGATGAACTGGAGCGCAAGATCCGGGTGCGCCGCAAGGAACTGGCCCGGAGGAGGAAGCCATGACCCTTCCTTATGTTTTGCGTCTGCTGTGTCTCTGCGGCGCGTCTTTCTTCCTGCTGCACCTGGCGCTGGGTTTGGCGGTCACCCTGTTGACTCCGGCGGCCGCCCGGTTGGCCGGGCGCATGAGGCCGCGGCGAGCGGCGCGGTTTCTGCTGGCTTTGCGCTTGTTCCCCGCGGCGTTTTCGGTGCTGGTGGTTGCCGGGCTATGCACGCCCAGCTATCTGCTGCTGGAACCGGCTTCCACACGGGAAGAGGTGAGCCTGTGGTGCGTCCTGTCAGCGCTCCTGTGTGTGACGCTGCCGGCGTTTTCGGTTGTCCGCTGCGTACGCGCGGCGCGCCGGTCGCTTGGCTACATCCGCTGTTGCCAACTGGCGGGACGGCAGGAACACCTGGCGGGCGAAAGCGCGCCGGTGTGGGTGGTGGAGGGTTCCGCGCCATTTATGGTGCTGGCCGGCATCGTGCGTCCCCGGCTGATTGTTTCGCGGCCCGTGGTCAATGCGCTCCCGGTGCGTCAACTGGCGGCGGCTATGCGTCACGAACACGCGCACCGCATATCGCGCGATAATTTCAAGCGGCTGCTGTTGCTGCTGGCTCCGGATCTGTTCCCGCTGTGGCGGGGGTTCGCGCAGTTGGAGCGGGTTTGGGCGCGGTTTGCAGAATGGGCGGCGGACGATTACGCGGTGGCGGGCGATTCGCAGCGGTCGGTTTCGCTGGCGTCCGCGCTGGTCAGCGTGGCGCGCCTGGGCGCCTGCCCGCAAGCGGCTCCGCTGATCACCTCCTTGTTGGCAGACGATCGGGATTTGGCCGAACGGGTCGATCGCCTGCTGCGCGACGTGCCGCAGGAATCCGGCGGTGAGCGCAGGTCCGTAGCCGTACGGATCGCGGGAATCATGGTGAGCGGGCTGCTGCTCGCACTGATGGTGCAGCCCGCGACGCTTTCCTCCGTGCACGGCCTGTTGGAGCATCTCACTCACTGATCGCTACGGGACCCGCGTCATTACGTTTGGCGCATTCTCAAACGCCTTGGAGTCCGCACCGTATTTGGCCAGCACGCTGCGCACTGTCTCGCCCGGCGCGGTCAGCAGTTGCCCCTCGCCGTTCGGCTGAGATGCCAACTCCTTTCCAACCTGCTCCCGCAGCCACTTGGAATCCAGGAAGGTCCATCGCAGCAGCGATCCCTCCGGCCAGACTCGCACGACTGCGTGGACCGGCACTTGCAGAAAAGCCTCGTTCTCACTCACCAGGTCCAGCAATTCCGCGTCGCCGGCCTGGAACACCAGCGCCGTGAGCTTTAGCGAAGTACCCTTGCCATCGGTGTAAGTGACGGAGTAGCTGGAACTGTTCTGCTGAACGATGAGGAGCGAATCATCGTCGCCGCTTTTCCATGTGCCGGCCAGATTGGCGTCCAATATTGCCTGTTTCCCGGTGACAAACGGATTCAGAGAGACCAGGTTGGTGCATCCGGTCAACGCCGCGACGCTCGCCAGGGCCAGCGTCAAACTTGCGAATTTCATGTTCTTGCCTCCACTACAGAACAGCGATGTGGGGAGTCTAGGATTGCACCGGCGCGCGGAATTTTTTCAAAGCCACACGGATGGCGGCATAGTTGGCCGCCCCCAGCATCAGCGTCAGGCCTGCAACCAGCAGAAAAATCGGCCAGAACGCGTGTTTTTCGAAGACAGTCTGCTGCAGGCGATACGCACCGATGGCGAAGAAGAGTAGTCCGCTGGCGAAGAAGTTTTTCATCTGACGCGGAATGCTGGCGAAGACGAAGATGCACGCCACGGCGGGCAGCAGCCATTCCAGCAGCCGCTCCTCGAAGTGCGATTCGGCCGCCATGCCCAGCAGAAGCAGCGAGGTCATGACGTGCCCGGGAATCACAAAGCGGAAGCATTTCCCCACCATGCGCACCTGCTGCGAGGGGAACAGGTCGCACAGGCGGTCCAGTGCGAAATACACCGCGGCATTGATCAGGAACAGGTATTCGATCTGCCCGCGGGTCCACGGCGCGGCGACTTTCAGCCAGTGGGCCCACGGCTCGTGCCAAGTGGCCAGGCCAGTGAGCGCGGCCCAGGTGAACACTACGGCGAACGGGTAGAAGTAGCGCGAATCGTCGGGACGTCGCAGGCGTTCGAAGGCGAAGCCGGCGGTCATGAAGAGCAGCGCGCAGGGCAGCAGGTCGAAGTAGAAGCGGCCGGGGTCGCGGTCCAGGCAATCCAGCACACCAAGGCGCAATAGCGTAGCCAAACAGAGCAGCGCGGAAAGTGCGGCGAAGATCAGCGAGAACACCGGCGCGCGCGTGAAACGGCGCAGCCACCAGCAGACCGGGAGTCCTGCCAGCAGGGCCCACCATAGCTGCATGTTGGTGGCCTGCCGCGCGAAATCCAGGCGGTGAAACAGCTCCAACTTGGCTTGTCCCTGCGTGAGCCCGGTGAACACGCGAGCTTCTTCCAGGGTGACCAGCACGGCCACCGGCGCCACCAGGCAAAACGCCAGCATGTAGGCGATGGCCACACGATAGTATCCGCGCCGCCAGTTGCGAATGCCGATCCAGGCGGTGGGCGCCGCGCCGGCCCATGCCAGCAGAACGGCTGGCACTCCAGCCAGCGCCGGGAACGGAAAGAAAGTCAGAAAGGACGCGCCGGTCAGCAGAATCCACGCACCCAGGTACAGGCTGACCTGCGGCAGGGTCAGGCGGCGCGCCTCCATGATCCACGAATCTTCCCGCTCCAGCAGCCGCTCATAGCGCTTGCGGATTCCGTCGTACTCGGCGTCGGAAATAATCTGTTCGTGCCGCCAGCTCTCCAGGTCGCGTAAGTGCTGCCCCACTTTTCCGGTGATCAGGCGGGCGTAAGCGGCGGGCTCGGCGAGCACGGCTTCGCGAGCCAGGAAGCGCCGCAGGTCGTCGGCCATCTCCCGCGCGGAGGCGTAGCGTCTGGCTCGGTCTTTCTCCAGGGCCGCAAGGCAGATGTTTTGCAGGTCTTTTGGGATGGCCGGGTCGATCCGGCGCGGCAGCACCGGATCCTGTTCGCGTATGCGGAGCAGCAGGTCGGAAACGTTCTCGCCGCGGAAGGGCGGCTGGCCGGTGAGCAGTTCGTACAGCACAGCGCCGAGAGAGAAGACGTCGCTGCGCGCGTCCAGTATGACGGCGCCGCGCGTCTGCTCCGGCGAAAGATATTCGGGCGTGCCCGCCACTTCGCCGATCTGCGACAGGCGCTCTTGCACGCTCAAATCCAGCGCCAGCCCGAAATCCAGGAGCTTCGGCTCCAGGTCCGGACCCACCAGGATGTTCGCCGGTTTCAGGTCGCGGTGCAGAATTCCATGCTGGTGCAGAAACTCCACCGCGAGCACGGCTTTGTGCATCAGTTCCGCCCGTTGTTCGAACGTCAGGTGGGAGGCGGCGCGCGTGAGGTGCGCCCCCTCCAGGTACTCCATCACGAAGTGCGGCGGTTCCTCGGAAGGGCCGAGGCTGTAGATGCGTGCGATGTTTGCATGACTGAGGCGCGCCATGGCCCGCGCCTCCGCCATGAAGCGGGCACGCAACAAGGGCTGGTCCGCGTATCGACCGGCCAGCGTCTTGATGGCCACTTTGCGCCCTAGCGCATCGTCGAACGCCAGCCACACGCGGCCCATTCCGCCGGAGCCGATCTCGCCCACAACCTTGTGCCCGCTGAGCCGCTCGGGGATGGCCGGCGGAGCATCTTCGAGCAGGCTGTCGAGCTCGCCGAGCGCGGCCAACTCCGGCGCCAGTTCCGGATGCCGGGTCCGCGTGGCTTCGCAATTCTCGCGGCGGTCCAGCGCTTCAGCCAGAGCATTGGCCAACTGCTGCTCGCGCTCGTCTTCGCTCATCGTGGCGCCGCCTCGCAGATGGCGCGGAATCGCTTCACGGCGCGATACACCAACAGCGCCACGGCTTCGCGGGATTTGCCCAGGCGCTCCGCCATCTCCGCGGTGGAGAGCCCTTCGACCCTGGCCAGCAGGATGGCTTGCCGGTAGTCTTCGGGCAAGGCCCGCAACCGGTCCAGCAGGCGCTCCACGGCTTCCTGCTGCGCGAAAAGACGGCTGGGCGTTTGCGTGTCGCGCGGCTCCGGTCCACCCGGATTGCGCGGCGAACGGAATGCGACATTTTCTCCCGCGCGCCGTTCGCGATTTTGATAGCGCACGCGGTCGACAATCACGTGATCGGCGATGGTGGAAAGCCAGCGCAGAAAGCTGCCCGGAGATTGATACTGAAACCGGTCCAGGTCCCGGAAGGCGCGCAGAAAGACGTCCTGCACCACGTCCTCGATCTCGGAAAAGGCCCGCGCCTCGCTGCTCAATTTGAAGTACACCAGCACGGCGAGGCGCTTCTGATACTTCTCGAAAGTGTGCGAGAGCGCCTGCCGATCGCCGGCCCGTGCCTGTTCCAGGAGCGTGAATGTGGAGGTGGGTGGCTCCATCGATTCGGCCTGAGTTCTATGGTAATGGAAAACGGCGCGCGGGCCAGGCCAGGTCTGCTACGACCGATGGTAGTACCGGTTCCCATCCTGTAACCTAATCGGAAAAAGAGGACTCATGTCTCGATTTGGCTCACTCGTAGTGTTTCTGTCCGCCTTCGCCGCCGCCGCATTCGCACAGACGCCCGATACCGCAACCATTAACGGGCACGTGACCGACCAGAGTCTTGCCGGAGTTGCCGGCGTTCAGGTGACGGTGGAGAACACCCAGAGCGGGATGGAGCGGAAGGTGGAGACCTCCGGTTCCGGCGACTTCACCATCGTGGCGCTGCCCATCGCCGGCGCTTATGACATTACCGCGACGAAGCAGGGATTCGCCGACGGCCAACTAAAGCACGTGGTTCTGCAAGGCGGCGCCACTGCCGACCTCACCGTGCAACTGAACGTAGGCGCCGGGCAGACGCAACTCACCGTGACCGGCGTCGCCGGCGAGGTGCGCACCGATGAGCCGCAGTTGGGCGTCGTTCTGAGCACCATGCAGATTGAAGAAACGCCCATGCTCGACCGCAAAATCACTTACCTGCCACTGCTCAATGCCGCCAATCGCCAGGCCATCAATCAGGGCGACGTGTTCATGAACGAAAATATGTTCACCACGAACGGCACCGGCCGCCGCCAGGCGTGGTTTGAGGTGGATGGCAGCAATGCCGTGGACATGTGGGGCCGTCAGACTATCTTCAGCAACATGCCGGCCGCGTCGCTGCAGGAGATGACGGTGCTCACCAACGCTTTCTCGGCGGAATACGGGGGCACCGCGGGCAGCGTGATCAACATGGTGAGCAGGAGCGGCGGTAGCCAGTTTCATGGCGAGGCGTATTACGCCGCGCGGCCGTCCGGTCCGGAGGCCGCGCTGGCGGGATTCACGGCCAATAACGCGACTAGCGGCAATGACCTGACCAACGACACCATGAACCAGATGGCGCTCTCCATGGGAGGGCCGCTCGGTTCCGATCGCCGGACCCACGTCTATGCGGCCGGCGAATACATCATCGAAAACCGCGCTTCTCCCGTGATTACGCCGGTCGCGCCGGGCAACTTCGTGGGGCATTATCGTGACTGGCTGGGCTTTTTCCGGCTGGATCGCCAACTCAGCGACAATCACACCCTGTTTTTTCGAAGCGACGTGGATGGCTTCCACGACACCAACCCCAACGGCACCGTGGGCGGCAACAACCTGCCAACCGTGGCGCGCACCTTCCGGCGCCGGACCTATTCGGAGGAGTTGGGTGAAACCGCGGTATTGAGCCCGACGCTGATCAACAACCTTCGCCTGCAATTCCAACTGGCATCGCCGATCACGGGATTCGATCCGGCGATCTACGGCACGCAGTATTCGGTGCCGATCGCCGGCGTGGGGACCTTCACCTCCGGCACTTCGCAATCCGCGGTACTGATGAACCGCCAGTACGAAGGGAACGACGTGCTTTCGGCAACCAAGGGACGGCACCAGGTCAAGTTCGGAGCCGATGTCATCTTTGCGCACACCGGCGGCAACAGCAAGGAATTCGGCGGCCCCAGTTATCTCGGCGTGTTCACTTATAACACCTGCGCACTGACGGCCCTGCAATGCGAGAGCCCGGCCTACCTCAACAACATTGGCAACGTGAAGACGTACGCGCAAAGTTACGGCAATGCCGTCTACACCGTGAACGACGCTCTGTGGTCGTTATTCGTGCAGGATGATTACCACATCCGCAAGGACCTGACCATCAACCTGGGACTGCGCTATGAGCAGCAGACCTTCGCCGATTCCCGCCAGGACTTTGCGCCGCGCATCGGCTTCGCCTACAATCCCAGGGGCGACGGCAAGACCGTGGTCCGCGGCGGCTTCGGCATCTACTATTCGCAGATTGTCGATAATAACCAGGCAAATTATTCGCTCACCGGGCCAACGGGCGTCTTCAACTACACCGCCGGTCCGGGCCAGATCGGCTTTCCCACCAGCGTTGCCGCCGTGCCTCTTCCAGCGTTCCCGGCGGGCGCCCAACAACCGCTGCGCAGCCTGTATCTTCGACCGGGAGACGCATCTTACTATAACCAGTTCTTCCCCACGAGCACGCTGCTCGGTTATCCCAACGCGCTGCAGAATCCGTACACCGAGCAATGGAGCATCGGCGTGGAGCGGCGTCTGGCCCCGAGTTGGGTACTGAGCGTGGACTATGTCGGATCGCACACCGTGAAGATCAACCGACCATTGGATGTCGATCCGCCCAGTTCGTTCATCCGCACCGCACCGGGCCAGGTGCGATCGCAACAAGCCGCCAACTGCACGCGGCCTTACTGGATCTGGTGGTATCGGCAGAACGGCGCCACGTGTAATCCCAACGCGGCCACCAATCCGCAGCCGCCGTACGCGCTGATTCAGAGCGACGTCAACAACGGCTTCGCGCATTACAACGCTCTGGACATCAACCTGACGCACCAGTTCAGCCACAAGCTTTCCATGCTGGTCAGCTACACCTGGTCCCATGCCCTCGATAACGTGGATCCCGACCTGCCCGGCCAGAATCCCAATGACCCGCTCATGACCAGCAAAGCGGAAAACGGCAACGCTATCTTCGACCAGCACCAGCGCCTCGTGCTCAGCGGCGTGTACATTCTGCCGCTGGGAATTCACTTCGGCGGAGTGGCGACGCTGGGTTCGGCCCTGCCCTTTAACTATGTCACCGGTGCGGCCAATAGCGGCGATGGCGCGACTGCCGATCGACCCGTAATCAACGGCGTGGTGGTGGGCCGTAACACGGGCCGCGGACGTCCTATCTACGACGTCTCACCCTTTCTGGAGAAGATATTCGCAATTAAGAGTGAGCGCACGCATCTGACGTTGCGGGTGGAATCCTTCAACGTGTTCAACCACGCGAATTTCGCCGGGTACAGCGGAACGTGGGGCAACGGTGCCACGCCGGGCGCCGGCTTCGGAGCACCGCTGGCCGGCATCACCAATCAACTGCCGGCCCGTTCGCTGCAGTTCGAGGCGCGCCTGACCTGGTAGCTCACTGCGCCGCGCAGGCGGCGATGAAGTCAGCCATTTCGTCGAGTCCCTGCTGTTCGTGAAGACGGAAATAGGCGAATCGCTCGTGGTGCATGGGCGCTACCGCGATGGTGCGGCGCGGTGCGCCGTGGACTCGTACGAGCACATAGATGCCGCCGGTAAGTTGCGGGTCGTGGCCGTTGATCTTGCCTTTGCCCGCTTCGTAGATCAGGATTTTCGCGGCGGTGGCATCGCTCGACGCCGCAATTACGCTGAAACTGCCCTTGAACTGCTTGGCTCGCGCCGGGCCTACTCGCTCGGCGACAAGCTGGAACAGAGCGGCTGCCCGGTCGCGGAGAACAGCACTATACTCCACCAGCGGAGCGGTCTGGTAGCTGGTCTCGGTGAACTGGAACTCCATCGTACCCAAGCGCAGCGGTCCTTTGCCGCTGCTCTCAGTATATAGGCGGGGCCTGCCAGAGGGTGCTACGATCGAAGAGCTGGCGACGTTCCGCATGACAGAAGCCGAGTTTGCCCGAGATATCCATGCGGTTCTGGCCAAGGTGCAGGAAGGCATTGAGGTGATTGTGGAGCAGGACCACCGTCCGGTAGCCGTCATCAAAGCCCCGCAAGCTCCCGGCAGGAAGATCAGCGAGTGCATCGCGCTGGCGAAAGCATATGAGGAGAAGCTGGGCTATGCGCCCGTACCCGATGCGGACTTCGCCAAGGACGTGCAAGCTGCCGTCGACGCTCACCGTGAGCCCTTCAACCCGCCCTCATGGGATTAGTTCTGGACTCCGGGGTGCTGATCGCCGCCGAGCGTGACGCCAAGCCGGTAAGTGCGCTGCTGGCCGCACTGGAACACGAATACGGAGAGACCGAAATCATGCTCTCTTCCATTACCGTGATCGAATTGGAGCACGGCCTGCACCGCGCCCAAACCGATGAGCAGGCGCGCAGGCGGCGCGAATATCTGGATACCATTTTCGCTGGCATCCCGGTTGAACCGTTTACCAGGGAGATGGCCCAAGTGGCCGCAAAGATCGACGCTGAGGCACGGAAGCTCGGCCGCTCGATTCCGTTTGCGGACCTGCTTATCGCAGCGACCGCCCTGTCCTTCGGCTACTCGTTTGGCACCCGGCACCTCCGCCATTTCCAGATGGTTCCCAACCTTGCTGTCATGCAGCTTAATTTAGTTTTCGGTAGCGGTTTTCTCGATGTGGTCGATGACGATCATCTCGACCGGTCCCTTTTTGGCTTCCAGTTTGAGGCCGAGTTGTGCCTGCACGGCCGCGAAGATGTCGGGCGCCGCCTCTGTGTCGGCTGGGGCGCCGATGGGACCGCCTGCCGGGACCGCGCCCGCGGGCGGCACCATCGGTCCCATGGGCCCGGACATACCTTCCGGCGAGAAGGTCAGAATGAAATCGTATTGGGTCTTTAAACCCGTCAAGTCCGTTACCGGGCGGCTCAATTGCCTGGTGAGCCGGCCGGCGAAGTCCCTCATCGTCTGCTTCTGCGCGGTGAATCGGGCGCGCGTAGGCATCATGATGGTAAAGATGCCGGCCCGGCCCGGCAGCGGAACGATCGGAAAGCCGTCCGGACCCATTTTCGGCTGCGAAGGTGGCGGCGGCGGGTCGGCGTCGGACGCGGCAGCGGGCTCTTCCACCGACTCTCGCATTTTCGGTCCGCCCTTGGCGACGGTCAGGGAGTACATCGGAAGCTCCCTGGTTTCCCGGTGGCTGGTCATTTTGAATCGCTCGGCAAGCAGATTCTGCAGCATCACCCGGAACTGCTCTTGGGTGGTTTCGGGCGGCATGGTGGCGGTGATGTCGAACCCTTCCGTATCCAGCCACTCGGGCCCGGAGATCTGGAAGTCTTTCACATCGTAAGCGCTCATCAGAAGAGCCTTCAGACTCGTGTACGGATAGTGAATTCTGCCTGGATCGTTGGTGCCTGGCCCGCCGCTCGTCGGAGCGAACATCACTCTGCCGCGTCCGCCCGCGCCCGGCAAAGTCGCCTGCTTCACCGATGCCGCATCGAAGGTTAAAGTCTTGTCCACGGTCTGGCCGTGAAGAAGGTATCCGGTCAAAACGATGAGGCCGATTCGCGCCGGTCCTACGAGCATCCGCCTACCTCTTCTCCGCTACCATCCGGTCGAGTTCGTTGAACAGGGCTTTCCCCTCGAATACGTCGCGCGCCTGATCGTACACGTAATCGCTGCGGATGTCGCCATTCCAGTCGATCACGTAGAGGTGGGGGAACATCAGCTTGCCGCTGCGGACGTAGGAAAATGCCATCTGGCCGGCATCGAACAGAACAGGATAGGTCACGCCGTGAGCCTTGATGAATTCGGAAACCTTGCCGGCATCGTCTTCCGGGGCCTTCACCACGGCCAGCACTTGCACTTTACTGCCGTACTTCTGCTCCACCCGGTGCAGCACGTCGGCGAATGCCTGGCAGTGCGGACAGGTAGTCTGCATGAATTCGAGCAGTACGATTTTGCCGCGGTAGTCCGCCAGATCGTACACCTGCATGCGCGAATCGGGAAGAGCGAATCCGGGCGCGCGCCGCTGCGCGCCTACAGCGGCCAGTGCCGCGATACCCAGTAGGATTGCTAGTTTTCGCATTTCTGTGTTCACCTTACCATTTTCCTCAATGACTCCTCGTAAGGGGCGCGAGCCACACCCTTCTCGGTGATAATCGCGCTGACATAGCGTGAGGGTGTGACATCGAACGCCGGATTCTGCACTGCGGTGCCCTCGGGCGCGATCCGGTGACCGAACACGTGAGTGACCTCGGCGGCGGCGCGCTGTTCGATGGGGATCTGGTCGCCCGATGCCAGCGTCAGGTCCAACGTGGAAATCGGCGCGGCCACAAAGAACGGCACGCCATTCTCCCTGGCCAGGACCGCCACTGAATACGTGCCCACCTTGTTCGCCACGTCGCCGTTGGCCGCGATGCGGTCCGCACCCACCACCACGCAGCCGATGCGCCCGGTCTTCATGAAATGGCCGGCCATGTTGTCGGTAATCAGCGTGGTTGGGATACCGTCCTGTTGGAGTTCCCACACAGTCAGCCGCGCGCCTTGCAGGAAAGGGCGCGTTTCGTCGGCGAATACGTCCACCTGCTTGCCCGCGGCCACGGCGGAGCGAATCACGCCCAGTGCCGTGCCGTAACCCGCGGTGGCCAGAGCGCCCGCATTGCAGTGCGTCAACACGGTTTTATGGTCCGGTACCAACTCCGCGCCATGGTCGCCGATGGCGCGGCAGATGGCGATGTCTTCCGCGCGCACCACCTGCGCCTCGGTCACCATGCGCTCGCGAATTTCGGCGATAGGCCGGCCGCGGAGCGACTGGTACAACCGCTTCATGCGGTCGATGGCCCAGAATAGATTCACCGCGGTCGGACGCGTCTTGGCGAGTGTCTCGCAGATGGTTTCCATCTGCCCGTCCAGATCGCCTTCGTCCGCCTGCATGGCGCCCAGAGCGACCCCCATGGCCGCCGCCACTCCAATGGCCGGGGCGCCGCGGATGATCATGTCGCGAATCGCCGTTGCGACTTCCTGATACGTCCGGCAGGTCACGTATTCTACATGAAGTGGAAGCCGCGTCTGATCGATCATCACCACCGCGCCGTCCTTCCACTGAATCGTCTCTACCATAAATGGGGCAAATCCTTCCTTGTGCTATACAGAACCAGAAACAAGAACGTGTTGTAACAAGCGTGCATGGCCGCGGCGGCGCGCGTAGACCCGGTGCTATACCGCATGATGCCGAAACCCGCGCCCGCCAGCGAAATCACCACGGCGTGACGCCAGGAATTTCCGTACTCGCGATAGTGCAGCAGGCCGAAGGGTATGGCAGCCCCCAGAATTCCGTAGGCGGGTCCCAGGCTGCTCACCAGCAGAGGTTGCAGAAAGCCGCGAAAGGCCAACTCTTCCGCAATCGGAGCAACCGCGATACCGAAAAACGTCAGCAGAAACAGGGAGGTGCGATCCTGCATCATGTCGGTCATCGGATTGGAGACTTCCGGAGTTTTGAGCAGGGACGCGGCAATCGCCACCCCGAACGCTGTCGCTACTCCGGCGATGGCAATCCCGATGAAAGGCACGCGCGAAGGCACCCACGCCAGCGAGCGCCAGAACGGCTTGCCATACTGCGCCCGGAACATCACGGCAATTGCGCCGAACACCAGGAGATAACCCAGGATCTGCGCCGGTAATAATTCCACCACCAGCAGCGCGGGATGGCGGTGGAACAGCCAGACCACACCCCTGACCAGCAGGATGCCAAGCGCCATGCAGGGCACGGCCATGGCCGCAATGAGCAGCACGTCCACGTAGGTCCAGAACGGATACGGCTCGGGCGGCGGAGGCGGAGGTGTTTCCTCCGCGGGGAGTTGCGGCCCAAGATCCCGTGGCCCTTCGTCCATCATGCATCTTTCTCGATGAGGGCCGCGGCCAGCAGCGGAATCATGATTTCGTGATGCCCGGTGATGGCGTATCCTTGGCCCGACCCACCGGCATGAGGACGTTCCACCACGTTGACGCGCGGCCGGTAATGCTGCAGGAAATCGAAATTCGCGGTGGTGAACGATGCGAGCGGATGGCCCAGGTTGCGCACCGCGGACACCGCCTTCAAAAACACTTCCGGCATCACCACCGCCGAACCCACGTTCAAATACACGCCGCCATCGTGCAGGTCCGCGATGCAGGAGCAGAGCAGCCGGAAATCGCGATGCGTGGCACTGCCGATGGCCGCCGGGTCCGCCGCGGGATGCATGTGCGGCGTATCGGTACCGATTGCCACATGCACGGTGAGCGGGGTGCTGTTCCGGTATGCCTGCAGCACCAGGCTGCATTCGCCGTGCGGGGACGCCTGCGCATCCAGAGCGCGGCCCAGCGCTTCGCCCATCCCCAAGCCGTCGGCATCGCCCTTCGCAATGGCCAGGTTCATCTCGCGGCCGGTTTCATCGGCGGCGCCGAACCGTCCATCGGGCAGCACCGCTTCCACATCTTCGCTGGTGTGTCCGGCCAGCGCGATTTCGAAATCGTGAATGCTGGCGGAACCGTTCATGGCGAATGCCGTGGCGTATCCGCGCCGCATCAGGTCGATGAGCACCGGCGCCAGGCCACACTTGATGACATGCCCGCCCATGCCCCAAATGATGGCTCGCCGCCGGGCCCGGGCCTCTGCCACGGCGGCCACCACCGCGCGGAAGGAGCCGGCCGCCAGCAGGTGAGGCAGCGAATCCAGCCAGCCCGCCATCCCCGCGCCCTGCCGGTATGCGGACGCAAACTGTTCGACCTTCACTTTGCCGCCGCGCTCCCGCAGACCGACAGTCTGCAAGCCGGTGAGATCCAGCGGCTGCTTGCGGTATTTGCTCATGCCGCCTTTCCGTGGCCGGCGAGCGCTTTCCGCAGCGCCTCGGCCGTATAGCTCTTTTTCGAGCGGCTGACCTGCTCGGGCGTGCCGCAGGCCACCACGCGCCCGCCATACTCGCCGCCATCCGGACCCAGGTCGATAATCCAGTCCGCGGTCTTCATCACGTCGGTGTTGTGCTCGATCACTACCACCGTGTTGCCCAGCCCTACCAACCGCTGCAAGACATCCAGCAGTTTCCGCACATCGTCGAAATGCAGTCCCGTGGTGGGCTCGTCCAGCAGATAAAACGTGCGGCCGGTCTGGCGCTTGCTCAACTCCTTGGCCAGCTTGATGCGCTGCGCCTCGCCGCCGGAAAGCGTGGTGGAAGATTGGCCCAGGTGTACGTAGCCCAGCCCCACGTCCAGCAGCGTTTGCAGCTTGGCCTTGATCTGCGGAAGGTTCTCCATTACGCCTAACGCTTCCTCCACGGTGGTTTCCAGCAGATCCGCGATGGAATAACCTTTGTACTTCACCTGTAGGGTTTCGCGATTGTAGCGGCGGCCGCGGCACACGTCGCAGGTGACATAAACGTCGGGTAGAAAGTTCATCTCGATGCGCTTCAACCCGTCGCCCTGGCACGCCTCGCAGCGCCCGCCCTTGACGTTGAAGCTGAACCGTCCCGGCTTGTAGCCGCGCTCGCGCGATTCCGGCAGCATGGCGTACAGGTCGCGGATGAGTGTAAACAGTCCCGTGTACGTGCAGGGGTTGGAGCGCGGGGTGCGGCCGATCGGGTCCTGGTCGATGCGAATCACCTTGTCGATATTCTCGATGCCTTCAAGGGAGGTGTGCGCCCCCGGTTCATCGTGCGAGCCGTAAATCTCGCGCGCCAGCGACCGGTACAGAATCTCATTGACCAGGGTCGACTTGCCGCTGCCGGAGACTCCCGTCACCACCGTAAGCAGTCCCAGCGGGATCTCCACGTCGATGTCTTTCAGGTTATGCTCGGTGGCGCCGCGGATGGCCAGCTTCTTCCCGTTGGCCTTGCGGCGTTCGTTTGGTACCGGAATTTCGAGACTACCCGAAAGATACCGCCCGGTCAGCGAGGCGGGATTTCCGGCGATTTCCTCCGGCGTCCCCTGAGCCACCAGGCCGCCGCCCAGCCGCCCGGCGCCCGGACCCAGATCGATCACATAATCCGCCCGCTCGATAGTCTCGGCATCGTGCTCCACCACCAGCACGGTGTTTCCCATATCGCGCAACTGGGTCAGCGTCTCCAGCAGGCGTCCGTTATCGCGGGGATGCAGCCCGATCGAGGGCTCGTCCAGCACGTACAACACGCCGCGCAGCTTGGAGCCGATCTGGGTGGCCAGGCGGATGCGCTGCGCCTCACCGCCCGAGAGTGTGGCCGCCGAGCGGTCCAGGCTCAGATAATCCAGACCCACAGCCGACAGAAACTCCAGCCGGCGCCGGATCTCGTCCTGCACGCGGCCCGCAATCAGTTGCTCGCGCCCGGTGAGTTCCCAACCGCGCACCGTCATCAGCGCCCGCGCCAGCGGCAACGCTGTGAATTCGGCGATGGAGAAGTTTTTCACCCGCACCGCGAGACCGGAAGGCCGCAGCCGCTGGCCGTGGCAGGCGGGGCATTCGACGGGTGACATGTATTCGGTGAGCCACTCGCGATACGCGTCGGTGGTGTTTTCGTAGCTCTCCTGGAGGGTAGCCAGAATTCCCGGCTCTCCCCCACCGCCGTTCAACAGGATGTCGCGCGCTTTCGGCGGCAGCGAATCGAACGGCTTCTTCAGATTGATGCGGTGCTTCTTCGCCAGTGCTTCGAGCTGCTGCTGCATGTTCCACGAGCTGCCGCCCGGACCCATGCCGCCGTCGAACAATGGCTTGGCGGGGTCGACAATCACTTTGTCCGGGTCGAAGGCCCACTTACTGCCCAACCCGTGACACTCCTCGCAGGCGCCGTAGGGACTGTTGAAGGAAAACGAGCGAGGCTCCAGTTGCGGAATGCTGGTGCCGCATTCGGTGCAGGCCAGTTTCTGCGAGTACAGGCGCTCTTCGCCGTTCACCACCACGATCAGCACCAGCCCGCCCGCCAGTTTAGTGGCCGTTTCGATGGAGGCCTCCAGCCGCTTTTCGATCCCCGGTTTCACCAGCAGCCGGTCCACTACCACGTCAATCGTATGATTCTTGCGTTTGTCCAGCGGGATCTCTTCATCGAGCGACCGCAATATGCCATCGATGCGCGCCCGCACGAAGCCCTGCCGCGCCAGCTTTTCGAGGTCCTTCTTATATTCGCCTTTGCGCCCCCGCACAACCGGCGCCATCACCATGATGCGGTCTTCCGGTTTGAGTGCCAGCACGTGTTGCAGGATCTGCTCGGTGGTCTGCCGGGAAATCTCGTTTCCGCAAACCGGGCAGTGAGGAATTCCGATGGAGGAATACAGCAGCCGTAAGTAGTCGTAGATCTCGGTAATGGTGCCGACCGTGGAGCGCGGGCTGCGGCTGGTCGTCTTCTGCTCGATGGAAATTGCCGGACTCAATCCGTCTATCGAATCGACATCCGGCCGCTCCATCTGATCCAGGAATTGCCGTGCATAAGTGGAGAGCGTTTCCACATAGCGCCGTTGGCCTTCGGCGTAAATGGTATCGAAAGCTAACGAGGATTTCCCGGATCCGCTCAGGCCGGTGATGACCGTGAGGGTGTTCCGTGGAATCTCGATATCGATGTTTTTCAGATTGTGCTGGCGTGCGCCATGCACTGTAATCCGGTCAAGCATAAGTGCGGAGAAACGATATTTACTGTGTGAAAGGTGCCCTTTTATTCTCCCGCGCCTTGTGAGCTTACGCAAATTGCGTTATAACAGCGGTAAATGCACAAGTGCAGCCAGTGCGGCGGGAAGTTACGGCGGGTGCATCGCAGATTCCTGGAACACTTTGGCTATCTGGCGGTTTACGAATGCAAAGCCTGCGGGGCCGAGGAATTCGTACCGCGAAGGTTTAAATTTCATTTCGGCCCCAACGCCCGCTGCCCGCGCTGCGGGACTTTCCGCATCGTTAAACTCAAGGTACCCGATAAAATCGACCCGATGTACGTGGGTTTGCTGAATCTCATAGAGCGCGTCGCGGGCGGCGGCCGGCTGTATCACTGCCGTTATTGCCGTTGTCAATTCTATGACCGCCGCCCGACGGCAGCCGAAAATGCCGCGGCCAGGGCGAGAGCCGCGACGGAAATCAAGTCTACGCCGCCACCCGATACAGTCAGTTCGGATGCGTAAACGCGCCGCCGACACGATGGGCGCGCGGCCGGCCGGCGAACCTGGCGAGCCAGCACCCGCTGACCTCCAACCCCTGGCCCCCAGCACCCGCTTCACTGCCACCCCCGGCGATGCCGGGAACCGTCTCGACCTGCTGTTGCACGGGCGTCTTCCCCATTTCAGCCGCTCGCGCATTCAGGAATGGATCCGCGCCGGGCGCGTCCACGTCAACGGCGTCAAGGCCCGCGCCGCCTACCTGGTGCGCGCCGGAGACGCCATCGACGCCGAACCTGCCGACCCGCCGCCGCTGCGTGCCGTGCCCGAGGAAATACCGCTCTCGGTCCTGTATGAAGATGACGATCTGGTGGCCATCGATAAGCCGGCGGGAATGGTTGTCCATGCGGGCGCCGGCATCCATTCCGGCACCCTGGTGAACGCGCTGCTGCACCGCTTTAGAGCGCTCTCCGGCGTGGGTGGTGCGCTGCGCCCCGGAATTGTCCACCGTCTGGACCGGTTCACCAGCGGCGTCCTGCTGGTGGCCAAGAACGATGCCGCCCACCAGCGCCTGGCTGCCCAGTTTTCGGGCCGGCAGGTGGAGAAAGTCTATCTCGCCCTGGTGCACGGCGAGGTGAAACAAGAGCATGGACGGATCGAACGCCCCATTGCCCGCGACCCGGTTCACCGCACGCGTATGACGGCACGGTTGGAGGAAGGCCGGGCGGCCTGGAGCGAATACCGTGTGCTGCACCGCTTCCCCCGCTTTACGCTGCTGGAGGTCCGCATCGGCACCGGGCGCACGCACCAGATTCGCGTGCATCTTTCCAGCATCGGGCATCCCGTGGCCGGCGACACGCTGTATGGCGCGCCGGCCCGCGTGGAGGGGAGGCCCCCGCTGGGCCGTTACTTCCTGCACGCGCACCGTATTCGCTTCCACCATCCCACTACGGGCGTCGAAGTCGTGCTCACCTCTCCGCTGCCGCCCGAGCTGGAGAATTGGCTATCGGGTACGTGATACCCTCAAAAATATGAGATATCTTGCGGCCGCCGGTCTGCTCGCCGTGGCTGTTCTGGCCCAGCAGCAACAGCAGACCGTCCCCGTGCAATCCGACGATCCCACCAGGATTTCCGTGGACGTCACCCGCGTCAATCTGCTGTTCACCGTAATGGACCGTAAGGGCCGTTTCGTGACCGACCTGACTAAGAACGATTTCGAGATTATCGAAAACAAGCGCCCCCAGGTCATCCAGGACTTCTCCGCTGAGACCAACCTGCCGCTTCGCCTCGGCATTCTGATCGATACCAGCAACAGCATCCGCGAACGCTTCCGGTTCGAACAGGAAGCCGCCAGCGAGTTTATCCGCAGCGTGATGCGCAGCCGGCAGGACAAGGCGATGGTGGTCAGCTTCGACACCTCCGCCGAACTGGTCAGCGACCTTGTGGACAACCCCGAAAAACTGGAAACAGTCATCCACGATCTCCGCCCGGGCGGTGGAACCTCCCTCTACGACGCCATCTTCTTCGCCTGCCGGGACAAACTGTCGGTGGACCAGCCGAAGAGCAAATTCCGCCGCGCGATCGTAATCCTGAGCGATGGAGACGACAACCAGAGCCGCTACACCCGCGACCAGGCGCTGGAAGAGGCGCAAAAGGCGGATGTGGTGGTCTACTCGATCTCCACCAACATCAGCCGCACCGATACCGACGGCGACAAGGTGCTGAAGTATTTCGCCGACAAGACCGGCGGACGCGCCTACTTCCCGTTCAAGGTCGAAGACCTGGCGCAATCGTTCGAAAACATCAACAACGAGCTGACTCACCAGTACATCATCCTGTACCGCCCCGAGCCGCTGGTGACGGACGGCCTGTTCCACGTCATGGATCTGCGCGTCAAGGGGCGGAAAGACCTGATTGTGCGGGTCCGACCCGGCTATTACGCGCCAAAAATGTAGGGCTCCGTCCCTACATTTCCACCTTGTCGTGGAACAGCAGGTCTTTCACGAAAAACGACGCGTCGCGTTCCGGAAACGCCACGCCCGGAATGTACAGCTCAAATTCGACCATCTTGTCCGTCGTCTTGACTGCGCGCGGGAACACCAGCCGGAGTACCGGATCGGTGGGGGTGGGAGGGAAATGACCCAGAATCTGGTACGTCTTTTTGCCGATCTTCATCCGCGATTCCCTCTGCATGCGCCGGTCCTCTTCGGCATCGCCGAGCCCGGTAAGCTTGCTGTAGGGAATGGCCAGGATGAAGGCATTGTCGCGATTCTCGCGCACGTAGTCCAGATAGTCCGGGTCGAGCATGGGTGTGGGCTTTGTGGAGCGGACCCGCAGTTCGGCTTCGGCCTCTTCGATGGGGGCCGCCGTCGCGAAATAGACCAGCACCGCCGGCTCCGGTCCCGCGGTTTGGACCCAGGGGCTGGTATGCAGTACCGTATCGATTTCCCGATCGGTCCATTTTTCCGGCGGTTTGGATTGCCAGAACGGCTGCGAAAGGAAGAAAAATAGGGCAATCACGGCGTGCATAATAATTCAATATGACAGCAATCCGGCGGGGCGGGGAACGTGATTTTGAAGAAATCGCCGCTATTCAGACCGCCAGTCCCGAGGCTGCCCAATGGAAGGTCGCCGACTACGCCGGCTTCGACCTGTGGGTCGCGGTCTGCGAAAATCGCGTGGCGGGATTCCTTGCGGCCCGCTCGCTGGGCGACGGGGAATGCGAGTTGCTGAACCTCGCGGTGGGCCTGGAATTCCGGCGCCGGGGCATCGCCCGGCACCTGGTTGGCGCGTTGGCCGAGGCTTGTTGCGGGAACATTTTTCTGGAGGTTCGGGGGTCCAATCTGATTGCCCGGAATCTTTATAAGTCTATGGGATTTAAGGAGATTGGCATTAGACCGGGCTACTATGATTTATCCCCCGAAGCGGCTATTGTCATGAAGTTTCATTCATGTTAAGGTGGCGAGTAGACGGTGACCCCGTCCACGAGACTGAGAGAGATTACCCACCGAGCCTTATTTCCGACCGATCCGACTCGGCGTGGCAACCTCACTGGGAGGAATTGCCCAATATGGAACGGAATGCACAGGAAGAGTTGAAAGCGCATCTGATGGCTACCAACGAAGAGTTTCAGAAGCTCGCCAGCCACCACTCAGAACTTGCTCACCAGCTGGACGCTTTGGAAGCGCTTCCCCATCTGACTCAGGACCAGGAGTTGGAGGAGACGCGTTTGAAGAAACTCAAACTTCGTTTGAAAGATCAGATGGAAGCGATCATGAGCCAGTATCGATCCCAACAGGTCGCTTAACGTCAGGTGCGCGCTGTCTCAGCGGTAATCGTAAGGGCCCGGTTTAGCTTTGGCTGACCGGGCTTTTTGCTTTTTTAGTCCCATGGACGAAGAACCTGTCCGAATTCCCATCACGGATGTCTTCGATCTCCACAGCGTTCCTCCCCGCGATGTGCAGGCTATTTTAGAGGAATACCTCACTGAGGCGCATCGCCTGGGCTTCCAAGTAGTCCGTATTATTCACGGCCGCGGCGTCGGTGTGCAGCGCGAAATGGTCCGCTCCATCCTGGCCCGCACCAGCTTTGTACTGAACTTTCGGGATGCCCCCGCCGAGGCGGGCGGATGGGGCGCCACCGTTGTGACCTTTCGATAGTTCTTTTCTTTTGAGAAGAATACGTTTGCATTTTCGCGGTCGCCCCCTATAATTAATGAAGTAATTTTTCGGCGTTCGGAGGGACCATGCGTCGGATTTCGCCACTTCTTTTTCTCAGCACGCTGACGCTTGCGCTGTTGCACGCGCAGCCCACGATCACCAGTCTGCAGTCGTCGAATACGTACATCCCGACATTCGGCGCTGCGATCACCAGCGGGGGCCTTGGCGAGCAGGCGAGCTTTACGCTCTTTGTCAACGGCAGCTTCTCGGCCGGCAACGTCACCAAGGTGGAGTGGACGAACACGGTGACCCACGTAGTCCAGGACTTCCTCCCGAGCAACGGGATCAACAGTGTAAGCAGCAGCCAGATTAGCGTCAACGTACCCCTGCAGGGGACCAACGGCAGCCTGTGGGGAACAGTGGTGAGTTCTGCGCAAGCGGTCAATATCACGGTATTCCAGGGCTCCGCCGTTTCGAACGCGGCAGTCTTCATCGTGAATCCGCCGCTTGCCCCGCCCCTGTCTGACGTGCTGCCGGCAGGCACCACCGGCCAGCCGTACAGTGCCACTATGTTCAGCGGCGGAACTGCGCCCTATGACGTGTCGCTTGCGGATGTCCCAAACCCGGGCAGCCTGCCTCCCGGCCTGAACTTCCCGACTAGTACGACGCTCTCCGGCACTCCCACACAAGCCGGCCTATACACGTACGCCGTGCAGATCTACGATGAGTGGGGCAACTCTCTGCTCTGTTACCAAACGATCGAGATCGTCGATCCCCCCACCATCAGCTCGGTAGTGCCGAACTCTGCGATCGCCGGTAGCAACGCCGTCCCGATTACCGTGACGGGAACGCATTTCGTAAGCCCCACCACGCAACTCGACTCGAACTACGCGGGCTCGACGATCGAACTGGTCTACAGCGGACCCTCGGCGGGGTTAGTGCCTCTGGCCACCACAGTACTCAATGCCACCACTGCCACTGCGACCATTCCCGCCGCCTACCTGGCCGCGGCGCAGCAACTGGGCGTTTTGATTCTCCAACCGAGCGGTGCCCGGTCCAACTCCCTGCCGTTCACCATTCTGGGTCCCACGGTTACGTCGGTGACGCCTTCCACGGTGACCGCGCGCCCCACGGCAGTCGCCCTGACGGTGACCGGGGCAAACTTCCTTGCCAACGGATTCGGAACTCCCGGCCAGAGCACGATTGTGATCGGCGGTAGCCCCGCCTCCACCGCCTTCGGTTCCGGCAGCCTTTCGACGACCGCTGTTTTTGCCACCGCCGGCATCGTTCCCATTCAGGTGGAAAATCCAGGCGGGTCATTATCGAATACAGTCAACGTCAGCGTCCTGGCAACTCCGTCGATTACCAGCGTCACTCCCAATCCTTTTCCTGGGGGCCAGCTCACTGTAAACGGATCCAACTTCACCGCCACCATGGCGGTGCTGTTTAACGGAGCGGCCATTCCCACCAGCTTTGTCAACGCCGGGCAATTGCTGGGCACCGTGCCTGCGAGTTTGTACGTCGGCACCACCGCACTGGTCTCCGTAGAGACCGCTGACTACTACATCACACCCGCGGTTAAGATTAATCTCGGCACTCCCATCCAGATCACGACTACCTCAATTCCGCTCGCCGTGGCCGGGCAACCTTACGACGCCAAGCTGGCCGCGACCGGCGGCTTTACTCCCTACACGTGGACCGCCACGGGACTTCCGCAAGGACTATCGATCAACCCTGCCACCGGCGAGATCACCGGCACTCCCACCGCCTTCAGCGGCTCCACCATCTCGGTGACGGTGACGGATGTCGACAACTATACGGCCACCGCGCAGTTCCAGATCGTCGGCGGGCCCACAATCACTGCGATCAGTCCGAATTTCGCGCCCGCCGGTAGTAATGCCGTCCCAATCACCATCACCGGCACGAATTTCGTCGCCGGGTCCGTGATCGCGATCAACGTGGTGGGGACCGGTACGGGATTTTCGCCGCTTTCCACCACCATAGTCAGCACCACCAGTGCTACCGCCAGCATTCCCGCATCCAATTTGACCAAGCCGCAACAACTCGCACTCGTAGTGATGCAGCCGAGCGAGGCTCAATCCAACTCGGTGACATTCACCGTGCAGGCGCCCACCCTCACCGCGGTCAGTCCGAATTCCGCACCCGCCGGTAGTAACGCGGTCCCGATCGCGGCGACCGGCACAAATTTCGTCACCGGGTCCGTGATCGCGATCAACGTGGTGGGGACCGATACGGGATTCACTCAACTGCCCACCAGCATCGGGGGTTCTACCAGCGCTACCGCGAGCATTCCCGCGTCCTTTCTGACTACGCCCCAACAACTTGCAGTCGCGGTGATCCAGCCGGGCGGATCCCAGTCCAACCCGGTGACATTTACCGTGCAGGCGCCCGCTATTTCCACGGTCGCGCCTTCTACCGTTACGGCGCGTACTACGCCAACGGCGATGACGGTCAGCGGGTCGGGTTTCCTGTCCAGCGGGTCCGCGGCTCCGGCACAGAGCAGCATTCTGGTCAGCGGCAGCCCCGTGACTACTACTTTCGTCAGTTCCACCAGCCTGACTGCCAGCGTGACCTTGTCCACCGCGGGCACCATCCCGTTCCAGGTGCAGAATCCGGCCGGCTCGACCTCCAATACGGTCAACGTCACCGTGCTCCCCGCGCCGGCGATCACCAGCGTCACCCCCAATCCCTACCCGGGTGGAAAGCTCACCGTGAACGGAAGCAACTTCTCGGCCACGATGACCGCGCTGTTTAACGGCACTGCGATTCCAACCAGCTTCGTCAGCGCGACGCAATTGACCGGCACCGTTCCGGCCAGCATGATTGCCGGCGCCACTGCGCTGATCGCCGTGCAGACCACCGACAACTACGTCACGTCCCCGTTCAAGATCAATCTCAATACGCCCCAAATCACCACGACTTCCATTCCTGCCGCAACAGGCCTCCAGCCTTACGACGCCAAACTGGCGGTCACCGGAGGCACTCCTCCGTATCTCTGGAGCGCCGGCGGACTGCCACAGGGCCTGAGCATCAACCCAGCCACCGGCGAGATCTCCGGCACGCCCACCTCGTTTGGAACGTTCAACATTTCGGTGGCCGTGACCGATGCCAACGGCCTGAGCGCCAGCGCGCGCTATTCCGCGCCGGTATCCACGCCGGCGCCTGCACCGCAGTTGGGTTCAGGCTCGCCTCCGGCCGGTTTCGTCAACGTCTCTTATAACTACTCGTTCAACGCAACGGGCGGGAATGGCAACGTGAGTTTCGGGCTGGGAACCGGCTCGGTGCCGCCGGGGCTGATCCTGGATAATAGCGGCGTTCTGAAAGGGCAGCCCACCACGGCCGGGACCTATAACTTTTCGGTTGTGGTGACCGATGCCGACGGGTTGAACTCGAGTGTGTCGTTCACCATGCTGATCAAGCCGCAGCCGCTCTCCATCACCACACCGGCGCCACTGGCAAGCGTGGCCATGGGCTCCCCCGTCAGCATCAAGTTCGCAGCGTTGGGTGGAGTTCCACCTTACACATTCAGCGCGACCGGCACTCTGCCGCCCGGCACCAGCCTGGCCGGGGACGGTACCCTTTCGGGAACTCCGACCACGCCGGGAACCTATAGCTTCGGCATCGTCGTGAGCGATAGCGTGCAGTCGCAGCCGGGGTCCCGGAGTTTCAGCCTCACTGTGAACACGTCGGCCCTGACCGCCACCGCCACCCTCGGCAACGGGCAGGTCGGCGTGGCGTACACCGGCCAGATTGGCGCCACCGGAGGGACGCCCCCGTATACGTTCGCGGTCAGCGGACTCCCGGATGGCCTCAGTTTCGCGAACGGCACGGTGAGCGGTACCCCCACCACCGCCGGACAGTCCACGGTGAGCGTGACCGTCACGGATTCTGTCAAAGCCACCGCGACCCAGAGCTTCCCCATCACCATCACTGCCGGGGCACTCACCGTGACCACCAGTTCGCTGCCGGACGGGGCGGTGAGCGTGGCGTATTCGGCCGGCCTTGCTGCCAGCGGCGGCAGCGGCAAATACTCCTGGGCGGTTAGCGGGCTGCCCGACGGACTTTCCGTCTCCTCCACGGGAGCCATCAGCGGCACGCCCACCAAAGCCGGCACCTTCCCGGTGACCGCCACGGTTACCGATACTGCCGTTTCGGTTGCGGTAATTTCAGCATCCAAAAGCTTCTCGATCACGATCGCGGTGGCGCCTTTGAGCATTACCACCGGGTCGTTGGCGAATCCCACGGCAGGCACGGCGTATTCGGCGAGCGTGGCGGCCACCGGCGGCGTTCCGCCTTACACCTTCAGCGCCACGGGATTACCGGCCGGCCTTTCGATTTCTTCAGGCGGCGCCATCACCGGGACGACGACGGCTCCCGGGTCCGCCAGTGTTTCGGTGACTGTGAAAGACAGCGCCGGCACCACCGCCAGCCACAGCTTCCAGTTGACCGTGGCCCTGCCGCCGGCGCCAACCCTGAATGTCACCGGCCTGCCGACCACCTCGACACCGGCCACGCAATCGACCGTAACCATCGGGATCGGCACCGCGTATCCGGTGGACGTCACGGTGACCCTGACCCTGACCTTTGCCGCCGATTCCGGGCCGGACGACCCCACCGTGCAGTTTTCCACGGGCGGCCGCACCGCGCAACTGACCATCCCGGCGGGTTCGACCACAGCGTCGGCGACCATCGGGGTGCAGATCGGGACCGTGGCGGGAACTGCGACCATCACCGCGCACCTTCTGGCCGGTACGACGGACATCACTCCCTCACCCGCACCCACTCGCACCGTCCGGGTCAATTCCGTGGCGCCCGTAATCACGTCCGTGACCGCCGCCTCAACCAGCGGCGGCTTTACGGTAACGGTGATCGGCTTCGCCACTTCGCGCAGCATGACGCAGGCGGTGTTCACATTCACGCCGTCGAGTGGAGTGAATCTGCAAACCACCAGCGTGACCATTCCGGCAACCAGCCTGTTCGCCACCTGGTATTCCAGCAGCGCGTCGGCGCCGTTCGGCAGCCAGTTCAGCTTGACCCAACCCTTCACCGTGAGCGGCGGGACTTCCGCCGTAGCGTCGGTATCGGTAGTCCTGACTAATGGGGACGGAAGCTCGGCGCCAGTGAGCGGGACGGTGCATTAAGGCTGCCTGGCACCTCGCCGGAAACGGGATCTTCATAAGGCGGGCAAATCGCCCACCATCCAGGCGGCCCCTGTAATGAGGAAACTCAAGCAGAATTCAGACCAGTTCAGATGGGCCTCCGGGTGAGCGATCAGGCGCGGAACCCAAACCAGCACACCAAAGAGTGCCAGCATGAGGGTCATCAGGCGAATCGCAAGCCGTGCCTGGCGATTGATGAGAATGGAAATTGCAGCGAGTGCAAATGCGATCGTCGTGAGTATCACCCAAAAAGTCTGATTTGGCGGAATCCACTTGGGAACCAGGTCAGCGGTCACGGGAAGATAGAGTATCTGACTCAGAGTAAATGAAATCGCGCAGACTCCGAGACCCAGGCGCGCCGCCCGGCCGAACGCTACCGCCCGTGCTGCATTTGCCTCGGTTGCCGCGTACAGGGCAATCGCACCACAGAGTGAGGAAAACTGCTCGAAGAAGCTCCCGTAATGCACATAGACGGCCGGTGCGGCAACGATGCCAGGGAGGCAGGCCAGGGAGAAAAGCAAATAGACGATGCCGAGAACGATCGACGCCCAACGCGCGGTCCTTGGGTATTGCATCCCAATCCCACCGGCAATTTGAAAGATCATGAGACACCCGCCGATGATGGTTCCAAAAGGCAGGCTCCAGATCTGGCGCAGGGTTTGCCAGGTGTCAGAGTCGTACCACATCAGTGCGATGACGCCGAACAACACCGCCGACGCGCCAAAAACGATCCGCCCGTACAACCCTGTTTTCATACAAGAAACAGTAACACCCTCGCACCGCAACTCGTGTGGCGGAACTTCCGTCTATTGGGCCTCGCGAGTGACGCCGTTGCGAACTTCGAGCGCAATGTCCCTGCCGAGATGGCAGAATTTGTAGGTGGCGCCCTCCATCCGGGCGGGCGCGCGGCCCGCGATGCGCACGCCGTCCAGCCCGGGCCACGCACCAAAACAGCCTCGCAGGAAGCCCCACGCGATCAGTAACGAGTCGCACAGCGGCTCGCTGACCAGCGCGCCGGTGTCCCACTTCAGGGCCGCGCCCCACAGGCGGTTGCGTGCGTAGCCGAAGCGCATGGCCCGCTCGAACACCTGGTAGGCGCCTTCGCTGTCGCCATCCGCTGCGCGCGCCGCGATTTCCAAGCCGGTCGAGTGGAAGAACGAGCATCCATTTTCGTAGTTGGGGAAGTTCGTCTGATTGCTACGCTTGCCGAAATCCACCATGTCGCCGAGTTGCGATACCGGCCGCATATTGCAGGGCGTCGCGTAAATGGCGTCCCGCGACACTTTGAAGTCCCGGCACAGGCGCGCATAATGCTCGTCCAGGTTGCGCAGGATGCGCCGCGAGCGCTCCGGCCCGGCTACGCCCTGAATCACCGCCATCAGATTGTGGTCGGTGTAGAAGTAATGGCGCCGGTCGCCGTGCACGTCGATCCAATCGCTATACAGAGATTCCGCTTCGTTCCAGAAGACGCGGTTGTGCGCCTCGGCGGCCCGTGCGTGGCGACTCCTGTATTCCGCTGCAAGTTCCGCGTCGCCGAGCCATGCTCCCAACTCCGCGACAGCGTGCAACGCTTCCACGCATTGGATATTGATGTATGCGTCCTTATGGCCGAACTTGATGATGTCGTACCAGTTGGAACACTCCCGTTTTCCATTGGGAAGACCGGACGTCTCCGGCACCTCGATTACGCCGTCTCCATCGGAGTCCAATGAGTTCATGTATCGCGCCACGCGTAGCACAACCGGCATGAGCGAGCGAACAAATTCCCGGTCGCCGGTATGGATTGCGTGATAGTACACGGCGAGGATAAAGTGTGGAATCTGGTCGTGGAGGTTGCCCCATGGCACTTTGTAATAGCCTTGGATCCACCAGCGCGGCATCACATAGCCGTTCTCATCCACGCCGGTCCGGGCGAAGAAAGCCAGTTCGCGTCCGGCTGCCTGCTGCAACTCGGGGTTGGCCCGCTGGATGCCGTGGATCATAGGAAACCAGCCCATCTCGTGAAGGCACGGAACGCTGGCGGGATTGTTCCCGAAGATCCAGCCCATCCACTGGTTGTAGACGCCGGCAAAACTGATGAGCTGCGTGTTGAGGAACGGGTCCGGGAGATGCACGTCCAGGGGCGTGCCGCCGGCGGGGTCGGGCGCGAAGGACCACTCCTGCTTCTCTACCGCGCCGCGTTGGTACGCTTTCGACGGCGCGGTGCGGTCCACGCTCTCCGCGCCCAGGGTGACGGCGGAGGCGGTCCCATCGGCCACAGCCTTGGCATAGCTGAAGAAGCCGGAGGTAAACCGCACCTTGGCATGCAGATTCGAGGGTGCAAAGTGAATATTCTGTTCGCGGCGGGGCGAGACTACCTCATACCATTGGGCGGCCGCGTCGACGGGAAAGCCTTTAATTCCGTCCAGGCGCATTTCCGCATCCAGGAAGCCCGGGATTTCCGAATACCGGCCGCGCCCGGCCTGGGTGGTAAGCACCAGCGCCGGAAAGCGATCGGCCGTCAGAAGGCAGGCTTCGAGGAAGGTGCGTGTAATCCGCCAGCGTAAACCGGCGGCCCCGAGCTCTACTGACCACTCTTCCCTCGCCAAGGGACGCTCAGCGGGCCCGAGTTCGATGCCTTCCAAGCGCAGCCAGCCGGGTCCGGCGGTCACCTTGGAGGGATCCTTCATGCGGCTGCCATGCCAGCCCGAACCTTCCACCAAAATGGCGGTGCCGCTCCGGAGCAGGGTGGTATCCGCCATGCGGGGCAGGAGGTTGCCGCTAAAGCCCTGGCCCGGCCAGCCGGGTTCCCGATTCAGTGCGAGGCTCGCAAGGTACACTCCCTCCGGTCCGGCGTGCAGTTCCAGGCGCATGGCTTCGTTCTGCAACTGGTAACCCGGCTCGGCGGGAGCCGCCAGCAGGGTCGATGCGGCGGAATACAGAAACACGCGGCGGGTAAGCGCAGAAGGCAACGGGAATTCCGAATGTGCCATAGCTTTTACTGATGCTAGCAGGCTGCATGAACGGGGGTAGAGCGATTGGAGCGATGCCCGGTTAGCCGGAGCTTCCAGGCGACACCGGGAATGACCACCGGACTACGCCGTAAGGAGTGGCCGGCTCGGCGGGCTGGCGCTCTTTTGCCGGTCCTTGCCGGCTGTGCCGGGACGGCGGACACGCAGCGAAGGATTCAGCAGTTTGCCCACGATCTCGTGCCGCACGGCTTTCTTTTCCACGAAATCCGCGCCCAGGGCCGTCAGGGCGTAATCCGAATTGTCCGCGACGGTGACGTAGTCTTTAGAGCGCAGATACCAGGTCGTGAAGCTGAGGTATTCGCGCGGAAACCCCATCTCGCGCTCCAGGTCCAGAAGCGACACACCGGGAGCGTCCGGGTTGGTCTGCCGTTGGCGGTACAGCAGACACAGCACCCCCAAACGGCGATTGGCTTCCGCCTCAACCCCAGTCACAAAATCCTTCAGCTCGAAGATAGGCCGAGGTCCGTCATCCTTGTTTGTTTCCAGAATGGCATCGTATTCCCTACGCCGTTCCGGATCGGAGAGCACCGCATATGCCCGCTTCATCCGCAGGAACTGCTCGACGTTGCCGGTTTCGGGGTTGTCCGGATGGAAACGCGCGGCCATAATGCGGAACACCCGGTGAATGGTCTGGAGATCCGCCTTGGAGTTGATCTGGAGCGTCTCGTAGTGATCGGCTTCACCCTCGACAGGCCTTTCCGCGGGTTTGGCGGCAGCCGGTTTTTCCCGATCCTGCGCCTCTTCCCGCGCCTCCAGACCGACGCGGAACCGGGCACCCCGCCGCGTACAATAGACCACTTCATAGGACGCATGGATGGAGCCATCCCGCGCCTGCAGGAAGACAATCGAGCCCGCCTTCAATTCGGTGGGGCACTCAATTCCAACGCCGGAGGAGGAAACATCCAGGCCGTTGCCTTCGGTCGAGTAGGTGTTCGAATTCTGGCCTCGCCACGTTAACGAATATTGTCCGGGCTTGGGCTGCCTGGGCTCCCACCGCGCCTCGTTCATATCGCTCCTTTCGCCAACCCGAAGAATAGCGGGGGGCAGGTGATCCGGCAACGTTCCCGAGAGTTGACATTGGCGCATTAACAATGGTGGGGGCACTCGTTGTTAGAATGAGGCGATGGCGGAAAATCCAGCCGGCGCGAGCCCCGTGGTATCGTTTGAATCCTGCCTGGACGAACTCGAAAAGGTAGTCAAGGAACTGGAAGGGGGCGACCTGGCCCTGGACCGTTCGCTCGCCCTGTTCGAGCGCGGCATGGAGCTGAGCGATACCTGCCGCAAGCAGCTCGAAGAGGCCGAAACGCGCGTCGAAATGCTGGTCCGCAGAGAGGGCAAGATCGTCGCCGAGCCGTTCCGCCCCGAAAAATCCGAGAAAGCATGAACCTGCGCGAATACCTCGCCCAGCAGCGGAAGCTGGTGGATAGCGAACTGGACCGGCTGGTCCCGGCGGAGTCCGCTGCGCCCGAAACCATCCATCGCGCCATGCGCTACAGCCTGTTCGCGGGCGGGAAGCGCATCCGCCCGATCCTCTGCATGGAGGCCGCGCACACCGTGTCCGGCGACGCGGCGGGCGTGGCCGGCTGCGCCTGCGCGCTGGAACTGATCCACACCTATTCGCTGATTCACGACGACCTGCCGGCGCTGGATAACGACGATTACCGCCGCGGTAAGCTTACCAACCACAAAGTCTTCGGCGATGCCATGGCGATTCTGGCGGGCGATGCGCTCCTGACCTTGGCTTTCCAGGTGCTTGCGCAGCTCGACCTGGCCGATCGCCGGAAGACCGGCCTCATCGCCGAG